>CAYRKE010000089.1:0-30226 GCA_964424695.1 uncultured Polyangiaceae bacterium
GCACTGTGCCCGAGTGGACGCGCCGGGCCGATCCGAGCTCGCCCATGACCGCACGGCACGGGCTCCCAAGGGATCGCTCGGAGGGGTACGGCGCCGCTACGGAGCTCGTGCCCCGTCGGTTCTCCGAGTCGAAGGAGCACTTGCTCCTTGACAGCACGGTGGGCCCCCGTCATTCTGCGCGTTACGATGTTTTTGAGTTCGGCTAGCTCGCTTCGCCTTTGGTGGCGCCTCTGCAATTCAGAGGCGGCACCCTGTAGTCATTGAGCCTAGCAAGCTAGCAAGACGACCAAGGCCGCCCGGCAAGGCGGCCTTTTTCGTATGTTCTCAGCCTTGTCGGGAGGCCCACCTGGAGACCCCCGATGGCAACTCTTTCGAAATCCGACAGCGATACATCCTACGTGACTCCGTCTGGCCTCGTCGTTTCGAGGCGCGAGCACCCAGTGGGCCGCGACGAGGCCCTGGGAGAAGTCGTCGCAGCCCTGGACGAACGCCGCGGCGTGCTGCTCTCCTCGGGCTACGAGTACCCAGGACGCTACACCCGTTGGGACGTAGCCTTCGTCGACCCGCCCCTGGTACTTACCGGAGTCGGCAGGGAGTTCCAGCTCGAGGCCCTCAACAAACGAGGCGAGCTCCTCATCGCCGCGGCGGTGGGGCTGCTCGAGGGGCATCCCCACCTGGAGCACCTCGCGGTGGTTGGGACTACGCGCATCGAGGGGCGAGTCGCCGCGTCAGCGGCGCAGTTCCCCGAAGAGAAGCGGAGCCAGCAACCTTCGCTCTTCTCGGTGCTTCGAGCGCTCACCCAGGGTTTCGGATCGCCAGCGGATGCGCATTTGGGGCTGTATGGAGCGTTTGGGTACGATCTCTGTTTCCAGTTCGAGCCCGTCCCGCTTCGCCACGAGCGGCCGAAGCAGCAACGTGATCTCGTGCTCTATTTGCCGGATCGCTTGGTGGTAGTCGATCGGCACACCGGGCGCTCCAGTCGATTCGACTACGAGTTCAGCTTCGGCGACCGCAGCACCTCCGGCCTCGAGAGAACCGGCGCTACCGCGGCGTTCGAGGCGCGGCAGCCCGGCCCGAAGGTGGCAGATCACGAACCGATCGACTACGTGGCGAACGTGAAACGAGCCCAGGAGGCATTCCTTCGAGGAGATCTCTTCGAGCTCGTGTTGAGCCAGACCTTTCACACACCTTGCTCGGCGCCCCCCTCCACGCTGTTTCGCAGGCTCGAGCGACGCAATCCTGCCCCCTTCGCCTTCCTCATCAACCTCGGCCGCGGCGAGTACTTGGTCGGCGCCTCGCCCGAGATGTACGTGAGAGTGGAAGGAAGGCGAGTGGAAACCTGCCCCATTTCGGGGACCATCGCCCGCGGTGCAGATCCCATCGAGGATGAGCTCAGGATCCGTGAGCTCTTGAACTCCGCCAAGGACGAGTCAGAGCTCACGATGTGCACCGACGTCGATCGTAACGACAAGTCCCGGATCTGCGAGCCTGGCAGTGTACGCATCCTCGGACGCCGTCAAATCGAGCTCTACTCCAAGCTGATCCACACCGTGGATCACGTCGAGGGGATCCTCCGCGCCGACTACGACGCCTTTGATGCCTTCCTGTCGCACACGTGGGCAGTGACTGTAACCGGAGCCCCGAAGCCCGCTGCCATCCGGCGCATCGAACACGACGAGCGCTCTCCCCGCGCATGGTACGGAGGAGCCGTTGGCGTGGTGGGCTTCGATGGCAACCTCAACACCGGGCTCACCCTCCGGACGATTCGAGTCATCGATGGCCGCGCCGAGGTTCGGGCGGGCGCCACGCTCCTGTACGACTCGGTTCCAGAGGCAGAAGAAGCAGAAACACGGCTCAAGGCCTCGGCCTTGCTGGAGGCCGTCTTGGTGGAAGAACCGCAGCCGAGCGGGGCACGCATCGTCGGTTCGGCGGTGGGCCACGGCGTCAGGATCCTCCTCGTGGACCACGAGGACTCCTTCGTCCACACCCTGGCGAACTACCTTCGACAGACCGGGGCGGAGGTGACGACTCGACGCGGCAAAGGCAGCACCCGTGCCTTCGACGACGAGCGTCCCGATATGGTGGTCCTCTCCCCTGGACCGGGGCGTCCGAGCGAGTTTGGGCTCTCGGCCACGCTCGCCTGGGCGCTGGAGCGCCAGCTCCCTGTCTTTGGTGTGTGCCTCGGACTCCAGGGCATCGTCGAGTACTTCGGGGGCAGGCTCGAACAACTCGGCTACCCCATGCACGGCAAGCCTTCGGAGGTCGTCACCCAGGCGTCACGGCTCTTCAGCGGATTGCCCGAACGTTTCGTCGTGGGGCGTTACCACTCTCTGGTCGCAGCTCCGGAGGCGCTCCCTGGCGAGCTCCGGGCCATCGCGCATACCCGGAGTGGGGACATCATGGCGATCGAGCACGCAACCCTGCCAATCATGGCCGTGCAGTTCCACCCTGAGTCCATCATGACCTCGGCCGCTGACACCGGGCTTCGCATGGTGGAGAACGTCGTCGGAAGCCTGCGCCGCCCACGGATCGGCGGAGGCTCCCTCTTCTGCGAATCACAGGCCCCAGCGCACTGACGGTCATCGAGCATAGTGGGGGTCCGCCCGCTGGAACGTGCGCGCGCCGCGCCGCTTCGGGACTGTAGCTCAGTCGCGAGGCGGCGCGTTCCGGCGCGCCACCGCGCCGCTCCGTCAGACTCCACGAGGTCCCGTTCTCGCTCGACGGTCACGACTTCGCGGGTCGCATCGAGCGGCACTATCACCCGGAGGGCGGCGCACGGAAGCCCTGGGGCTACCACCCCGGCTGCACGCTCTATGCCGTCGAGATCCGCTAGGCAGTGGACCCCCCCTTCGGCTCCGGGCCGGACCGCGCCGCGCCCCTGCCCGACGACTCAAGGGTTCGCGCAGACGTCGCGGTGGGGAAGTCCTTCGGGACCCCGCGCCGAAAAGGTTGCGCGAAACGCCCGCCGCCGCCGCCGGACGGGCTCTCAGAACGAGACGGAGGACGACGGACTCGTCTGACAGCCGTCAACCGGATTCGGGCGCGGCTCTCTTCGAAAGTGAAGCCTACCGTTGGCCGAACGCGGCAGAAACCGATTCAGCCGCTACACTGCCTTGGGTGACAAGCTCCCTCGTCGGCAAGCGGTCGATCACTGGGCTTGTTTCAGCGCTGCGGGTGCTAGACTGGCGCCCGGTATGGCCGGCGCGGGTGGGGTCGTCTCCCGCCCTCTTGCCACGAGGAGGAGGCCACGATGCCCAAAACGACTACGGACTCTGATGGCAGGAGCTCAGTTGCTGGGGCTCCCAGCGCGCCAGGCCCCAACCAGCCCAGCGCTGGGGCACTCGGTCGACCCTCTGGCCCACCACACCCCGGCGTGACCTCGCCGGCAACGCACCCACCGCCCGGCACTGCGTCGATGACCGGGCCAGCGGTTCCGCTCGGGCAGTCCCTGGCCCGGCCACCGGGAAGCGGCGCGATCGCGCCCGCCGGGCAGCCAGCGGTCGGCCAGGGAAGCACGGGTTCGGAGCCACCCACCGGGGAAGCGCCCGAGCCAGCCGCAGAAGCGCGCCAGCGCGTACGGGACGCTTGTGCGGCGATCGGGAGCCTGGTCCGTCAGAGCACGGCCGCGCCAGCCGGAGGCAGGACTCGTTCCTCTGCTCCACCGGGAACCGCGACGTCGTCCTCGGGGCGGTTCGCGTCGGCTTCGACGCCGCCCCAGACTGCAACAGCGTCCCCTCTGCCTCGAACCACCTCGAGATCATCGTTGCCCCGGGCCGCGTCGACTTCGCCACCGCCCCAGACAGCAACAGCGTCCCCTCTGCCTCGGACCACCTCGAGCTCATCATTGCCCCGGGCCGCGTCGGCTTCGCCATTGAAGGCCGCCGCAGCCTCGACCGTGCCCCATGCAGTCGCTGGCTCCTCCTCCCTGCCTAGCGCACTCCGTCGCTCCGATACGCCGCCTCGCGAGAACAGGACCACCGACGGGGTTCTCGAGGTGTCCGACGATGACTGGCTTCCCGATGGAGCGCTGGAGGATTCTCCGGAACCGGTGGCAGCACCCGTCGTCATCTCGTCACACGGTGGCCGGGCACAGTCAGCGTCCCCACCCTTGATCACGAGGAAACAGGTCCAAGCGCCCGATCCCAGCGACAGCTCGATCGCCAGGCCGGCGCCGGCGGTCCACGATCGGAATGGGGACGCTCCACGCGTCGTGCCTGAGCCAGCCGTGCCGGGAGTTGATGCAGCCCACTCGCCAGCCCGGGTCGACGATGCTCCGCTCGAGGCGCCCACGGCAGCCCTTGCTCCCGTCGTGGAAGCAGCCTCACCGATGGCAGCCGAGGCTATCCCCATCGTTGCCTCTGCGACCACCGCTGAGGGCCAGAGTCCTGCCCTTGGGTCAGCGACGGACCCGAGCCCTGTTCCTGTCGCTGCCTCGACGGCCGCCACGGACGACCAGAGTGCTGCCGCTCGGTCGCCGATGGCCGCTGACGCCATCCCCGTCCCAACCGCGCCCATAGATCACGAGAGCCCCATCGAGACGGCTACGCCAGACGCAACCGCTGTCGCCGTCACGGCCAACACCCCCCAGAGGGACGAAATCCCCGTCGAACTCTCGGTGACTGACGCAGACCCCGTCCCGATCGAGACCGCGGCGGTCGAGGAAGACGAGATCCCCGTGTCGCTCGGTGAGCCAGTGCCGGGTTCCCGCGCGGGAAGCCTCCCTGGCTACGTTGGTATCGCTGCCAAGCCCCCGACGCCACCGCTGTCCTCAGGGAGCCCTCTCGGAGTGTTCTCCATCGAGCCCACGGTGAAGGACGTCGACGAGAGCCCGCCGGGGGCGCGGCGATTTCGGATGAGCGCCTCCCATTGGGTGGCCATTGGGGGAGCCGCGGCTCTCCTCGCAGCCGTCCTGGTCTTAGTGCGCTCAGCAAACGGGGACGGGGCTCTTCTGGTGACCGCGAGCCAGAGCACCGGGGCCGCGCCCAGCCGCGTCCGACTCCTCGTCGACGGAGAACAGCGATGCGACCGACTCCCATGTCGCGTCGACGGCCTCACCGCGGGTTCCCACCAACTCCGCGCAGAGTCCGACCAGCGTGCCGAATTGGCCAATATCGAGATCCAGATCCGCGCCGGCAGCGAAACGTCCGTACCCTTGCTGCTCCTACCGCCCGCCGCGACCGAGGCAAGACCGAGCCAGGCGGCTGCCCAAGTCCAACCCGAGGACGCCGCCACTGCTCCCGATGCCGAAAGCGATGTCCAACGAGAAGCCCGGAGTACGAGAAGTAGACCACACGCTCGTCGGGGAGCGCGACCTGCGCGAGCCGCTACGGAAGCCGCGAGACAGTCTGCGAAGGATACGACCGGGCCGGCCGCAGCAACGGCGAGCACCCGGAAGCCGGAACCGGCCGCCGAAGGGATCGGCAAGCTGATGGTGACGAGCGAGCCGTCCGGCATGGTGATCGTGGATGGCCAGCAACGAGGCTGGACCCCGCGGACCCTACAGCTCCCCGCTGGCCCTCACTCGGTGACGGTCCAGCACCCGGAGTATGGAGAGCAGTCGTCGGATGTGATGATCAAGGCCGGGGCCTCCACGATGCTGCGAGTCGACCTCTGAAGCGATGCAACGTTCACGGGCCGGCAAACGGAAGTGCCGGCCGCGACGAGCGACTCGAACCCCAACGACGGCTCAGCCCTCAGCTTGCCTCGACGGAAATCGCCGACTTGACCGAGGTGGGGGCAATCACCCGTGAGAGCCACGCGTGGTGAACGGAAGAGAATCTCGCCGAGCCACACGGGCTCCACACGTCTAGACCCCGAACACGCCCGTCCGAGTCCGCGTGGCCGCCTCGTCCACACGACGCTGGGTTCCTGCCCCCCTTTCTGGTGGCAGGTCTGTCTCGTCCCACCTGCTCCCTCACCAACTACCCGGTAGCACCTGCCCCCATAGGCGCTTCCATATGCCCCGTGTAGCACCTGCTGACCTCACCCTCGATGTCGACATCAGCACTATATTCCTGTCTGACACTTCAGCCCCACCTATCTTGACCCGTAAGAAGTTGACAGGCGCCACTCTCCATCGAATACGATCGAACGAGAAATGAGCATGAATTACAGGGCCGAGCGTTTCCTCAGACACGCGGTGACCTCGCTTGGATCGCTGCTCACGTTGACCCAGTGCAGCATGACGATCGACGACGACCGCATCCAGTGCTCCACCGATCGGGACTGCACCAAGCGTGGCGGAGCGTTTGCATCAAGCGTCTGTCAAGACTCAGTGTGCGTTTCCGATCCGACGTGGGAGTGTGTGCCGAGGGGAGTCCCCGAGCAGTCGAGTGATCAAGCGGCGTCGACGATTCGACTTCCGCTGATCGATGTGCTCGATCTCACGCCCTTCCCAGATGTGGTAGCAACGGTCTGCAACAAGATAGACACCGAGTGCGAAAACCCTGTGGGCGCCCCGGTTACCAGCGACGCGGATGGCGTCCTGGAGCTGGAACTGCCTACGGGGTTCAGCGGCTACCTCTCACTCAGCCACGAGAGCATCGGGCCGTCACTCTACTTCTTCAACCCCCCCGTTCGAGGCGACATGACCGCGCCGCCGGTCCGGCTTGCGTCACTTGAAACGGCTCAATCGCTGGTCGGGCTGGTCGGCGGAGAGTTTGACCCAACTCGAGCCTTCATCGTGGTCACCGCCGAGGACTGCGTCGGCGCCCCTGCTGAGGGGGTTTCCTTCTCCGGGTTCCCGAGAGACGACGCAACGGTGCCCTTCTACTCCAAAGGGCATCTTCCGACGCTGGAAACGACAGAGACTGACGAGAGCGGGTACGGTGGGCTGATCGGGGCAAGGCCGGGGTCTTCGACCGTAACCATGACGCATCCCTCGCTGGGAGTCGTTGGGGAGTTCACCATGCTGACGAAGTCCAGCACCATATCTTACGCACGGATGATCCCCAGTGCCGTCGATTGATTCGCCCCCCAATCGCGACCAGACCCCACTATCGATTGGTCGTTACCAGATCGTGTGCAAGCTCGGAGCGGGCGGCATGGCAGATGTCTACCTTGCCCACCAGCCCGGCCCATTCTCTGCGGGTAAGCTCCTCGTCATCAAGCATCTGAAGCCTGGTATCGCGGACGATGAGCAGTTCGTGGAGATGTTCGCCAACGAGTCACGAATCGCGGTGCGGCTCAACCACCCCAACGTAGTCCACACCTACGAGGTCATCGCCGAGGACAACAACTACTATCTCACCCTTGAGTTCCTCGACGGCAAGAACCTCCGCCAGATTCGGCAGCTCTGCAGAAACCCTGGGATCCCGCTGAGTCTGCAGATCTGGATCCTCACCCAAGTGCTGTCCGGCCTGCACTACGCTCACGAGCTCACGAACTTCGACGGAACCCCATTGGGAATCGTCCACCGTGACGTGAGCCCCACCAACGTATTCATCACGTATGCTGGCGAGGTCAAGCTGCTCGATTTCGGGATTGCCAAGTCCCTCGGAGCGGTGTCGGCAACGAGAGAAGGTATCGTCAAAGGGAAGCTGGGGTACGCGTCACCCGAGCAGTGTCTGTGCAAGCCCATCGACAGGCGATCGGATCTCTTCTCCGTGGGGGTCATGCTGTGGGAGGCGATTGCCGGACGCAAGAGGGCTCTCGGAGAGACGGACGCGAGTGTCTATCAGGCACGGGTTCAGGGGCTCGAGCATCGTATCGACGAGGTGTGCCCCACCGCTCCCCGTGAGCTCGTCACCATCTGCAACAGGGCACTGGAGAAGCGGCCTGAGGACCGCTATCAGTCCGCACTCGAGTTCCGCCAGGCGCTCGACCAGTATCTGACGACCACCAAGTTTAAGGCCGGGCCCGAGAGCATGGGCGCGTTCATGCGCGACCGGTTCGACGCTGACATCAACACGATGCGCAGGCGTATCGACGGCTACTTGGGTCAGTCCGGCTTGAATTCCGTTCCCCAACGTTCATTGAGGGATGCGGCATCGGCGGACGGCCGGGCTTCCGAAACGGGTCGAGGGGCACGGGCGGGAGCGGACGGACTGCAGCACACGCACACTAACCTGAATCGGACTGACTTCTCGAATCTCACGCACCCCTCACTCTTGACGGGAGTGGCACTAGTGCCAGCGGTGCCCTGGTACAAGCAGGGAAGCACATGGCTCTTACTGGGGATCGGAATGGTGAGTGCGGTATCCTTGACGGTATGGCTCGTCTCACCCAGAGGGGGGATCGTGCAACAACCGTCCGTCGCGCTCGATGCCAAGGCCGCAACGCCCGAAGAGATCCCTAGGGAGAATCCCGGTAACCGTGCGGCTCGGCAGGTGTCCGTCAGCATCGCAGCGATTCCGACGACTGCCGTCATTCGGCTGGATGGACGCCGCATCTCGAACCCGTATCGCGCTGTCCACGGTTATGACGTACGCCCGCACCATCTGAGCGTGACTCTGAGTGGCCACGAGCCGATAGAAGAGGAACTGGTCCTCGATCGTGACATCTCCAGAAGCTATGAGCTCGAGCGGAGCACGTCAGCCGCAGGCGCGCGGCAAGTGGGACGCGGGGTCCCAGGACGCCGAATTCCAACGACCCACTCCGCATCTGTCTCTTCCGAAAGCCCCCCAGCCGGAGCGTCTACGTCAGCCCAAGCCGATCCCCTGCCTGGTGAGGATATGGGAGGCGTCCGCCCCAGTCCAAAGCCCCAGGAACTCGACGAAACGGACCCATACGAGAAATGAAACACCTAGTAGTGGTATTGGGTATGGTTGGTCTCGGAGTGACCGCACTGCCGGCGTTCGCTCGCGAGACAGCGTCTTCACCGTCCACCGCTGGAACGACCGAAGAGGCGAGCCAGCGGTTCAAACGCGGAGTCGCGCTTTACCGCGACCGTAGCTTCGACGCCGCGTTGGCCGAGTTCAACCGAGCCTATGAGATCAGTCCAGACTACCGAGTGCTCTACAACATCGGCCAGGTGCAGGTAGAGCGGGGCGACTACGTTGCCGCGTTGGAAGCCTTCCGGCAGTTCCTCGCCGACGGCGGTAGCAGCATCTCTCCCCAGCGTCGCACCACCGTGGAGGGAGAGATCGAACGACTCGAAGGACGGGTTGCCACCGTGCAGGTCGAAGGCAACGTCGAGGGAGCGGAGCTCATCGTCGACGGTACGAGTCTCGGAACGTTGCCGATGAACAACGTGGCCATCAACGCCGGTGTGCGGCGAGTGCTCATCAAGAAACCTGGCTTCGTCTCTGTCGAGAAGGAGCTGACACTGACCGGCGGCGAGACCAGACAGCTCGAGATCCAGCTCGATGCCGAGCCCGTCGCCCCCACGTCCGGTGTCAAGACAGCCACGGGTCCCCGTCGCTCGAAGAAGGAGCTGCAGGCTCCCCCGCCACCGAAAGAGGAGGATAGCTCACTTGGAGCCGGCTTCTGGGTGTCTCTGATTGCGACGGGAGCTGCCGCGGGCGGCACGGCGGTGTTCGCGGTAATGACCAAGCAGGCGGACGATGACTACTCCAAGGAGCTCGAGAGGTTTCCGGGCTCGCCGTCGAAGATCGGGAGCGCCCGGGATACCTACCAGCGCAATGCGCTGCTCACCGATATCTGCGGTGGGCTCACCCTCGTCGGGTTAGGGGCGACCATCTACTTCGCCGTCTCAGGAGGGAGCAGCGAACCCGAGCAGCCAAAGGTTGGCAGGCTCTCGCTGAGCACCGGCCCGCGCGACCTTGGGTGGGAACTCACGGGAACCTTCTGAGCCATCATCTCCGGTCACGCCTTGGGTCGTGTGCAACCGTGATCCGACCCACGTAACGGGACACAGGCGCTCAAGGTGCCCCGGACTGTGGCTCGCCGAGGCAAGAAACGCCCTTCGATTCTACTCCGACGCGCGTTGCGCGTCCCCGGGCGCCGCCTCTGTGTTCTCAGCTCCAGAGGCCGCCCCGAGTGCCGCGTCAGCCTGCGGCGAGCGAGAAAGGCTGAACATGACAATGACGTCTCGCTCGAGTGGAATGCTGCGGCGCAGAACCTCATAGCCCGGCGCCCGAGCCACCAGCTCGTGAAGGGCCTTGTCGGCTTTGCGGCGGGTCTCGAATGGATTGGAGACAGGTTCTCCGTCGAGAGTGAGGATGGCGCTCGCTGGCTCGACTCTGATGGAAACACTGATCTCGGTGGTCGCCTTCGGCTCAGCAACCAAGCCGGGCTCGCGCCCCGGCTTCCGTTGAGGAAGCGCCGTTCCTGCGGGCGACGTCAATAGCTGGGCGCGCAACGCATCACGGTATAGCCATGCAGCAATGAGGCCTCCAATCATGAGCCCTAGGAGCAGGTACAACACCTCTCGATAGCGGTGTGCCCCAAGCTGAGGCGCCGGCTCCCCGACACGCACGCGAATTGGAGTGGTCTCGTCGAGCGCCCCCGGCGGTGCCTCATAGACCCGGGTAAGGTCGTCAGGACCTGGCCCAAGATCTCCGACTGCCGGGATACTGACGCCAGCGTCGCCCAGGACATCACCATAGACGCGGGTGAGATCCCCCGAGGGCGGCGGAGTCTCAACCGGCGAGGACGGCCCACCTTCCTGCGCTTCGCCAAGCAGTATGCCCATCGTCTCGAGGGAGTACGAGCGAGTCTTGTCGTCTGTATGGAGGTCGCCATAGGGCCGACTCTGCGGGTCGGGCGGGGCCCAGCCGGCGGCGGATGTGGCATTGGGTCCAAGACTCTCGAGAGCGGTCGGTACCTTCGGCGCTCGGGGAATCGGATCCGAACCCCCTGGCGAGGCCTTGTCGGACACTGGAGCGCCATTGGGTGAGAGCCCCGGCTCGGACAGAGCAGCCGCCGGCAGCTTGCCGTCGGGCGCAGGTACGGTGGACCGACGCGAGGCCTCGTCCGTCGGGGCCGCAGGTGGCGTAACGGCCCCGGACCGTACCCCAGTGAGCTCCCTCGGCGTGGGCGAGGCCTTCCCGAACGGCGTCTTGCCCGCTGGCCGCAACCTGTCAGGGTCGACCGAAACGTTGGCCCCCTTCCGCGGCAAGGTTGCCGAACTGATTGGCGCCGAGACGAGCAGCCCGGACCGCGCTGCAGCCTTCGCAGGCTGGCTCGGCGTCGTCGCCGCGCCGGAGGCCATACGCGACCCCGACTCGATGGACTTCGCCCGAGACGCCGAACCGTCGAACGCGCCGCCCGCCAGAGCCGGCGACCGCAGTGCAGAGGCTTTGGCAGTCCTGCTCTGCACGATGCGGTAGGAAGTCCCAGCGGGCGAGAGGGTACCCTTCGATTCACGACTCGTCCCCAGCGCGGCTGCCGATGTCGCGGCGCCACTCCCCGCCGAAGCGGAACGGATGGGGGTTCCTGAAGAGACCGCAACCCTCGGCTTCGCCAGACTGACACGCTCGCCCGTGGAGCTCTCAGTCTTCGCGCTCGAATGCCGCGGCTGCGCCCGCACGGCGGGTTCGGCTGTGGCTCGGCGAGGCTCCAGGCTTGTCACTGCCGGAGAGGACCGAGTCGATGCAGGATGAGCCGTGCCAGGTGCATCGATGGCGTGCGCGCTGTGGGGCGTTTCCCCGGTGTGTTGGCGAGGCGGAAGACTGCCGGGCTTACGATGATCGGGGGCCATGGAATGAAGTCGACAATGCGCGGTGGAAGGCTCTCGGAGTAAGTTACGGGTCGCAAGCGGGTTGGGTCCCCCAGTGGTGACTGCAAGGCATACGCGGAAGCACCCTCAGAGCCGCAGATACCTGGACGACCCTACTAGGGTCGTTCCCTCGGCTTCACACGGCAACTCCAATTCGGCATAAATCGCACACGGCGAAGAGGGACGGGCACGCCATCCCCAGCGTCCGCCATCGTTAACGAGGGAATGGCCGGCGGTGACTCCGCCGTCGGAAGGTCTTGCCAGGCGCCTGAGGCCCGGCGCCGCCCCCGAAGACCCACCACTCAGACCAGCCCACACTGGCCAACTGGCCTAGCAACCCGGGTGGCCTAGGAGTGTCGCAGGGTCTCCTCAGAACGCAGGACTGCTCGGCGATAGCCGTGACCGATGCATCGGATCCCGGATTGGGCGTCGGTCACACACCGGACCCCTCAAGCGACTGGACAGCGATGACCCCGCCAAGCGTCACGTCCTCCATCGCCCACCACAGCCCCAAGCTCGGACTTGCCTGCTGGCTGCTCAGCATATTGTTGGCCGCGTGCGAGTCCGCACCCCGAGCGGCTCACATTGCATCTCCCGTCGCAGCTCCGAATACCCCGGCGGCCACCGGTCCCGTCCAACCACATCAAGTACGGCTCTCCTCGCGAGTGCAGGAGTACTTGGCGAAGCTCTGTGCCCCGGAGCCTGAGGCGTCGATGTCACCGGTCAGCGAGGCACCCCCTGACGAATACTGGTCGTTCAACTATGTGCCCAAGGCACGCTCAGCAGACGCTTGCGAGGTGTCGCAGGATCATCTTGCGCAGGCAGAGGATGAGATCCTGGGGACGCCACTGCCGGCGAAGCAGGTTCCCCTGTCTGCTTGGGATCACCGTAGTAAGCCAAGGTACCAGGACCGCATTCGAGAACGACTGGGGCTCCCGGAGCCGGCCCAGGCGTGGCTCATCAAGAACGGATTTGCCGTCTTGGGTGACAACAACGCGCTCGATTCCTACGCGACCGCGTATCACGACATCCATCAGCGCGAACTCCCGGTGTTCGTCACGAAGGACTCGATCTTCCACGCACTCTTCGCATCCATGGACACACTGCTGGCCAAGCTGGAGAGCGACAGCCTGGCTCCTGAGCTCCACAGGTTCTTGGTTGCCCTGCAGTGCGGGCTACCCGCAGCAGCGGCGGACTATCCAGAGGAGGTTGCCGCCGACCTCGATCTGTACATTGCGGTGGGCCGCCGGCTACTCTCCCCCCACGGCGAGACCCAGCTCGTGCTCAACGACTCGGCTCCGCTCGACAAACTCATCACCCTGGCCGAAAACGCCGAAGGTCTGCACGCGATCGAGCTCTTTGGAAGGGAGAGAATGGTGGACTTCTCCCAGTACGCGCCTCGCGGGCACTACGCCACGAACGACAGGGGCTACCTCGCCGCCCCCGCCCAAGGCCTTCTGGATAACTACTTCCGCGCAGCGATGTGGCTCTCGAGGCTCGAGCTGAATATCGTGTCCCGGTCGTCGCGAAGCTCCCACCCAGACGTCGCGCCGGACCCCCGGGAGACTCCGCGAGAAGCCGTCCTTGGCTTGGCCCTAGCCGACCTGGTGCAGCGCACCGGGCAGCTCCAGAGAATCGGACGCCTCGAGCGCGCGTTTGCCCTGATGGGCGGAAGGCGAGAGGATCTCGGCGTCAAGGATCTGCTGGCGTTGCGAGCCAAGGCCGGGATCTCGGATCTCCGAGCGCCCGATACCGCTGACCGCCTCAAGCACGCAATCGGGAGCGGATTTCGCCGCACGGCGCGTCTCCATTTCATGCCCCAGAATTCCCCCGAGCTCCCCGTCATCAGCACTCTGCTCGGACCAAGGGTACCCGCCGACGTCGCCGTGCTCCGGGATCTGGTCCACGACGAGCTGCCGAATCGCTACCTGGTTGGTGCGGGGGATATCGCGGTGCTGCTGGGGCATGCTGCTGGGCGTGACCTCCTTTCCACCGAGATAGCGCGCTTTCCGGAGCTACTCCCCAAGCTCGAACGCGGCAAACAGCGCATGTTCGAGGATGCGACCGCCCCCGCCCACCACGAAGATTCTGCCGCACTCTATCACGCTTGGCTCGGAGCCGTCTTGGCCATCGCTCGGCGAGCCCCGGGAGTGACCCCCTCGTTCACGGGAACCAAGTCCTACTCCTACCTCGACATGAACTCGGCGCTAGTAGCGTTCGGACAGGCGCGGCACAACTTCGTACTGGCGGTAGGTCAAGGATACGACGCCTATGGCTGCGACATCCCGGACGGATACGTCGAGCCAGCACTCGAGACCTATCGAGCACTGAAGGACTATGTGGAGACCTCCAGCCAGGCATTCGGACTGCTCGATCCCCAAGACGCCTCAGGTGCGAGAGCATACTTCCACCGTGTGTCGCAAGTCCTCGCGGTCTTGATCCGCATTGCTTCGCACCAACTGGCCGGGGTGCCGCTCACCAAAGCCCAACAGCGCTGGCTGGCAATGGTGGCTGAGCACGTGCCCGAATACTCCACTGACAGTGGTGGTCCCCCGAAGTACACGGGATGGTACTTCGATCTGTTCTTCGCGAGGGACAGGGATTCGAAAAGCACGGGAGCTTTCGTTGCGGACTACTACACGTCCACCAACCTGGGTCAGGTAGCGTACCTCGGAGCGTCCCGCCCCAGGCTGGGGCTCTTCGTCGTCGATGCCGGCGGCGCGCCCAGGCTCATGGTCGGACCGGTTGCCCGCGGCTACGAACATGTGGGCACCGTTGAGAAACGTTTGGACGACCACGCAGCCGAGGCGCAAGGGGTCGGCAGCTCGCCTTGGGAGCACCGCTACACAGTTCCCCCAACACCGGTGCCCGAGGTCACGGTCACCGTCGAACCCCAATACGCCCGTTCGCGCACCAGCGAATTCGCCCAAAACCCGTACTTGTCCTTCACCCGACCCCGCAACCCAGACGCGGTCGTGTTGAAGCTCGAAAGCCCGGTCCGTCTCGGCGAGATCACGGTCGAACTGGTCGGCCATCACGGGGAACCGCTGGCAATCCAGCAGGTCCGCGTTGGCCCAGAGCCCACTGCCCTGACGCTGCGCCCACCCAGAGACTCCCACGGCCAGCCCCTGGCCACCGAGGGGATCCGCTTGCGGATTGGGACCTTTGTCTACACTCAAGGCGCCAGCGCGTATCGACCACTGCAGAGCTTCTCGCTCCCCGACCTGCCGCCAGAGGACTACGCGCCATAGAGGTCCGCCGCCCCCAGAAGGGTCAGTGCGGAATCGCACCACCTCCTCGACGCGCCTTCACGAGCGCGGCTCCGCGTGCCACCACCTCTGGGAGGACCGCCTCGAGACCGGGCGAGAGCCGCTCGCCAAAGTCGAGATTCTCCGCAAGCACCGTCAGCAGCGTGGCTTCGGGCACCCGCCCATAGATCTGCTGGGTCCAGGTCAGCAGCGCGACCGGATCCAGAAAGTGGACCAGAGACACGTCCGAATTCGGATCCGGCGCGAGCTCGCGCTCTTGGACCACACCGGCCTCGCCCACCTTCGAGGCATCAATGAAGAGCGCGTACGATGCGTTGGCGAGGCTCCCCGCAAGCTCCGGAGTGAGGGTCTGGCGAACAAACACCTCGACGCCGTCGTCGCCCACAAGAGCCTCCAGCCGCTCCGCGGCGATGGGCCCGAGCGCATCATCGCCGCGCAGGGTATTGCCGAACCCAATGATGACGATTGACACGCAGCCTCTAGCCTCGCCCAAGCTCGTCAACCACTCGTCCTTGGGGATCACGGAGCTCGATGCGCAGCGGCATCTCGCCGAAGGCGTGAGTGGCGCAGCTGAGACAGGGGTCGTAGCAGCGAATCAATGCCTCGACGCGGTTCAGCATTCCTTCCTGCATCGTGTCCCCCTTCACGTACTGCCGCGCGACTTGTAGCACGCCCTTGTTCATCGCCAGGTTGTTGTGTCCCGTCGCGATGATCATGTTCACGTGTTCGATCCGGCCCTCGCGATCGATTCCGTACTGATGAATGAGCGTACCGCGGGGAGCCTCGGATATCCCGACCCCGGAGAGGGCGTTGCCTCGCGCCCGGGCTCGCACAAAGGTGGACAGAATGTCAGGGTCGTCAATGAGCTCCTGCATTCGTTCGATAGCGTAGAGGATCTCGATGAGCCGTGCATAGTGGTAGTGGAAGCTGCTCCACACCGGGCCATCGGGGCGAAGCGCCCGAAATTCCTCGAGTGCGTCGTCCGCCTTGGGCGTCCCACAGAAGTCCGCGACGTTGAGCCTGGCGAGCGGCCCCACCCGATACATCCCCAGGGGATAGCCCATGGGACGATAGTACGGAAACTTCATGTAGGTGAAGGGCTCGACTGCCTCGGCGATGATCGCCTCGTACTCGGCTGGCTTCACTCCGTCCTCGATGACGTTCCCCTTGGCGTCCTTGATGCGAAGAACGCCGTCGTAGTGCTCGAGAGCGCCCTTCTCACTCACCAGACTCATGAAGAGCGAGGGGTGATTGCCGAAATGCTCCACTTCCTCCGGGAAGCTCTTGACCAACCCGCGATACAGCCGGTAGGTGCGCTCTGCAATGTCGAGAGCCTCCGGTAGCAAGGCGGCGATGGCTGCGCGAGTAGGCTCTAGCAGTGGCGACTTGACGCCGCCCGGTACGATCCAAGCGGGATGAATGCGCTTGCCGCCCAGCATCTCGATGATGCTCTGGCCGATCTGCCGAAGTCGGACCCCGTCCCGAGCCAAATGCGGATGCTCCCGCATCACCGTGAACACGTTGCGCCGTGCAGGCTCCGAGTCCCACCCAAGCAGCAGATCAGGCGAAGACAGGTGGAAGAAACTCAGCGCGTGCGACTGCACGATCTGCGCAAGATTCACGAGTTGGCGGAGCTTGACGGCCACGGTAGGGATCTGCACGGCGAGAAGCGCGTCACAGGCCTTCCCCGAGGCAATGAGGTGGCTCACCGGACAGATCCCGCAAGTACGTGCTGTGAGCGAAGGCATCTCGGGGAAGGGACGCCCCTCGCAGAACTTCTCGAAACCGCGAAACTGCGTCACGTGAAAACGTGCCTTCGCAACGTACCCGGCGTCGTCCAGGTCTAGCGTGATGCGCGCGTGGCCTTCGATGCGTGTCACCGGATCGATGGTGATCGTCTTCATGGTTCATGCTCCAAAGCGCGAAACCGTCGTCGCATCGGGATGACGCCCGGCGATCAGCTCCGACAGAACGAAGTGGATGGCATCAGCCGGGGGCGGACAGCCTTGGACGAACAGATCGACGTCCACGACATCGTGGACTCTGAGCACTCTCTCGAGCAACCCAGGAACCCCAACGATCGGCAGCCCAGCACCGACCGCGGCGGTCTCCTCGTACGCCCGGCGGCACACCGTCGCAAGGGGGAGAGAATTGCGCATGCTGGGGACGTTGCCGGTGATGGCACAGTCACCGAGAGCAATGACGTAGGCCGACTTCTTGCGAAGCTCGCGCACTCGCTCGAGATCGTGCTCGTTGCTCACCGCGCCTTCGACCAGCGCCAGGTCGATGTCCTCGGGGATCTCCTTGGTGTCGACGAGGGGACTGTAGACGACCTCGAAGAGCGGCGCGAGCGCCACCAAGCGCTCGTCCATGTCGAGCACCGACATGTGGCACCCTGAACAGCCATCGAGCCAAACCGTTGCAACGCGCACCGTCCGTTCGAGGGGCCGCGCCAATCGGTGCTCGACCCTGTTTTCTGTAGCCGAGTCGCTCATCTCTGCTCCTTACGCATCAGCGTCAGATAGGGCAAGAAGCTGCGCCGACGATGCACTTCCGCGATGGCAAGGCCACGCTGACTCAAGGCACCGGTCGGGCAGACGTGCACGCACTTGCCGCACGTCGTACACGTCTCGGACTGCCCCCACGGAGTCTTGAGATCGGTGATCACCTGGCAGTCGATCCCTCGGCCCATCACATCCCAGGTATGTGCTCCCTCGATTTCGTCACACACTCGGACGCAGCGAGTGCAGAGCACGCAACGGTTCGGGTCCAGACGGAAGAGGTCATGGGACAGATCCAGGGGCAGGCCCGGATAGCGGCTCTGCATCCGAACATGGTCGACCCCACATTTCTGCGCCAGTGTTTGGAGCTCACAGGAGCCGTTGGCGACGCACACGGAGCAGACGTGGTGACGCTCGGAGAACAGCATCTCGAGAATCACGCGACGGTGTGCCCGGAGGCGCGGCGTATCCGTCGTGACCACCATATCCTGAGCGACTCTCGTCACGCAGGCGGCGTGGAGCTTGCCACTTCCGGCGAGCTCCACCATGCAGAGTCGGCACGAGCCCCAGCCGCTGAGGCCATCGAGGTAACACAGGGTGGGGACGAAGATGTCGTTCTCTCGTGCTACCTGTAGGACCGTCTCGTCCTCACGGGCGCTCACCGTGCGCCCGTCGATGGTCAGGGTTACTACTCTCGCTTGCCCTGTCATGAATCGGCTCCTTCGACCTGAGCTCCCGTGGCCTGTGGTCCGTGCCCACCGCTGCTCGCGACGGACTCGGCCTCTACCAACTGCGCGTCGTATTCTTGTCTGAAGAAGCGCAACGTACTCAGCACGGGGTTGGGGGCGCTTTGTCCAAGCCCGCAAAGGCTGGTCTCGCGCACGACCGTGCAGAGCTCCTCGAGCAGAGCGAGGTCTTTGCGCGTAGCCTTCCCATCGCAGATCTTGGAGAGGAGCTCGTGCATGTGATGGGTTCCGACGCGGCAAGGCACGCATTTCCCGCAGGACTCGCTCATGCAGAACTCCATGAAGTAGCGAGCCACGTCGACCATGCTGGCCGAATCGTCGATGACGATCATGCCGCCGGAGCCCATGATGGACCCGACCCTCTGGAGGGAATCGTAGTCGACCGGCATGTCCAAATGCTCGTCCGGGATGCAGCCCCCCGAAGGACCGCCAGTCTGTACGGCCTTGACCCGTCCGCCGCCAGGCACGCCGCCCCCCATCTCCGTCACGATCTCGCGGAGCGAGATCCCCATGGGCACCTCGATGAGGCCCGTGTTCTTCACCTGCCCGGCAAGCGCGAAGACCTTGGTACCTTTGCTACCTTGCGTCCCGATGGCTGAAAACCACGCGCCACCGTTGCGAATGATGGGCGCGATGTTCGCGAAGGTCTCCACGTTGTTGATCAACGTCGAGCGAGAGAACAGCCCTGCCTCGGCGGGATAGGGTGGACGGGGCCTGGGCTGCCCTCGCTTGCCCTCGATGGAGGCGAGCAGTGCCGTCTCCTCTCCACAGACGAAGGCGCCAGCGCCAAGCCGAATATCGAGAGTGAAGTCGAACTCGGTACCGCAGATCCGAGTCCCGAGGAGGTTCTCGGCAAGCGCCTGGCGGATTGCTTTGCGCAGACGTTCGATGGCAAGGGGATACTCGGCCCGCACGTAGACATAGCCGCTTCGAGCCCCGACCGCGTACCCGGCGAGCACCATGCCCTCGATGACCCGATGCGGATCGCTCTCGAGCACGCTGCGATCCATGAAGGCCCCTGGATCCCCCTCGTCCGCGTTGCAGACCACGTACTTCTCCGGACCAGGCGACTTGGCAACCGTTGCCCACTTGAGGCCGGTGGGATACCCCGCCCCGCCCCTACCCCGAAGCCCGCTGCGCGTGACCTCGGCGACCACCTCCTGAGGAGTCATCTCGGACAGCGCTTTCAGAAGAGCGCTGTATCCCCCTGCCGCAAGGTAGTCGCCCAGGTTCTCTGGATCGATGACCCCGCAGTTCTCCAGAACGATCTTCGTCTGCCGGACGAAGAACGGTTGCCGGGTGTCACACTGGAGGCGAGCCACCGGCTCCCCCCCAATACTCTGCACGAGTTCGGTGGCATGCTCGGGCTCGACACGCTGGTAGAGAATGCCTTCGTCGGCAGAGGCCGCCGGCAACGCGGGATCGCTCGGCGGTACTGCCCTGACGAGGGGTCCCGCGGAGCAGAGCCCCATGCAACCCACCTTCTTCACCTCAATCTCGTCACCACGGCCCCCGTCCGTTATGGCAGCTCGAAGCGACGTTTCCACCTTGTCGGCGCCGGCGCTGAGACAGCCCGCAGCGCAACATACGCGAAGACAGTGCCGCTTGCTGGGCTCCTCGTTCTGAGCGTCACGAAGCTCGTCTGGAGTCATTTCAGCACCTCTCTGATGCTTCGGGTCAGCTTGTCCGGATCTTGCACCGGGAGTACGCGCCCATCGAGAACGACCGCAGGCGCCACACCGCAAGATCCGATGCAGCGGGCGCTCATCACACTGAGCTCGCCGTCGGCCGTCGTTTCGCCGAGCTTGGCCCCAAACTCGTCCTCGACCTTCTTGACCAAAGCCCCGGCCCCCTTGATGTGGCAGGCCGTCCCCGTGCACACGACGCAGGTGTGCTTGCCGGGCGGCTTCATCGAAAAGAAGTGGTAGAAGGTCGCAACGCCATAGGCGCGGCTCAGAGGAACCCGCAAGGACCTGGCAACGTAGTACAGCGCGGGCTCGTCGAGATAGCCGAAGACCTCCTGCACAGTGTGGAGGGTCTCGATCAAGGCATGGCTATCGCCTCCGTTGCGACGCATCGTCGCCGCGACGATCTTCCATCGACGGTCATCCGTCGGGGGATTCGGACGCGAAGCAGTTTCCATCATGGGCAACCTCGGTGGCGTCGTGCGCGGCGCAGCAATGGATGCCGCCTCGCGCGTGTCCCGCCGCCATGATGTCACACCGACCGACGGACGGAACACTTGGTTGCCGCCAGGGTGCCACCGGTGTGCGCAGCTTGCTAAGTAGTTACAGCGCAACGCAATTTTTGCAGCCAAGACATCCAGAATCGAAGCCCTCGGCGTGGGTTTGCGCCCGCGGTACTACTGGTTTGAGCAGTGGGCTCCGGGAAGCCTCGATCCATTCACCAGCCATTCGACGGCTGCAATTCGGCGCCACCTCGATGCCGAACCGCTCATCGAAGACCTTCGGATGCTGCTCGTCGGTCGGCGACCTGATCGCCCACAGCACCCGGCCAACGCACCGAACCATCGACGTTCTCGGACTGACCAAAGGTTGCGTGGCTGACTCGAACGTATTGGCCGAAGGAGGGAGGCTGGGGACAGCGCGGAGTGATGAGCTATCGAGTGCCTCGAGTTCATCAGCGAACTGCTGCCGACGTGCGCCCAGAGTCGGCCCAGCGCTCGCCCCCAGCAACATGGGGAAGAATCGACCGAGAATGCGCGTAGCATCCGCCCATGCCACGCACCAAGGCTCTCATTGAAATAGTGTTGACGATGACTCTTATCGGCGCATCTGCCTGTTCGAGCGATGATGACGACGATTCGACTGGCTCAGGCAACTCGCTGTCGGCCACCACCGCGGCAAGTCTCGAGGGGCTCTACCAAATCGCGAGCCACCTCGAAGACGCGGCCGGGTGTGGCACGGGTACCGAGGTAGCGGGCGGCCCTGGCTACTTCGTGGCGGTCGCCCTCGAAGCGTTCGGCATCCAGACCTTGACTCTGGTTTCTTGTGTCGAGGAGACCGAGTGCGCCGAGTACGCGAGCAGCATCCGCAGCATGGGAGCCTACGGCGGGTACGACTTCTCCTACACCCTAAGCGAAGAAACGAGCCCAGTCGCGCTGAGTGGACTCTCTGCGTCGACAGGATTCTCCAATGGAGCCGGGATGTGCACCGAACGGACGTACACGGACATCGTCCTGGCGGCAGACGGCGCGGGAGGGGTGAGGCTCGACGTAACGGTCAAGGGACTCTCCGACCGCGCACAGGAGGACGAGTACTGCGTAGTGGAGCCTGCCGAGTCCCGGAAAGAAGCAGCAAACGCGCCCTGCGTTGGGCACACGTCGATTCAGGCGACACGAATCGCCGATATCTGAGGGACGCGCCGACTAATTCTACTGCGAGAGGTTGGCAGAAAGCCCGCCCGGCAAGCCTGGTTGATGGCGAAGCGGGACCGAGCACCGGAGCGGAACATGCACCAGTATTTGAGGACCGGAAGCTCCGGGTTCCGCGCAGCCAGCGGCCAGGATCGCCGGGCGTCGACCCAGTCGAGACCTCGCAGTAGTGCTGAGATGTCTACCTGGAGTCTGTGCCGAAAACGCGCACGTTGAAGACAATCGGTCGCCGAGTCATGCTGTGTGGGTGGCCCGCTCAACCCTCGGCGACTGCGCGCGGCCCGTACCCAGAGTGGGGGGGCAAGCGCTCACGGCTTGCGCACGTCGGCGCTGGCGGGACGTCCTTCTCGTCTCGCTCGTCGTCGGTCTCCTTCCAAGCGACCTCCAGGGCACGGATTGGCGACCATCGCATCCTGCACCGGCGACGATTCGCGAGCCGGCCCCCCCCTCGACGCAGAGCGCAGTCTCAACAATCGCTCCCCTTGTCCGCTCACTGAGGCCCGCGGAATCCGGAGCGCCGATCGCCCGGCATCAACCCGGCGCAACGGGAAAGCCGCCGCCGCTGTCGGCTCCTCGTGGTCTTCCGAGTCCCGCCAGCGGTTCGTGTCCATCGGGAATGGTGCTCGTCGAAGGGGAATACTGCCCGAAGGTGCAGCACTACTGCGTGCACTGGCTCGACGATCGAGAGCTCCCCTATGCCCGGTGCGGTCAGTACGCCCGCAAGGCAGACTGCCTGGCGCCCAGAGAACACCTCCGCTTCTGCATCGATCGGGAGGAGTTCACCCCAGAAGGCGCTCTCCTGCCGCAAAACTTCCTCAGTCTGAATCAGGGAGCCAAGCTATGTCGCGCGGCAGCAAAGCGGCTCTGCCACGAACGGGAATGGAACTTCGCCTGTGAAGGCGAGGAGATGCGCCCCTACCCCTACGGTTGGTCGCGCGAGCCAAAGTGCAACTACGATCGGCTGGATCTCTTCGAGATGCACAAGGGCAAGCAGGTCCTGCGAGACTTGCGCGCCCGCAACAGCGACTTCCCGGAATGCGCGAGTCCCTTCGGGGTGCTGGGCCTGGTCGGCAATCTCGACGAGCCCGTGCTGCGCGAGGGAGTGAGCTTTGCTCCGATGCGGACGGCCCTCAAGGGCGGCTGGTGGATGCCGGCACGGAACCGCTGCCGACCGGCAACAACCAGTCACGACGACGACTATGACAACGTCCAGACGGGAGCGCGGTGTTGCGCGGATGTTGTGGAACATGGAGCGCCCGAACGAACGCCTCCGCACGCGCCGAGTGACGGTTTGGTACGGGTTGACCCGTCCCTCAGGTAGTCGAATGGGGCACTCGGGCAGGCTTTGTCGCCCAACCCGCGACGCATTTGCCGCTCGCACGGAACACGTCTCGACGGAGAGGCCGTGGGGCGTGGAGCCGCCCCCTGGCGAAGCGGGGTCCTGAGCGCCAGTGGCGCAACGGACAGGGGGAGCGGAGCGCGAGTCACCGAGCTTCACACCTAGTCGATGGAAGTTCCTAATGAATCGGCGAAGTCTCGACAATCCCGGTGCCCGCCGAAGTGCGTGGCCGACCGGTACCTACACCGAACTCTGCTTGACGGAGGCCCCGCGCTACCGAAAATTCCCCTCCGTGCGACGCATCTTCCTCACGACTGCAGTGCCGGCGCTTGCGTTCGCCGCCTACGCGATCCCGACCAGGCATGCGCCAGCAAGCGAAGCGCATCGTTCGGTTCCCAGAACCACCACCACCGTGGCTCGCGTGATTCGGGATGCAGTCACAGCGCACCTGTCAGAGCCGTCGATGTGCCCAGAGGGAATGCTGCTGGTCGAGGGCCAGTATTGCCCCAAGGTGCGGCACACCTGCAAGCGCTACCTGGATTCGCCAGGTCGATATGGGGAATTCCGGTGCGCCGAGTACGCCCGCCCCAGCTGTGAGAGCCGCAAGCGAGTGCCGATCCGAGTCTGCATGGACCGGGACGAATACACCTCCCAGGGGCAACGGGTCCCCGACAACTTCAGGAGTTTCTCAAACGCCGAACGCCTCTGCGGTCAGCAGGGCAAGCGTGTTTGTCGAGAGAGCGAGTGGAACTTCGCCTGTGAAGGTGAGGAGATGCGCCCGTACCCCTACGGGTTCAAACGCGACGCGAGCGCGTGCAACGCAGATCACCTCGATCTCATCGGAACCGATGGGAAGTTGCGCGACATGCGCGCCCCGTCGGACGCACACCCTCGCTGTGACAGTCCGTTCGGCATCCGCAACATGGCAGGGAATCTCGAGGAGTTCGTCGCCATTGACGGTTCGAAGCCCGTGCGTCCCGCAATGAAAGGGGCCTACTGGCAACCAAGCCGCAACTTCTGTCGCGCCGCGCAAACGGCTCACGATCGCTACTACAACGGTGTGGAGACCGGGTTCCGCTGCTGTGCGGACGCCCCCCTGCGTCATCGGGAAGCAGCCCAAGAGAGCTGAGATAGAGGCCGGGCCAAAGCAGCCACCCGATCCGCACGTTGAGCAATGGAAGGGGTACTCGACCAAGCGTCTCGAGAGTGCCCTCCACTTCTTCGTCGGCCGGATCGACGAACTCGGACTTCAGCTCATCGATCAGTGCTTGGGGGGTCCCGTCAGGAAGGGACAGGCGACACCCCACGAGTCCCCCGCCAATGAACTGCCGGGTCGCTCTAGACACAAGCCAAGTTCCATCACCGGGCCGAGGTGGGGCGAGCCGCCATCCAGATGCCATGGTGGACCAACTCCTTGAAATTACTATGCACACCGACACCGGCTCACGGTTCTTTGAGTCTAGACGGAATGTGCCCTCTCGACTCATACTGGCCGCCGACTACACTCCGCCCTAGGCGGCAATGTTTCGTACTATCTCGGCGATACAGCGGAAGCAGCAAGCTCGTGGACGGAACGGATAAGCCGCCCTTGCCAACGGATGGCACCTCACCTCGCGGAGAATCAGAGGCCTCGACGCAGAACCTGGCTGACGGTAACCCGACGGCGAGTCCCCCGACTCCGTCTCTCGCAAGCGAGGACTTCCTGCCACAGCCGGAGCCGCCGGAGGAGCCCGCTCCCGAGCCGGCCGCGGCGCGCGCAGCCGCCAACCCGCGGCGTGTCGTAGCACCGCCGCGCCCCATTGAACCGCCGCCCGAGCCAGCCAAGACCAGAGTCGAGAACAAGCCCAAGCCCGACCCGCCGCCGATGCGGATTCGCAATCCCATCGACCTGGCGCGACGACTGAAGTTCCGCCCTCGCGCTCGCGCGGTCGAGGCAGAAGCCCAGGCCGAAGCCGAGCTGGAGAGCGGCCCGCCCAGCATACCGTCCGCGGCCAGCGTGGCCCCAGGGCGGGACGAGCAACCCATGCAGGGCGCGCCCGGGCCGGCCTTCGTTGGCGCCGGACACGTGATCGCGGATCGCTACGAGGTGCTCGGCGTCCTCGGCGAGGGCGGCATGGGCATCGTGTATCGATGTCTCGACCAGCTCAGTGGGCAGCATGTGGCGCTCAAACGCGTCATCGTGCCCGAAGCCAAGCTCCGTCGGGACTACGTCATGTGGTTCTACAAGGAGTCGCGCGCGCTCGCGGCGCTCGATCATCCGGGAATCGTCCGTGCGCGCGATTTCGGCCAATTGGTGGATGGTTCCCCCTATCTCGTCATGGAGCTGGTAAACGGCGTCTCGCTCCACGACCTGAGCTACTCTAGGCTGCCCTTTCCTGTGGTCTGGTCGATTGTGGATCAGATGCTGGGCGCGCTCGCGCATGCCCACGCGCGCGGGGTGATCCACGGGGATCTCAAGCCATCCAACGTTCTGGTTGAGGAGGTCGAAGGGGCGCCACCTCGCATTCGGATCCTGGACTTCGGGCTCGCGTGGCTCAAACAGGACCCTCACGATGAACGACTCGATGGCGCTAAAGCCCTCGAGTTTGCCCCTCACGCAGGAGCCGGGACTCCTGGCTACATGGCTCCTGAGCAGATCCAGCACGAGATGCATCACGTCTCGGGCGCCACGGATCTCTATTCCCTCGGATGCATCCTGTTCCGAATGCTGAGCGGCCAGGCTCCCTTCACGGGAGAGTCTCGCCAGCTCCTGAAGCGCCACGCTTTCGAGAAGCCTCCTCGCCTCGAGCCCGCCATTGCGGTGCCCGAAGGCGTCGCAGAATTTGCGGAACAGCTGCTTGCCAAACGCCCCTGGGATCGGTGGGAGTTCGCCGCCCATGCCCGAGCGGAGTGGGCCGCGATGCGCCCGAATGCGGACGTCCCGGCCGGAACGTGGCGCTTGCCCCACATCCGGCGTCACTCGCGAAGCTCGCAGGTGAAGGCTGCCGTCGATGCCAGCGACGCGCAGCCGAATCAGCGGTTGGCGGCCGTCCTCGATCGTGCGCCCGGGCTTCTCAACATGCGGCCCAGCCCCCTGGTCGGCCGCGAAGAGATCAGAACTCTTTTGAGGAAACACTGCGACGAGCTGGCGGCGGCAGTCGCGCCTCTGCATCGCCTCGTCTTGCTCACCGGCCCCGCTGGAGCCGGCAAGAGCAGAATCGCCGAGTGGCTCTGCGAGGTGGTTCACGAAGAAGGCCTGATGGTGCCGCTCCGCGCTCGCTACCGCCCCGTCAGCACGCCGCTCGATGGACTCCTGGGAGCCGTAACACAGTATTTCAACTTCGAGCGAGCAGACCGCGACACCATCGAGCGCTCCCTCCTCGCACGATGGAAGATCCCGCGCAATGACAAGCAGGGACGCACCTGGGTTGCGGGCGTCGCCGAATGGCTCAGGCCGCTTGGTCCCATGAGTGATCAGCCGATGGGGCCGAGTGGCGTGCGCTTCACACTCGACACCGTCGACGCGCGGCGCATGGTCACCCGGTACGCCCTGCGTCGAATCGCTCGCAGGCGGCCGCTCCTGTTCTGGCTCGACGACCTCCACCACGCCAACGACCACACCCTCGAGGGCCTGCTGAAGTACGCCAGTGAGGAGCCCGAGCAACCGCTGCTGATCGTCGCGACGGCGCGATCCGAGGAGCTCCAGATTGGGACCAAGGCCAGCGAGAACATCCGGGCTCTGCAGGAAGCCTTGAACGGCGAGACCGTGGAGGTCCAGCCCATGCACGCGGAAGAAACGCGTGAGCTCCTACGAGCCTCGCTGCCACTCCAGGATGCTGCGGTCGAGGAGGCCGCGCGCCGCAGTCGAGGGAACCCGCTGTTCGCCCTGCAGCAACTGCATGCCTGGGCGCTAGCGGGTGAGATGGAGCTGGTGGACGGCGTCTATTGCGTCGCCGACGAGGTGCTCTCAGTAAAGCCCCAGACGACCGCGGAGTTGTGGGACAGCCGCGTCGCAGCCCTCCCTCCGGAGCATCGCCTCGGCGCCTACGCAACCGCTAGCCTTGGCGGTGATATCCGTCACGAGGTACTCTCGGCGCTGCTCGAGTCGCTCGAGCTGCCGCCGGAGGCAGTCATCGGGAGCCTGCAGTCGGCAGAAGTCATCTTGCCGCGTGGCCCGGGCCGATACGCCTGGCCGCATCAGCTGCTCCAGGAACACCTAGCCGAGAAGCTGTCGACCAGCGACAGTGTGCGGCGAGTCTACCGAGCCGCGGCCGAGGCGCTGACCAAGCACCCGATGGCCCGCTCGCGTCGCGTCGTCCGCCAGCGGGTCCTCTGTCTGCTCCAAGCCGGCGATCCCGACGCCGCGTCGACACTGCTCTTCGATTTTCTGACGCTCTCTTGGCACGGCGCACGCGACCCGGCAGAGTCTCTCGCTGACCTTGAGCTCCTGAAGGGCAAGCTCCAGGGCAGGTCCCTGGCGCTCAAACACCGCTGGCAGGCAGAAGCGCTGCGACACGTTGGCCGTCCCGATGACGCGATGATGCACGCGGAGATCGCCCGCAGTAGCCTGGATGAGGCGAATGATCGTGAGAATGTCGCCCACTGCGAGCGACTGCTCGGTCACCTGAAGAGCCAACGCGGCGCGTCCACCGAGGGTCTCGCGCTCGTCCAGCGCGCCCATGCTACCTTTGAGGCCCTGGGGAACCTGAGCGGCCAGGCGCAGTGCGAAGTGGTCGCCGGAGAAATCCACTATCTGCTGGGACGCTACGACATCGCGCGCGCCCAGGTCGAGCGCGGCGAGCGGAACTTCGCCAAGCTGGGTCAGCCGATGGGGCGCGGTCAGTGCCTCCTGCTGCGGGGGCGAATCGAGCATTCCGAGGGTGCGACCGAGCGAGCCCAGCGGTACACGATGGAAGCTCGCTCCGAGTTCGAGCGAGCTGGCTATCGGCTGGGTGTGGCCGAGGCCAACGTAACACTTGCCCATATCGAGCACCGCCTCTGCAACTACTACAACGCAGAGCGGGGAGCACTGGAGGCGCTGAGCATGTTCACGAGCCTCAGCACTCCGCGTGGTCAAGCTGCGAGCGAGCGGCTCCTCGGAATGGTCGGCCTCGACATCGATGACCTGGATATGTCAGAGCTGCACACCGATCGGGCTCGCGCCGTCTACGAGGAACTTGGCGATCCGTGGGGCCTGCTCGAAACCCGGCTCCTGAGCGCTCAAGCCGCGCTGGCCAAGCATGATCTCGAACACGCCAGAACTCTCCTGGCCCGGTGCAAAGCGGAGGACATCGCGGAACCGGAACCACGCCAGCATCTGCTGCTGACACTTGCGTGGGTCGCCGCGCTTCAAGATGACCCCGGTCGCGGTCTCGAGCTGATCGACGCCGCTGCACGTGTCTTCGACCAGCACATGCGAGTTGGAGCACACACGCCTCACCTTCTTGCCCGATTGTCTCGGCTGCGCTGGCCGCCGTACGTGCATAGTCGGATAGACGCATGGCGACTGGTACTGATGGACCGGCCGCGCAGCTCCGTTGCATAAGATTCAAAGCAGGCTCTACTCACCAGCAAAGCGTTGAGGCGGACGATGACCGGACAGAAATCTCTGCTCTTGTACGAACGGGCGGAACGCATCATGCCGGCGGGCGTCAACAGCCCGGTCCGCGCGTTCCAGGCCGTGGGGGGGAGTCCTCCGTTTATCGCAGAGGCGCGCGGCAGCACACTCGTCGACTGTGATGGTTCCGAGTACATCGACTACGTCGGGTCCTGGGGACCCGCGATACTCGGGCACGCCGCACCATCGGTAGTGGAGGCCGTACAACGTGCAGCAACTAAAGGGCTGAGTTTCGGTGCTCCCACAGAGCTCGAGGTCGTGTTCGCCGAGAGGCTCCAGAAGCTCTACCCCAGCCTCGAGATGCTGCGCTGTGTCTCCAGCGGCACCGAGGCCACGATGAGCGCGCTGCGCGCCGCTCGCGGATACACCGGGCGTGAGCTCATCATCAAGTTCGACGGTGGCTACCATGGCCACGCAGACACCCTGCTCGTCCAAGCAGGAAGCGGTGCCGCCACCTTCGGAAGCCCTGACTCTGCGGGCGTTCCGCAGTCGATCGTGCAGCATACCCTGAGTCTTCCCTACAACGACACCGATCGGCTGGACGCGCTGTTCGCCGAGCGTGGGTCGGAGATAGCGGCCGTCATCGTGGAGCCCGTCGCGGGTAACATGGGATGCGTGCCGCCGCTCCCCGGTTTCCTCGAGCGACTGATTGCGCTGTGCGAAAAATGGGGAAGCATTGCCATCTTCGATGAAGTCATGACCGGCTGCCGACTGGCCCCAGGCGGCGCACAAGAGAGGTTTGGACTTCGGCCCCACATGACGTGCCTCGGAAAGGTCGTCGGCGGGGGGATGCCGCTTGCAGTCTACGGCGGGCGCGCCGAAATCATGCGCAAGGTGGCGCCGCTCGGCCCCGTTTATCAAGCGGGAACCCTGAGCGGCAACCCACTGGCCGTCAGCGCTGGTCTCGCCACACTGACGGCCCTCGACACTTCGCTCTATCAACGCCTCGAGCAGCTCGGCGCCCGCCTCCAACAGGGCCTTGTGGCAGCAATCCAACGGGATCGTGTACCGGCTTGCGTGCAGCGCGTTGGATCCATGCTGACCGTGTTCTTCCGCACCGGCCCCGTCCGCGACTACGCTGCGGCGGCACACTCGGATCGCGAACGCTTCTCGCGGTGGCACCGGGGTCTCCTGGCTCGCGGGATCTATTGGCCTCCCGCGCAGTTCGAGGCAGCCTTCATTTCCGGAGCGCACTCCGACGCGGATATCGAGCAGACGATCAAGGCAGCAGCGGAAGCGTTTCAAGAACTGTAGACCAACGAAACGGGCTCGAGGCGCAACCGCTGACGATCCAGTGCTCGCACGCAGAAGCCAACGTCTCAGCGCGACCGAGCGAGCGGCGGCTCCTCCGGCGAGGCCGCTCGCGACATCATGGGCGTCGACGTCGGCAGCAACGAGCGCGCCTGACGAACCAGCCCCAAGAACTGGCGGCGGTGCCCCGCTGGGTCCTGACCCACGGACCCCTGGGCGAGATGCTCGACCAGGTCGAGGCTCGAACTTCCCCTGAATGGTGAGTCCCGAAGCACCATCCCATATGCCGCAACGGCAGCAGAAAACCTGAAGGTCTCGCTGGTACTAGCAACGTTGCGGTCGGCAACGCCCACGGCAAGACCTCGGCTCGTGGACACGTCGGGATTCTTGTAGCGAACCTTGACGGTGAGGAGTTCGCCGCTGTCGTTCGCGGCCGAAGCGGGTCGCTGGTATTTGAGTGGATCGACCTCGGACGTCGATAGCTTCTCGCCCGGCGGAACGATTTCGTAG
>CAYRKE010000090.1:0-29392 GCA_964424695.1 uncultured Polyangiaceae bacterium
AGTGATGGGCGCGGTCCCGTGCAGCTTTGCACATGCACTGGAATATCACTATCATGGCCGCATGTCGCGGGACACACTCCGGCAATGTTCTCTGTGCGGCGGCACGCTTCCTCCGAACGCGGGGCGCTGTCCTTCGTGTCATGGTGAGTCCGCGCAGTTAGCGAGGCCCCATGGGCCGGCGGAGCAGGCAACGAAGCCGGAGCTGCCACGGCTACGGATTGCCCCTGGCACACTCATTTCGGTGTACCGGGTCGAAGAGGTGATCGGTGAAGGCGGCATGGGAGTCGTGTACCGAGCCCGCGACGAAGTGCTGGAGCGCGAGGTTGCGCTGAAGTGCTTGCACACGAACCTCGCCGGAGATCCGGAGATTCGTCGCCGGTTCGCCCGCGAGGCGCGCATTCTCCAGGAGTACTCGCATCCCAACGTGGTTCAGGTCTATGATTTCGTCGAGCACGACTATTTGCTGGCGATGGTCATGGAACTCGTCGAAGGACCGAACCTCGTGGAATACGCGAGGAAGTGGCGTGGCCATGTTCCATTCGAGGAGATACGCTGCCTCTACGCCCAAGTCCTGGAAGCAGTCGACGCGGGTCACCGCCGCGGAGTCGTCCATCGCGACTTGAAACCCGAGAACATCCTGCTGACGGCGAGCGGAGCGACGATGCACCCCAAGATCGTCGACTTCGGCATTGCTCGCATCCTCGAGAGCACCACCTACACGATGACTGGAGCCTTTCTCGGCACGTGCTGTTACATGTCGCCGGAGCAAGTCCAGCGCCCGCAGGAGGCCGACCCGCGTTCGGACATCTACTCGCTCGCGGTGACACTATATCAGATATGCACCGGTAGGCTGCCGTTTCAAGGTAACCACTTCGCAGTGATGATGGCGCACGTGAACCAGGCTCCTCCGCCGCCACGGCAGTTGCGCCCGGACCTACCACCGGAGCTCGAGCGCCTCATTCTGGATGGTTTGGCGAAGGATCCCGCGGAGCGGCCCAGCACGTGCGCCGTCTTTCGCGAGCGGCTATTGGCGGCAGTTCCGAGCCCCACCGACGTTCATTCGGGTTCGGCGCCGCCGCTGGCGCCCGTCCTCCGCGCGGGAGACGGTAGCGAGATGGTCCTGGTGCCATCGGGCAGTTTCCTCATGGGGCGCAATCGGCGCGGCGTGCATCTCGAAGCCTACTACATCGATCGCACGCCGGTGACCAATCGGGAGTTTCTCACCTTCCTCGAGATTACCGGCTACCGTCCGAGTGACGTCAGCGCGGCCGCCTTCGTGCCCCACCTGCTTGGCAAACACCTGACCAAGAGCGAGGAGCGCCAACCCGTGACCCATGTGTCCTGGTACGACGCCAAGGCCTATGCGCACTGGGCGGGGAAGCGTCTGCCGACCGAAGCCGAGTGGGAGAAGGCAGCGCGTGGCGTCGATGGGCGACGGTACCCATGGGGCCGCAGCGAACCATCCAAGCGGCATGCCAATTTCGGCAATGTCGATGGTAGACCGAGCCCGGTTGGTTCCTATCCCGAGGGCGCCTCCCCCTACGGCGTGCTGGACATGGCGGGCAACGTCTGGGAATGGTGTGACGACTTCGACGATCCGGCTTTCTACGAAGATGGGCCGCCCAAGAATCCCCGCAACGAGGAGCCCGGAGAACGTGTGGTGATGCGAGGGGGATCGTACCTGTTCGCAGCCCCCTCGCTGCGGACCACTGCCCGTACGAGCCTTGAGCCCCACTCTCGATTTGGAGCAGGCGGCTTCCGTTGTGCGCGGTCGGGAGAGGGCTGTGGAAACACAAGCAGTTGGGCGCGCCTGCCAAGAACTGACCCATCTTCGCATGGTCGTAGACCTGGGTAGGGGGACGATGGCGGCATGGGGTGCTCCATGCTGCCTGCAGCGCCCAGGCTCGTCCCGCCCACTTTCCGGGGCGCAGAATGCGGGGCGAGCGTCGGCTCCGCATGCGTCGCATTGGGTCAACTCTGCCGCGCTTTCGGAGCCTTCCGTGCCCGGGTGCGGGGCGCCGGCACGCTGCGCATGTCTCTTCGAGCCGGGCATGACTTGGTTCAACCAAGGAGCACGCGAGCCAGGCGCAGCTCCACCATTCGGTGGTATACTGGAAATTCAGCTCATTGAACCGGAGGGGGCAGCTGGGGTTGGTGCGGCGGACATGTGCTCCTGTGATGTCTGACGTTCCCGAAGCTCGACGAGGTTCGTCACCCGCCGAACCTCGGTGTACCAGTCGAGCGGCACTTCAGCCGTGTTCTGTCCCCGGCATTGGCCACGAATATCGCCCGCGGTGCCCCCGTTCTGCTGGTGAACGGGAGCACCGCGGACTCTCTCTCTCTCTGTGGGTACTGCGAACGAAGTGCTGTCAGGTCGCGCTCATGCCTATGGCACTGGACGGCCTAGCGTCTCCATGAGCCAAGTCATGGCAGGCCGCGGGCTGCCGTTGCGGATGAGCCCGCTTTCTGGAGCGAGGTTCCAGGTCTTGCCATAGATCCATCCCCAGATCGTGACGCCGTGGATGTACTCCGTCTCCAGGAAGAAGGAGACTTGCTCCTTGTACCAGTTGAGCTGCTGGTCGTCATTCGAGGTGCTGGGATCGTACTCGGTGATGTAAATCGGGAGCCCCGTTTCGGAGTGGAGCCGCTCGATCAAAGGCTTGATCGTGCTCCAACCCGCCTTGTCGTAGTCATGGGCTTGGGCGCCAACGGCATCGATAGGCGCGCCGTTGTCCATGATGGTCTTGACGATGTCGATGAAGTGGCTCGCGTCGTTTGACCATTCGGTGTTGTTGTAGTCGTTCAGGACGAGGATCGCGTTCGGGCAGGCCTCGTCAGCCCACTTGAAGGCGTTGGTGATCCACTGCCAGTTGCCGTTGGTCCCGCCGCCGATGCTGTTGGCATAAGACGGCGTGGTGTGGGGCGGTGGCTCATTGACGACGTCGATGACCTTCGTGTTGGGGTAACGAGTGCAGAACTCCGTCATCCAGCTCTTGACGTCGGCCTCGCCAATGTTGAAGCCTGGCTGCTGGGCACCCCAGATGAAGGTGTGCTGCTTGAAGATGATGTCGTTGTCTTCCGTGTACTGGTAGATCGCGTCCAGCGTGTTCCAGTTGAAGCTGCCGGCGCTTCGCTGCACTGACCCCCATTTGCCAGCGTTTTCCGGGGTGATCTGGTCCCAGTAGGTGGCAAACTTCTTGCCGTCGGTATCCACGGAGTCCATGGTCGTGATGTTGCCGACGAACTTCGGGAGAGCAGTGTCCGGCCCACCGCTGCTGGTGCCAGCGGTATTCGGTTCGTCCACGTTGCCGTCACCGCTGGTGCCACCCGTGTCGTCGGAGCCAACAGGCTCGTCCTCGGTTCCGCCGGTTCCGCCGGTTCGACCCGGGTTCCAACCGAATCGGCCACCGGTACTGCTGCGTCCGCCTGTGGTGGTGGTTCCACCAGAGTCATCCTCTCCGCCGCTGTTACCAGTCCCGCCGGTGTTGCCCACGCCGCTGCGCCCTCCCGTGCTGCTGCGTCCTCCTGTGTGGGTTTCTACCGTCGCGCTCGTGCCTCCCGTGGGCGTCGGGGCTTGACCCGTGGTGCCTCCCGTTGCCGTCATCCCACCGGTTGGTACCTGTGCGACGCCACCCCCAGTTCCGGCTCCGCCTGTGCCTCCCGAGTTGCTCAGAGCCGCCTCGCCGCCTGTCCCGATCTGATCGGCGGTGCAGCCTCCGGTGGCGAAGCAGGTCTCCCCAGAGGACTGACCGCCGCTGCCCGCCAAGATCGTCTCTGGCTGCGATTCCGATGGTTCCGAGCAGCTGGTCACTAGGCCAGTCAGCAGGAGCCCTACAACTCCCCGCAAAGGCTGCGCGGCTCGCCGAACGGTCTGCATTGCTTCGTCTTCCTTTCTCATGCGCCGCAAGCGGGGCTGTCGAGCCTCGTGTGGCGGGGTGCGGGGGCGCGTTGGCCCATGCGACACTCGTCGCTGGCTCGGCGCGCGCGGCACACACAGCAGCTTGCCGCCGCTCTGACAGCCAAGCGTTCTCGACCTACGGTTCCGAGAGTCCCGAGTGTCACCGCCATTCTCGGAACGCAACGAACGCACTCGTGGGCGGCAACTGCAGAACAGCCTGCTCCCAAACCCGGTGTGGCGTAAGAGGCTCAGTACCTCCCCTCAGGTCTACAGAATTGCATTGGAAGCGAAGATGGGGCTGTGCTGGATGTGTAGGGTTGGCGTTGGTCCTTTCTTGAGCGGGTTTGGTCGCTTGTTGGCAAGACAGTTACGAATCTCGACTCACGGAGCTCGAGCGAGCGATCCAGTGTGGCCGTGATGACTACACGCAGTTGTGGCACTGCGTAGTGGCCCGCTGGCGCGGATGCCTCACCCACGAGGTCGAGACGCGCCCCGTGTCTGGAGAGCCAAGGAGAGGAAAGGCCACCGATGCGCGTGGTGGGGCGCGACGCTGACGGCGAGTGGTTCAGGTTGACTGAAGCCAGAGCATTCGTTCGGAGCTTCGCGGTGACGCTGCTCTTCAAGGGGAAGGAAGCCGACTGACCGAACTATGCGCTCGCGCTCTTGGTTTGGGGGATTGCGTACCGGGTCGTCCAGCGGCTTCGCCGCAATCGCTTCCGGTGCCGGCTCAGGTTGGTCCGGCCCGCGAACGAGCGAACCGAGGAAACTCGATCCGAGCCCCACCGCGAGGAGGAAGCCGGGCGGGAGCTGCGACGCATCCTGGATCGGCTCGATGAAGCCAAGCGGGTCGTGAGCTATGACATTTCCAATTGCGGCGGGTCAGCGCTGCGCCTCGAACTGCTTGGGGAAAGCGGGGTGGCGGACCTCGAGGAACGGTGGCTTCAGGGCTCGAGAGCCAGGACCCTCCCCACGAAGAGCACGGCGTTCGTCGGCACGTCGCGGATGAAGAACACGAACGGGCGGTTGACGTGTAGCTCGTCGTCGGCTGGCGGAGGTGCGGACTCACCAAAGATGACCGCAGTCGCCGCGGCTGCCTCGGTCCCCGACTCGGTGACGTCGACGAAGGCCTCGTGAACCACGGCGCTGATGGGAGGCATGTTGGGGGAGATCCCAGAGAAGTCCGCGGCACCCGTGAACGCCATCTGCATCCCGAGGCTCATCAGGGGCTGATTCAGTTCGATGGGAGAGCGAACGGTGAACTTGGGAAGATGGATGTGAAGGCGTTGAGCTTCGAGCTCCGCTGTGATCTCATCCATCCGTTCGCGGTCGAGGGCATCCTCGAACGCATCGTAGGTCCCCGCGTCGGGGATGGCGATCACGAGCTCGAGATCTCGCCCGCGGTAGGGCAGGGCCACGACCTCGTAGCCCTCGCCCTCGGCGTAGCTCACGTCGAGATCCGCCTGCATCGTCTCCACCTCGACCGCCTGACCGTCGTGGTTCGTGAACGTGGCGGGCGCGGTGTCCGACTCCGCGAAGGGAGTGTCCCAGGGGGCCAGCAGGTAGATCGTGTTGGTGAGAACGAGCGCCGTACTCGGGGTGATGAGCCCGGCTGCAATGAGCTCTTTGATGCGGTCCTCGGTCCAATCCGCGACTGCGGCGTTGATCGCCTTTCTAGCGGCCTCGGGGTCGGAAGCGTAGTCCACCAGGTACATTCCCGAGCCGTAGTAGCGCGCCATCGTGTCGAGGTAGCTCTCGACGGGCATGTAGTCTTCGTCCGCCCAAACCGCGTTTTCTACACGCAGAGTCAGGGCAGATTGGGCCTCCGTGGCGGGTTGGTTTCGCGACTCGAGCAGCAGATCGAGCGAGTTCATGCACTTGTGGAGCGTCTCGTCGGGCTGGGTGAATTGGAGGGCGGCTGCCATCTCCGTCTTGGTCGTGCCCACGGCGCCGGCGTAGGCCATGGCGAGCGCCGTGGTGATGCTATAGGGTGAGAAGAAGAGGTTCTCGTCCCCGTTGACGACTTGCTCGTAGAGGTTCCAAGCAAACTCTCGGCCTCCTCGTGTTGTCTCGGCGAGCTGGTCGTCGACCGCCGAGGAGGGTTCGCGCTCGAGGTCGGATTTTACGACGGTGTAGCCTGCATTCGCGGGACTGCCGCCCGAACCGTCGTTTCCTGCGCCCGCGGCAGCGCTTGCTCCTGCGTCTCCCTGTGCGGAGTCATTGTCCCCTGATCCATCGGAGCCGCATCCCCAAGTGGCGGCAAGAACGAACGACAGGCTGATGATACTCTGATACTTGCGCATGACACACTCCTCTGATTAGCGCGCGAAGGGCTTCTCACGCCGTCGTGGCGGCGCTCCGCTTCCCTTCGCGCGAGGTTGGTTGTTCGGATCTGATGAGCGACTACTCGGTGTAGACGCTCGTGGCGTAGCGCTCGGCTTGCCCGGAAACTTCGACGTCGAAGAGCAGGATCTCGTCGACGGTTGCGCCGTCGTCGACTACGAGCTCGAGTTCGACCGTATCCCCCGCCGGGATGAGGGGTGGCGGGCCCGAAACGGTGAGTCCCGCTTGCTCCAAACGAGCGGTGAGCCCGTTGACAGGGATATTCGCGGCACAACGGTTCGTGATGGTGAGCGCGGTCGCGCCCGCCGGTACGGCGACCTCGATGGGAATCGACAGGCACGACGGTGGTTCGTGCACCACGAATTGCCGCTCGGTAACACTCTCGACGACGTCGACGGGTATGGAGCGCGCGGTCCCAGCGACGACCCAGAAGCGCAACACGTCCTCGACGTCGTGCTCGATCGCCAGCGTGAACGAGCCGCTCTCGGTCACGCCGACGCGCACCGGCGCGCCGTCGTCGTCCAAGTTCACGCCCACCACCGTGCTACCTGGCGGCGCAGCGCCCGGGCCAGTCGAGACGGAGAGTGTGACGCTTTCGCTTTCGCCATACACGCCATACACGAAGCCCTCGGGGTCGAGCGGGTCCGGACGCGCCATGGGAGGCTCCGGCTGGGGTTCGCCCATGCAGGAGAGGCCGCACGTTGGCCCTGACGAGGAACACCCCGCGCTCACGAGAGAGAGCGCAACGCCGAGCCAGGCGATAGTCGTCGGGCGGCGCCGTTGCCTCGTCAGCTGTGCCATGCCCCCTAGCTAAGCACGGAGCATGCCAGGCGGCATGCGGTGGTTATCCTCCCGGAATCAGAGGAGTAATTCGGATTGCGGGGGAGCCCCAATGTGTACCAAAGTGTCGCGGTTCCGACCATTGCGTTACACTTTGGTGCATATGCGATTGGCCCAGCTGCACCTCATCCACATCCTCTGGGTCACCCAGGGAACGAGCGAGGGCGCCTGAGCCATGCGCGCGGGCACTCTCCTCGCACGCCGCTATCGCGTCGAGAACAGGCTCGGAACGGGCGGTCTTGCGACGACCTTCGAGGCGACCGACCTGTTCGACAGGGAGCGCGTGGCGCTCAAGCTGCTGACTGCTGCCCCAGAGCTCGTCCAGACGCTGCGCCAGGAGTTCGAACTCCTCTGCGGTCGAGAGCACCCGCATCTCTCGAGAGTTCGCGATTTCGGCTACGTGATGCTCGAGGGGCGGCCCTCGTGTTTCTACACGGCGGATCTGATCGACGGCGTCACGCTCGACCGGTACGCCCGTGAAGCGGGCCATGATGGGGTGCGGCGTGCGATGTGCGACGCCCTGATGGCACTCGCTTGGCTCCATGCGCAGGGGATCCGTCACGGTGATTTCAAGCCGAGCAATGTCCTGGTCTCCGCTACCGGGCGCGGCGTGCTCATCGACCTCAGCTGTGCGAGCCGCATCGGAGCCCCACTCGGGGCTGTCAGCGGTACGCCCGGCTACCTCGCCCCGGAGGTTCGGGTGGGATGCCGCGTCGACGAGCGAGCGGACCTGTACTCAGTGGGGGTCACGCTTCGGGCTCTCGGAGCGACATTCACCGACGAGTCGTGCCAGGTTCTCATCGAGCGTTGCTTGGCAGAAGAACCAAGTCTTCGACCGAGCGGTGTGGAGGAGGCCATCGAAGTGCTGGGCGGGACTCCGGTCGCCCGGCGTCGCTTCCAACCGAGCATCCCACTGCTCGAACGCGACGCCATTCTTGCCCAATTCGACGGCCTACTCGATGAGCTCCTCGAGGGAAAGCCCGGCACCCGGGTGTGGTGGATTCAGGGCGGCCCAGGCTCTGGCAAGTCGCGCCTGCTGCGCGCCCTCAAGTGGCGCGCCCAGGTTCGCTCGGATACCGTCGAGGCGAGGGCCGAACGCCTCGGCGGCGTCGTCGATTGCCTCGAGCGTGCCACGGGCAAACCCTTGCCACCAGCCGCCGTGGGCGTCATCGAGGGACTGTCGATTCTGGCAGAGACGGCGCGGCCCTGGGTGCTCGTATTCGACGACGTCGAGCGCTGCCCTCTGCCCGAGCGCGAACACCTCGACGCGCTCATCCGCCTGACGTCGTCGAATTCCCGGCTGCTCGTGCTGTGCGCCTCACGCACGCCCGTGGCAGCTTCGGCTCTCCCCCACGCTCGCACGCTTGAGCTCGAAGCGCTCTCCGTCGAGGCCATCCAGCTTTGGGCAAGTCCGCTGCTGAGTCTGCCTCAGGCGCGGGCCGTTCACGAGCGCACGGGGGGCCGCCCTGGCCTTGTCGAAGAGGTCCTGGTGCAGCTGCATCAGGGCACCAGCCTGGCTGACGCCCTGGCGGAGCTCACAGCCGAAGCGCCGGATCTTACGCCGCTGTCCGAGCCAGAGCGCGTCGTCGTGGCAGCGCTGGCGATCTGCGGCGGCGAGCTGGATCGCGAGCGCTGCGGCGTGTTTGGTGTCGACGAGCCCGCCCGGGCAGCGGTGACGAGCCGCAATCTTGCTCGCTTCGAGGGGAGCCGCCTCCGTCTCGTGTGCGCCGCGAGCCACACGGCTGTGCTGGCGGCACTGGATCCCCCGCTCGTTCGACGCCTGCTCGATCGCTATGGGCACTGGCTTGCCGCACAGACAGCGCCCGAACGAGTCGCGGTTCGGATCGAACAGTGTCTCGACTTCGTTGGGGTCGAGGCCGCTGGTATGGAGCTCCGACAGCACCAGACCCTGGCGCTCGCAGCGCCGTGGGCCTTTCGGCGTGTGGCCCGACGTGTCGCGGAGTCAAGTCCGGCACCAGAGGTTCGGGTGTGTGCGGCACGGGCGCTGCTCGAGGCGGGGGATCTCGAGCCGGCGCTTGCCCTGCTCGAGCCGGCGACGTGTGTTCCCGAGCTTGCCGCAGAGGTGACCCTGCTTCGTGGGGACTGCCAGCTTCGCCTCGGGCGCCCTGCCGACGCCCAGGCAACGCTTGCGACCCTTGCTCCGAGCCTGCGCACTGCCCGGCACGCCGAATTGGTTGCTCGTGCGCATCTGGCGGTCGGCCACTATCGAGAGGCAGGTCAGATGGCGGAAGCGGCGCTGGCCAGTTCGACCGATATCGCGGAAGAACCAAGACTCCGCGAGGTGGCTGGGCTGGCCGCCGCTTACGTTGGCGAAACCGAGAGGGCGCGGGCGCTTCTCCGCGACGCAGGGCAGCGCTTCGAGGCGGCTCAGGATCTGCGCGGGCAGTGTAGGGTTCACCTGAGCCTCGGAATCGCCGCATTTCGCGACGGAGACGTCGCAAACGCCATCGAGCACGATCAGCGCGCCGTGGCGCTCGCCGAACGGCAGGGGCTCACGGACCAGCTGGCCACTGCCCTGCTCAACCTGGGGACCGCTCGGCAGAAGTCGGGCAACTGGGGTGGAGCGCTGGCCGCCTATGAGCGCGCTCTTCACTTGGCTGTGGCTGTCGGCAAGCAGAGCAGTGAAACAACGCTCGGGTTCAACATCGGCAATCTGTATCTGGAGCTCGGGCTCTTCGAGCGTGCCCAAGCCGCCCACGTGCGGACGCGGGAACTCGCAGAAGCCCTGGGACTCTCTCTCCTCGGGGCTCCCTTGCTTCGAATGCAGGCAGAGCTCTCGTTCTGGCGTTCCGAGCTGTCCGAAGCGCGGACGCTGTTCGAGGCGGCGCGCACTGCATTCGGCAAGAGCTCTGCGGCGCGTGACGTCTGGGATACGAGCCTCTGGCTGGCCGAGACTCGACTTCGGGAGCAGGACCTCGTCGGTGCCGCCAGGGAACTCGATGGGCACCTGGCCGACATTTCTCGCGCGCAGGACCCAGCCCTCGAGGTGCGCTTCGAAGTGATTCGGGCGCGCTTGCTGCTTGCCCAAGGCGCACCTCGAGCAGCGCTGGAGCCCATTCAGCTCGCTCAAGCCCGTGCTCAACTCGCAGACCTTCCGGAGCTCGTGGCGTCCGTAGCCGCCACCTTCGCCGACGTGTACGAGCAGTGCGGTGCGCCCGAGCTCGCCTCGGAACAGCTCGCTCGGGCCCGGCGAGCCTGGCAACGAATCGCAGTGACCCTGCCCGATGCCCTACGGGACGCTTTTGCCCTTCACCCACTGCGTCGGCGATGCCATGCTTCACCCGAACCCGAGGCGCGTCAGGCGACTGCTGCGATTGCAGGGGCAGCGCGCACCGACGCTGCCCCTGTTGGTGCGGTCGCTGTTGCCGCGCCACCGGTCGAGTTGGAGCGCTTTCTCGCCGTCAATCGCGCCCTCAACTCCAGCCTCAGCGTGGACCAGGTGTTCGAGAACGCCATGGACGCGGCGATCGCACTCACGTCAGCCGAGCGTGGCTTCCTGCTGCTCAGGAAGCCCGAACTGACGGTGGCGGCTGCGAGGAATCTCGACCGTGAGCGAGTCGGTCGATCACACCTCAAGTTCAGCCGCTCGATCGCCGAGCAGGTGATCGCCACCAACGTGCCGGTGGTGACCACGGACGCGGGGACTGATCCTCGCTTCTTCGGTAATCAGTCGGTCCATGCGATGCGCCTCAAGTCCGTCGTCTGCGTCCCCATCCGTTCTCCAGACGGTGTCGAGGGCGCGCTCTACCTTGATAACCGATTCGAGATGGGACGCTTCGGTACGCGAGATCTCGGGTTGCTGCAGGCGTTCGCCGACCAGGTGGCCATCGCCCTTACCAACGCGAGGCTACACGCGGAGCTTGCAGCGCGAACGGCCGAGCTGGAAGCGGCGCACGCCCAGATCCAGAGCCAAGTCGCCGGGCAGGCGCAGCAGATCGCCCGGCTCACGGCGGAGGTCGAAGCGCGGCAACAAGCGCTCGAGTACCGTTTCGACTATAGCCGTATTGTGGGACGGAGCGCGCCCATGCGGGCGCTGTTTCAGACCCTCGAAAGGGTGATCGATACCGATCTGCCCGTGCTGATCCAAGGGGAAAGCGGTACCGGCAAGGAACTCGTGGCCCGCGCCATTCACTTCAATAGTGTGCGCAAGCGCGCTCGACTTGTCAGCGTGAACTGCGCCGCGCTGCCGGAGTCCCTGCTCGAGTCCGAGCTCTTTGGATTCCGGAGGGGGGCGTTCACCGGGGCGGAGCGCGACCACGAAGGGCTCATGGCCCAGGCCGCTCGAGGTACCCTGTTTCTCGACGAGATCGCGGAGCTGCCGCTGCTCATGCAGTCCAAGTTTCTCCGCGTACTTCAAGACAAGGAGGTGCGCCCCCTGGGTAGTGACGCCCCCGTCGCGATCGACACGCGCATCGTCTGCGCGACGAACCGACAGCTCGCGCGAGAGGTGGAGCGGGGCCATTTCCGCCAGGATCTCTACTACCGGATCGGGGTCGTCGAGTTGACCCTTCCGCCCCTCAGGGAGCGCCTCGATGACCTCCCCCTCATCGTCGATCACCTGCTACAAGGCAAGAATCTGCGCGTCAGCGCCGAAGCCCTCGAGCGACTCTATGCGCATCCGTGGCCCGGCAACGTGCGCGAGCTCGAGAACGTGCTTGCTCGTGCCAGTGTCTTGGCCGATCGCGGGGAGATCGAGGCGCGCCACGTGGTGTTGACGTCCCCCCGCGTCGAAGCACGACTCCCCGCCGATCGGAAGGAGTACGCTGCCGAGGAAGCCCACCGCATCCACGCTGCCCTGGTCGCCGCTCGTTGGAACGTGAGCCGTGTTGCTCGCCGGCTGGGTATCCCCCGCCAGACCCTGTATCGGAAGCTCGAGCGATACGGGATCGAGCGGCTCAAAGGGTCCAAGTAACGGGTGCTTCACCAGGCTGTCTCGCGTGGGAAATCCCGCCGCCAGCTAGAAGCTCCCCTGCAAGGTGAGACCGCCCCCGCCCCGCAGCGCGGCGACGCCAACCCCCCACTCCTGCTCATCGGCTCGGGCGGTCTCCAGCTTCGGCCGCCGATTTCTCGCGAACTGGCTCCACCCCACCGGAGTGAGTACGACCCCACCCACGAGTACCCCGAGACCGGCGAGCGCCAGCGTGTTGGAGTCGTCTCTCTCCTCATCCGAGCACTCGGCCATGCCACAGTGAATCAAGCCCAAGCTGGCTATGACCAGGCCCGCCGGAATCATCACCGTTCCGACGATGCCGAGCGCCAAACCCGTGTTGGAGCTGTCCCGGTCGGCATCGGCGAATGTCACCGTCTGATCCTCCTCCACCGTCAGTCGACTCGTGCCCCGGGCATTGCCTTCCGACTCGGGAATGACCAACAGGTAGTCTCCCCGGGGGAGATCTAGCGTGCACTCCGACGTGCAGTTGGCAACCACGGCCCGGCTTCGACGCTCCTGGACATCGAATCGCCGCCCCGACGTTTTGGCTCTCAGGCGTACGGTGGCACGACGTTCCTGGGTAGACACGACCTGGACCGCGGTTCTCCGAGACCCTGAGGGGCCGTCTGCGTTGGACGAACCGTCTTCCTGGGTTGGCTTCTGCTGCTCGGAAGTCGACGTTCTCGCTTCGGCCGCTTCGGCCGCTTCGCCGCTCGACGGCTCCGCCGGGTCGCCCGACGAGCCGCCGTCACGCTTGGGGATGGCAGCGGTGGAGGGCGTGGGGGGCGGGACCGGGCGCACACTGGCGAGCCTAGGCCCGACCTCATCGGTGTTGTCCCTCTCAAACCGAGGCGCGCCGCTGTTGCTGAGCGGCACAGTGGTGGCCCCGATGCGTGGCAAAGGCGCTCCAGTGGCGTCAGCGCCCAGCGCTTGAGCGCGGGCAACGCCAGCGACCGTGGAGAGAAGGAACGCGCTCATCGTGAAGGTAATAGGAAGAATGCGGAATGGCATGGGTGCCCCTTTTGTGAGACTGGCCAATTTTCGTCGAGCGGTCCGTTCAGCCCGGCCTTGAGCATCGCCTGGCAATAGCCGTGCCACACTCAGCGAAGCCCGTCCTGTTCCATTCGGGCGGCCCCACTCAAGGGGTGTAGAAGTAGCGGACGAGGTGAAAGAAGACGGGCGCCGAGAAACACACCGAATCCAGCCGATCGAGCATGCCGCCGTGTCCCTCGATCATGTGCCCCCAATCCTTGACGCCTCGATCACGCTTGATGGCGGACATCACGAGACCGCCGACGAAGCCCATCAGGGTGATCACCAACGCCATGGCGGCCGACGCTAGCGGGCTGAACGGCGTGATCCAGAATAGCGCGGCCCCAAGCGCCGTGGCGCTGGCGATGCCTCCTACCAAACCCTCCACAGTCTTCGATGGTGACAGGTTTGGGGCGATCTTTCTGCGTCCGAACAACTTGCCCCAAACGTACTGCAGCACGTCGCTAGACTGCACGACGACGATCAAGAAGACTATCAGGAGTAGGTTGCGCTCGTCGTAGCTGGGGATCTGCAGCACCAGAAGCGCCGGCACGTGCGAGATGGCGTAGACGCAAATCATCAGTCCCCATTGCGTCTGCGTGGCCCGCGCCAGGAAGTCCGCCGTGTCATGCCCGAGGCAGGCAAGGAAGGGGATCAGCAGGAATGCGTACACCGGCACGAAGATTGAGAACATGCCGTACCAGTTCTGCCACACGAAAACATACTGGAGCGGCAGAAAGACGAAGAAGCAAGCCAGCAGCGCGAGGTGATCCCCTCGCCGCGTACGTGTCAGTGTGATGAACTCGCGCAGCGCGAAGAAGGACACCAAGCCAAATAGGACGACAACGCCGGTGTGGCCACCTAGCAGTGCCATCCCGATCACGGCCGCCATGACCCACCAAGCGTTGATGCGCGCGTTGAGGTTGGCAACCGTCGAGTTGTCGGAGCCAAAGCGCCAGCGCAGCACAACGCCAACCACGGTGGCCACCAGCAGTACGCCTCCGATACCGAGAAATACGGTGAGCGCGGGGGCGCGCGCCGCCTCGGGCAGGTTGGCAGAAATTGTCGAAAGATACCCAGAAGGGCTCATGACTGGCCTCGCATGTCGACAATGGCCTGACGGGCGCGTTCGAGGAAATCGGGCTTGCTCTCGTCCACCGCGAGCGAAACCGGGGTGCCGAAAGTGACGATGCACAGCAGGGGCACCGGTAGGAGCTCTCCCTTGGGCAGAACGCGGCTAAGGTTTTCGATACGTACTGGCACGAGCTCGAGCGCGGGATTCTCGCGTGCGAGGTGGTACAGGCCACTCTTGAACGGCAGCATCTCGTCGGTCAGCGCGCGAGTGCCTTCGGGAAAGAAAATCAATGAGTCGCCGGCATCCAGCGCGCTCTGCAACGCCGCCAAGGGATTGGAGCTGCTGTCCTTTGCGCCACGCTCGACGAGTACGCCGCGGAACACCCGGTGGATCAAGTAGCGCCGGAGCGGACTCGCGTTCCAGTAGTCCGCCCCGGCGACGGGGCGCGTGCGATGACGCAGGCTCGCCGGAAGCAGGCCCCATAGAAGAATGAAATCGAGATGGCTGGAGTGGTTCGCGAAGTAGAGACGCTGACGCGCATCCGGCCTGCACCCAACCCAGTTGGCGTAGGCCCCGGTAAGTAGACGAGCCACGCCTATCAGGAGAAGTCCGATCCATCGGTCAAGGAACATAGCGAGCGATCAATCCGGCAATGACAAACAGGAACTGCGCAATAACCACGTATGCGAGCCGCCCGACCAGCTTGCGCGTGGCGGCGGCGCGCTGCGCTAGCGTGCGTGAGTCACGAGCGTTTCGGAGGCCCAGTTGCTGCAGAGCTCGATCGAAATGCTCTTCGACGTTGGCGCCCTCGGGTTCGTCCGCCATGAGTTCGAAGGCGTGGATGTCGAACCGGACGCGCAGGCTCTGCCAGGCCAGGGCGAAGCCGATGGATAGGGCCAGCGCGTGCAATATCATGGCCAGTTCTTGCCGCTGCGTGGCTGCCTCCAGGGCGCCCAGCCCGGCGAGCAGGCAGAGCAGCCAACCGAAGTATGCCACGCTCGTGCTGCTACGCAGGAAGGCGGTCGTGAGTCGCGCGAGCCGTTGGTCGGGGGTCACAACGTGGCCTCCACCGGCGCAAGCGATGCCCTGCTGACCCAGTCGGGGGAAGCCATGCCGGAAGCCAAGCCCAATCCACGGGCCGAGACCCAGAGGTAAGGGGCACCCACCAACACGGCGTTAGTTCCCCTGCCGCTGCGCCACGGAGACGGTAAAAATGCCCCACTCGTCGCAGAGTGTTTGAAGTTTGCGGAAGCCCGCTGCTTCGACGAGCTGATCCATCTCGGCCTGAACGCGCCGGCGCATCACCCAGGGCTTGCCATCGCGATGGCTGGACAGCACGCGAGCGATGAACTCAAGCTGTGGATGCCACGGCTGCCCCGTGTAGATCAAGTAGCCCCCGGGCGCCACTGCGTTGGCCAGACCACTCAACGATTCACGCAGGAGCGCATTGTCGGAGAAGAGTTCGTAGAGCCCCGACACCACGGCCACCGTTGGACGCGGTGTGAGGCTGGCGAGGGAAGCGCGGTCGAATGCATCACCCTGAACGAAGCGCGCAACGGTCTGCATCCCCTTGGCCTCGATCAGCTGTTGCCCTTTCTCCACGTTGAGTGGACTGTAGTCGCGAAGGAGAACGGAATCGGGTTGCCGAGGCAGGTTCTCGATGCCCTCGAGGATGTAGCGGCCGTGGCCAGCAGCGATGTCCACGACGTGCACCGCGCTGCCCTTCTCACGCAACTCGCCTATGGCCCACTGAAGGAGCTCCTCGACGTTGACCTTGCGTTGGCGGATGCCGCGCCAGCCAATCGCGTCGAGATACGTGCGATCCATCATCCGCCCGAGCAAGCCGACGCCACGTGCCTCGTTGCGATACACGTAGTCCAGCGTGCTGCCTGAATCGAAGCCAGTGCTGAGCCCGACGCGGACGCCTTCGGAGAGCCGCCCAAGGGTTGCCAGCGCCAGGCGGGAAACGGCGAAGGCCCAGCGCTTGAGACTCAGAACGGAGAGCGGCTGTTCGAGCCGCCGGTACTCGTCGTAGGTGTACCCCTTCTGGTGCGCATCGAGGAGCGTTGGCCGCTCGGGCACGTCCGCGAAACGCGCCAACACGAAGTCACGAAGACGGTCGATCGCGAGCCGCCGCTCCTTCTCACCCAGGGTGTCGTGGAAGAACCCATCGAGCACCTTTCGCTCCTTGATGGGACTGCTCAGGGTATCGAAGAAGGCATGCTGCGGGCGGTGGTGCACCACCCAGTCAGCTCCCGAGATCAGGAGCTGTGTCGGCACGTGAATTGCTCCGGAGTCCGCCACCACGCGGGCCGCCGCCTCGTGCAGCGCAAGCAGGACGTTCACCGCGATCGGGCGCGTGATCAGCGGATCTGCGTCGTAGGAGTCGCTGCGCTCGGGATCGTGCGTGAGATACCTGGCCTTCACGTAGGAATTGACGAAGAAGTTGCCGCGTAGTCTGTGCAGCAGCGCCAGCCCCGGTAGTGCCAATGGCACGTAGAGCTTGATCTTGAAAGCCGGCGAAGCGAGCGACATGAAGCGGATGGCGGGCGCGTAGTCGTGCACCCACGTGCTGACCAGCACGGCACCCACGCTCTGTGCGATGACCCCCACGTCCGAGAGCGTCACGCCGGCCTGAGCCGCTGCGAAGCGCACGAACTCATCCACGTCGCGAACCATGCGACCGAAGCTCGGACTAGAACCGCGAACCCCCGGTGAGCGGCCATGACCCCGCGCGTCCCAAGCGTAGAAGGCAAAGTCGCGGAGGCCCAGTTCCTCCACGATGTGCATCATGCGGCCCGAGTGCTCGTGACCGCGATGAAACAGCACGAGCACACCCCGCGGTACGGCGCTCTGCGCGGGCCAATGGCGATAGAACAACTGCTGACCGTCCGTCGCAGAGAAAAGTGCCTCAATCACCGGACGACTCATGGAAGCTCCTTGTCGCGCGCATTCGTGCGACCCAAATAGAGAATCATTGCTGACGTGCCTCCTCTAAGCCGCGCTGCACACGGCGCCACACCGTGGCACAGCACAGGATGCACATGAGGGGAAAGACGAACGCCTGCCAACCCTGGACCGGCAGACCGAGGCCGATCAGCAGTGAGAGTGCGCCAATCGCAAAGGCGCGGTCACTCTTCCCGAATGGGCCGTCGTAGCGGCGCGAGGCGCGCACCATGAGGCCGACCACGCCGGTCATTTCCACCAGGATCGATAGCGCGATGAACACACCCACCGGTAGTGGATCGAAGTGCGGCAAATAGGCAAAGGGTAGGTAGAGGCACGCATCCGAAATCACGTCGGTGAGCTCGTTCAGATAGGCCCCGAGCGGTGACTTCTGGCCGAACTCGCGCGCTAGCATGCCGTCGACTGCGTTGCAGGCCATGCGCAGGAACATCCACACCGGCAGCGAGAGCATGAGTGCCGGCCGCGGCTCATAGGACAGCCACAGACCCAGTGCGACGGAAATGGAACATGCCAGCAGCGTGACCTGGTTGGCTGTAATGCCCATCGCGAACAGCCGACGAACGAGGGGACGCAGCAGTGACTGAAACTTGGGCTTGAGGGAGTAGATGCTCATGTCGCGCCATGGAGCCGAGAATGCTGGAGTGTTGCCTGTTGCGCGACCACAAGCAAGCCACGTGAACGCGCAGAGTAGGGCTACCGCCGCACTGGGGCGAAACCGCAAGGCCTCGCGGGATGCCCGCAGACGCGCTGCTCTCTCTGCCGGCCGAACCTCGGGAGCGCTGATCGAGAGCACGCTGCATCGGCTGCGTGGCGCGATTCCACCACAGGATGCCTCGGAAGGGGGGGGCGTCCGATCGGGCCTCCGCTTCGACGCGAACGTGCTAAAACGAGGCGCAGGAGAGTCAGATGCCCAAGTCGATGGTCGAGGTGCTGGCGTTGGCGTTCGGGTGTGGAGGCGAGGCCTCCCATAGCCGAGGGACGGAAGGGGGCGGGGGGGCCGGCGAAGGGGGGCGGGGCGTTCAAGCGGGAGGGGCAGGCGGCGAGGGTGGCAGGGCCGAGGAGCACACGGGCGGGCAGCTCAGCGTCGCAGGGGCAGGCGGCGAGGGTGGCAGGGCCGAGGAGCACACGGGCGGGCAGCTCAGCGTCGCAGGGGCAGCCGGCGCCGGCAGTCCTGCTATCGAGCAGCCGCTCACTGCGGTGAGTACCTGCGGGGGTTTCGAACGAATGCTGAGAGTCGAGGGTCCCGCGTCGGACGGGGGCGGGAGCGACTCGAACAGCTGTCCCGATTCTGTGCTGCGCTGGGCTTGTGCCGAGGCTACCGGGCGTCTGGTCCTCCAGCTGACGCGCCTCGAGTACCAATGCTGTGCCGACTTGGCCGTGTCCCTGGTCCCAGAAGGCGACCAGGTTCGTCTCTCCGTCACGGACGAGGCGACCCAAGACTGCGACTGCATCTGTGCTTTCGACGTGGAGGTAACCCTGGAGCAGGCGTGCGAGCCGATCACCGTGCTCTACGGCGATGCCATCTTCGAACTTCCGGTAGACGGTACGAGCTCCGGTGCCGCGCTCGTTGCGACAACGCCTCCCGAGGACTGCGCCTCGATCAGCGACCCAACCCCTGACGAGATCCAGGCCGAACTCGCGGGGCAAGAGGCAACGTTCACCGTGACCCGCGATTGGGTGACGCGCACAGCGTCCCGCATCCCCTCAGAGTCGGAGTACGTTGCCGTCGACAACGGGCCTCAGTGGTCACTCGAGTTCTCGGAGGACGGGAGTGCGGTCAGGATCAGCGGCCCGAACGGTGAAGTCTACGAGGGCGAACTGATCGACGGTGACCTGCTCCGATACGACCTCGGCGTTGGCGCCTTCGCGGGCGGAGAACTGATCATCGCGCCGGGGAGCCAAGGGCTTACGGCTGAACTCATCCTGTTCGGTTCGGGTGCACCTGTCGTACAGAGCTGGCTGGGCGTCCTGTCCGTCGGAAGCTAGAGCACCGGTGGGTCTCACTTCCTCGGCGGTAGGGCGGAGAGCGCCCGTGAGAACCAGCCCGGCTCGGGCGGTTTGCCATCGCCAACCCGCTCTACCGCGAGGTTCTGCCCGGGGGCTCTAGGCCGTGAACGGCTGCCTGCGCCGGCTCCTCATTGCGAGCGGAGCCTCAGCGGCCGCGCCGTCGCTGCACGAGGAGGCCCACGCAGAGCAAGAGCCAGAGGAGCGTGCCTCGCTCGGCGGGGGTCGAGCCGACCACGGTGCAGCCGCAGCCCGAGTCTTCGGCCGTTTCCGCCGGAGGGGGCTCTGCGGTGTCACTGCCGCCGGTTGGCGTGTTCTCTCCCGTGAGGGGTGCCCCGCCTTCCTCCGCCGCGCCCGCGTCGTTCTGAGTCGTCGGCGTCTCGGTCGACGCACTGGTGATCCCTCCGGAACCCTCAACCGGGGTTGCTCCGGTGACGCCACCGGTGGAGGGAGGGGGAGTGGTGCCGCTGACGCCGCCGGTGGAGGGTGGCGGATTGGTGCTGCTGACGCCGCCGGAATGCGAGGGAGGAGTGGTGCTGCTCATGCCGCCGGTCGCCAGCGCCCCACTGCTGCCGCCAGTGCTGGGCGTGGTGGTGTCGGCACCGCCAGTGCTCGGTATGGGGGTGTCAGCACCGCCGGTGCTCGCGGTTGCTCCGGCCGTTGGCGCGTCACCACCCGTGCCGGGTTCCTCGCCCGACGTGCCACCCGTCGCTGGATCGGTGGGGGCCTGGCAACCGGCTCCCGAGCAGTACTCGAAGGCACCCATGTCGCGTCCGTTGCCTTGGGGAACCGCGTTCCCGTCGTAGTCAACGGCATGCGTCGTTGCTAGCGCGCTTCCCGAATCGATGGCCACGCTACCCTCAGCGAGGCGATAGTCCTCCGTGAACCCAGCCTCGGCGGTGGCGACCGTGATCTCGGTCGTGTGCTTGGTCCAGTTGTTGGGGTAGGCTACCCCGGCGAACAGGTTGTTATAGTGGTCTTCGTCCGGGAGCTCACCACCGAACATTCCCGTGCCGCCATCTACCAGGAAGACGTTGTTCCGGACGATCACGTTGCCTGGCTGCAGGGTGTACGGGCCATAGCTGACGCCCTCGACCGTCTCCGACTCGACGCACAGGGTGAAAAACGGAGCAGCGCCCTGCTCGCTTTCGACATTCTTCTCGGTGTGGATGAGCGTGTTGTGCTCGAACACGACATTGATGAAGTCCGTGTTGACGGGCTGAAGAAGGTAGAGCCACATCGCATCGACGCTGAGGTTGTAGCCGATGTACGAATCGCGGATGATCGCGTGGTTGAGCTGGATTACGTCCTCTCCGCTGAAGTCACCAGAGCAGCCCTCGAAGAGCCCGACGCTCTCCTCGCAGTAGTTGTGGTGGAAACTGACGTTTGAGATCGTCGTGCCACCGTGCTGGTTGACGATCTCGAGGCAGCCGCCCTCCGCACCGTTGAGGGTCGTGTTGGGGCTCTCGCATCGGACCGCGGCGTTCCACGCAATCTCATTGTTCGACGCCGTGATCATGTACGCCTCGGCGCCCCCCGAGGTCCCCATTTGGTCGCCCGAGACACTCGCTCCGAGGTCGTGAACGTTGTTGTGGTGGATGTAGTTGCCTTCGCCCGAGACGCCGAAGCCCAGCATCATGGCACTACCCGTACCGTCGACCTCGCAGTTCATGATCTCGGCATTGGGGCCGGTCACTGTGAATGCTGTGCCTTTGACCTCCATGGAGGCGCCCTTCACCTTGATTCCGTCGACGATGCCGTTCTCGTTGACCATCACGATGCCGAAGCCTCCACCCGTGGCGAGCAGCAGGGGTGCCTCCCCCTCCCCATAGCGGGTGACCATGGCGTTGCTCACGCTGAGTCCGCTCGCTTCGTAGGTTCCGCCAGCCTTCAGGTAGAGAACGTCGTAGCGTGCCCCAAATCCGGTCATGCCACTCAACGTCTGCTTCGGCGCGTCAGGGCTCGTTCCATCGTTGGAGTCAGAGCCTGCGACCGAGTCCACGTAGATCTCTTGAGCCCGTGCCCACGAGGTGCTGAGTATGATTGCGGCGAACCCAATCGTCGTGCGAGTGAAGGACATGGGCGACTCCCTCTGGTACCAGGGACTGAATCATACCGCCGGAATCGCCATCGCTCCAGCTGGCTCCGCACCGAGAACGAGGCATTACGATACTCGTAACAGGATATGAGAAGCGCGCTCTCGTATCCTGCAATCAGCACCGCACGAGACGGTAAATCGCCAGCGCCACCCGAGAACCAAGGCGTTTGCCGAAGCGGTCGATCACGAACCAACCCCGGAGCTCGCGTCCCTACATGACGCTCCGCTCCCGGGGCTTGCTGCGCCTTGCGCGCAAGGCGAACCAGTTCCTGATCCGCCTTGCGGGGGCGCCATCAGCCCCCCGACGAACTGGTTTGCGTGCCAGAGCCCGGCTCCGGGCGGCGCCCCTTCATTGCCAGGTACGCCTCCTCCAGAGACTGCCCGGAATCGACCTGCAGAATGCCCACATTCTGGGAGAGGAGTGCCCCGAGACACAATGCATTGGTCGTCTCGAGGGGTTGGCTCTCCGGAGCGTGAACGGTGAGTGTTGGCTCGAGCCAAGTGATGGTGCACGCTTGAAGTACGAGCCCGAGCCCGTTCAAGTCCGGCTTCCTGGTGAGCGTGTAGCGGACCACTCGGTTGACGGCCGTGAGTTGACTCATGGGCCCCTGCCGAACCACCACGCCCTGCTCCACGAAGATCGCGTGGTCGCACATGCTCTCGAGCTCACTGAGGACGTGGGAGCTCACGAGGAGTGTCGCCGAGCCCCGGTGACTCATGATGAGCTCGCGGATCTGCACCACCAGCTCCGGGTCCAGACCGCTCGTCGGCTCGTCGAGCAAGATCAGCTCTGGCTTGCCGAGCAGCGCCTGGGCAACGCTGAACCGTCGACGCATGCCATGTGACAATTCCCAGAAGCGGGAACGGGCGCGATCCAGCAGATTGACCTGCTCGAGCCGTGTGCGGGCCTCCCGCTTGGCAGCCGTGGCCGATAGCCCCTGGAGTTCGGCGTAGTACTGCAGAATGTCGCCGATGCGCAGGTGCTGGCTAGGGGTCGCATCCTGGGGCATCAGACTGATCCTGCCGGCGTGCTTCGCGGCCGAGAACGGCCCTTGGCCGAGGAGGTTCACGCTGCCGGACTCGCATTGCAGCAGGCCGGCAATGACTCCCATGGTGGTGGTCTTGCCAGAGCCGTTAGGGCCGATCAGTGCGCACACCGATCCCAGTGGGAGCTCGAGACTCAGACCGTTGAGGGCGAGCTGACGGCCATAGCGTTTGACGATCCGATCGAGGACTACGGCGTTCATGCGTCCCTCCGCCGGAATACGCCGTAGCCGGCGCCGAAGCCCAGCGCGCCGATGCACAGGAGTGCTCCGACTCCCGTCAGGTAGCGAGCCCAGTCCGGTGACCACAGCGCGTCTCGGTGCTCCGCGGGCAGTAGGAGGTTCAGGTGGCGCAAGCCCGGAAGTCGAGCGTTGGCGAGGTCGGAACCCAGTATCGTGTGGACGATCGCGAACCCGATCAGGGTGAACATGGCCAGAGCGCGGGCATTCATGGCACTCCACGCGACGAGCGAGAGCCCCGAGAAGATGCCAAGATAGGCGCTCCCATAGACCCAAGCGCGAAACGAAGTGCGAAGGAGCCAGAGCCAAGCGGTAGGCTCGAAGGAGCCCCCTTGCCACGTCCCCACGATGCCGGCCATGACCGCACCACAGCCGAGCCCTGCAGCCAGCACCACCTCCTGCCCCAGCAACTTGCCGAGCGCCCACGTTAGCCGGTCGCAGCGAAATAGCACGAACCGACACGCGCCCGAAGATACGTCCGACGCCATCGTGCCGGCCGAAGTGGCGAGCACCAGTAGGGCCACCAACAGCAGCGCCATGTACCCGTAGAAGATGCTGAGGGGCGGCATCCGAAGGATCTCCTGCCGCAGCGCCGGATCCGCAATCAGACTCGCGGCGACGGGAAGGGCATGGGCTCGGACCAGATCCTGGGGCAGCTGGGCTTCGGCCATCCCTGAGCTCATGGCAAGCGCGTGGCGAGCCGCCTCCTCGGCCGCCTCCATAATCTTGAGGAACACCAGGCTGCTAATGGCCGCCCCTGCGCCATACAGCGTCAACACGACCACGAGCAGTCGTGAGTGCAGCGCCTCGAGCAATTCGAAGCGCGCTACCGCCACGAGTTTCTGCAGATCCAGCATGCTTGGGACTTGCTCCACCTGACCCCGAATATCAAGGAACTTCGACCACATCCGCTTGCGCTGTCTCCGAATCTCGGTGGAGCGCGCTAGGACGTGTGCTCACTCGAAGGGATAGGAGGCTTCAGCCTGCGCCAGCTGCGCCCCTGTGACAGCGATATCTTTGGCAGAGCCGTCGCTGTACTCGACTGTAACGATGAGCGAATCCGGGGACTCGAGCACCTCGATGGGGACCATGTAGTAGTTCTCGATCTGCGGAGCTGCGTACTCGAAGCTGCCGCTCGCGCCCGATGCTTCGCTCCTCCATCGCACCTCCGCAACCGCCATGGGCGGATTGCGGATCTGCACGGCAGACCAAAAGGCGTTGGCGCCATCCTTGACGAAGAGCGCGGTGGGGCCATCGAAGACCTCGTCATGCCCAACACAGGAGACGAATTCCCATGCCCCTTCGTAGCGGCCATACCCATCAGCCATGATGGCATCGGGCGCTGCGCCTCCGAGATCGATGCCGCAGTCGCCATCCGGACACTTGTCCATGATCCGAACCACGACTTCTGTCGGGCCGTGACTGGTGATCGCTGTCACCTTGGCGCATTGTCCGCAGATCCGTCCACCCTGCCAGTGCCCCATGGCGTCACCGGGCTCGATGTTCACGCTCATGGCAGCGAAGTACCTGACGCTGGTTTCACCATACAGGCACGCGCCGCCACTGCTGGCTTCTGTCGTGTACATCGTCACGTTGCCCAAGCCGCCGCCTTCCACCAGTGTAGGAGAGCTCGGTGTGGCAGCGTTGCAGGCGCCGCTACACCTCGCAGGCAGGAGCGACGCGACGCTGGACGACTCGGGCGCGGTACTCTGCCCCGCACTGCCGCCGGTCGCGTTTCCTGTTGGCTCGAAGGTTCCGCCCGCATGGGTGTCCGAGACCGGGTCGGTGCTTCCACCAATACCCGTGGCGTCGCCACCGGTGGTTCCCCCGGCATCCGTGGTTCCTCCGAGGCTGCCGGTGCCTCCCGTGAGCTCGGAATAGCCTGGGTCTCGGACGCCTCCCGTGAGGGCCATGTTGTCGGGATTGCCAGCTCGTCCTTCACCGGCGGGTGTGGCGCCTCCGGCCGAACTCTCTACGCCTTCTCGCGATGGGCTGCCACAGCCAAGAAGGAACACCAATGCAAGAAGGGCAGGTCGGAGGGATCTGGGCATCCGCTCATCCTACCCCAAAGAGAGCCATTTCCCCACCGCGGGGAACCTTGTACGAGCAGACTTCGAGACTCGACAGGTTGGGGTCGCCCTCACCCCCGAGACGGGGCAGGGTAAACCGCTCGAGAATCGCGCTTGCCGATTCAGAGCGCCTGCGCCGTGTTTCCGGACTCGAACTCGCACACCCCGGCATCATCCGGTTTGCCGACGCTGCGGACCACGCTGCCCGTGCCGAGCCTACGGGCGTGTCGGTAGTGTTTCCCGCTCGCACAACGTGGAGTGAAGCTCACGGGCGCGGCGCTCTGCCGCGTCGAAGGGGTCTTCCGGTTCGTGACGGGGCTCCTCGGAGCTGCGATCCAAGAGGGGCCACGCCGCGTGCGCAAGCCAGAACGCCCAGATTCCCAGACTGAAGCCCAAGACAGTGCCGTCCCAGAGCAAGTAGGCGGCGCCCAGTGCGCAGACTCCGAGCGCAATCTCGAGCAGGGTTCGCTCGGCTCTCCACTCGGTGCGGCCATGCCCCCCACGGAGGAAGCCGAGCAGGAGTCCGGCGAGCCCAGCGCCGTACTCAGGGCTCAGGGAGAAGCGTTCCAGGAGGAGCAGGGTGATGACGCCCACCGATGCCGCCGAGACTGCGGCGCGCACCCCTCCGGCCACGACCAGGACGTAGGCGACCACCGAGACCCATAGGATGGCCACCTCCTGATAGTCGGCGAGGTACTCCGGGGAAGTCGAGCCAAGCCAGAGCGCTCCGCCCACCGCCACGGAGAGCCCGAAGACGAGGGTTCCCTCAAACGCTGTCGGTCGCATGGGTAGGTTGCTCCTTGTCTTGAGGCTGCGTGTTGTCTTGAGGTCGTTTCGCCAGGCTTCGCTTGCGGCGAAGCATTTCGAGCTCGACCTCCTCGTCGTCGATGGGATCGTTCGCGCCGGACTCCTTGGGATCGGGCTCGGAAGGGGTCGAGCGCGCCGGAAAGGGCTCGCCGACGTCGCGACGCAGTGCATCGAGCCGGACTTGTTGTTCTTCTAACAGGGCTGCAAGCTCTAGCTTCTCAGCCTCGACACCCCGGAGACGATTGCTGATCCGCTCCACCTCGCGGCGCTTCGACCAGCATTCGCGAAGCGCCACGCGGGCCTCGTTTTCTCGGTCCTCGGAGAGGGCAGCGTCGATCGCCTGTTCCTGGTTCTGGCGTGCGAGCTCGAGGTCACGCCGCTCCTCGTCGAGTCGATCCATGAGCTGCCCGAGCTCTGTGATGCGCTGACGCTTCGCTTCGAGGGCGGCCTCAGCCGCCTCGAGCTGATGGCGGATCCTGGCGCGGATCTCGCTTGCCGAACTCGGCTCCGCGGCATCTGGAGGGAACAACCATCGCGCCAGATGCCGATACCACCCGCCCGTGTTGCTGGAGCGGTAGTCCGATGCTTCACGCGTGAGCTCGGCCATCAGAACCCCGTCATCGCGTCGGCGTTCACGTACGCGCCTTGGTTGCGGTTGATGTGGCCGGTGGCCTTTTGTCGCTTTGCTTCTGCGTTGCGCACCGGAGCCGGGGCACTCTGCGCTGCTTTGGCCTGCTTCGCGCTCATCTCGAGCTCGGCGATCCGCTGGAGTACGGGCTTGCTGCCGAGTTCACTGGCCAGCCGGCGATTCTGGACTGCTTCGGATAGCGCGCGGTCGACGTCAGCGGCCGTACCGCGTGCGATCGCGTCGCCCATCTCTTCCTGGCTCCTGCCGAGCGCTTCGTTCAGCACGGCACGCTCCCACACGTCGGGACGAACCGACGAGCGGAATTCGTCGTAGTTGGTGACGCATTTCAGCGTGGGAAGGGTCTTGGAGAGCTGCCGCTGTTCGCCTGCGTCGGTCTGGAAGCGAGTGGCAACGCGGCCGAGCGGGAGATGCGTCTGCGTTTGTGTGGGAACGTTGAGCGTGAGCCAGAGCTGGCGCTCATGCGCTGCATACAGGCTTCCGAGGGGGATGGTTACTCGTGACCCTTGTTGCTCGAAAGGCAGCCCCATGGCGCCGGTGATGCTGACCCCTGGCTCGAGATAGAGCTCCAGCACTGCACCGCGGGCCACGGTCTGGTTGGCCGTCGCGAGCTCCGCGTCGACGAACCGAGGGAGTACGGCCAACTTGGCGAGGTAGTAGAAAGCACCGGTGCCAGCCCCTGCCAGCTTGGTCATGAGGTTCTCGTCGAAGTCTGCCCCGATGCCCATGGTGCTGAGGACGTATTCCCCGGCGACGGCGCGGCGCGCGCGTGCCACTAGCCCCTCGAGGGAGCTGTCGCCCGTATTGGCCAGCCCGTCCGAAAGGAGCAGAGCTCGCGCAGCTCGGTAACCGAGACGACCTTTCTCCAGCATACTCAGCGCGAGATCGAGCCCTTCACTCATGTTGGTGCTGCCGCCCGACTCGATTCGGTCGATGACTCTCCGCCAGTGGCTTCGCGCGGACCCGGTGGCGAAGCTCAGGGGTACCAGTACCTGGGCTTCCGTTTCATAGGCGACCAGGCCAAAGCGATCGTTATCTCCGAGGCGATCGACGAGCTGGTGCAGGGCGCTTCGCGCGTAGTGGATCTTCTCTCCAGCCATGGACCCGGAACGGTCGATGATCACGACGATGTCCGTGGGCTTTCGGGTGACGTCGGACTTGCGCTCCGGGCTCTTGAGGGACACCTCGACATGCACCACACCTTCACCGTGGTGCATCACCGCGAGGCGATCGACCGCGGCCGTGAGGGTGATGGCGTCCACAGGCTGTCCCGGCTTCCGGCCCCGCTCTGCGCCCGTCGAGGAGTGGGCGAGGGACCAGAAACCTTGCCGGCCCGGCTCGCTCCGTCCACTGTCGGCGTAGGCTCGGTGTGCGAAATGGGCGCTTGCCGTGAGCAGGGCGAGCAGCGCAAGAACCAGGTAGCGTGCGCGATTGGCTTTGGGCATAAAACCTCCCGTCATGTGGCGGTGTTGGGTCTGCCCTCGAGGGTACCCCCACGGGATGTCTGCCCGCGGAAAGGGTTGGTAAAACCAAGGGGCTTCCCGTTTACACTTCCTTTACAGGCGGCGCGTGGCCCGGTCCGCTATAGTGCGAGAATCATGGCCCAGCCCGGCGCAGCCCCCCGTATTCTTGTGGTCGAGGACGAGAGCAGCATTCGGCAAGGTCTGTGTGACGTCCTGGCTTTCCGTGGCTACGCCGTCGAGGCAGCGGAGAACGGGCGAGACGCGCTGACGCGGGGGAGTGCTGATGGTATCGACCTGATTCTGCTCGACATCATGCTGCCCGAGCTCGACGGCTACAGCGTGTGCGCCCAATTGCGGGAGGCAGGCCAACAGGCCCCGATCCTCATGCTGACGGCCAAGGGCGCGGAAGAAGACGTGCTCAGGGGATTTGAGGCTGGCGCGGACGACTACGTGACCAAGCCGTTCAGCGTGCGCGAGCTCCTGGCCCGTGTCCAAGTCCTGCTCAAGCGCCACACCCGGGCCCGGACCGAGGCTTTTCGCGCCGAGCCCTTCGAGGTGGATCCATCCCGCGGCGTGGCATCCCAGGGCGGCGAGGAGGTGGCGCTCACCCCGCGCGAGGTGGGCATTCTGCGGCTCTTAGCCGAAGATCCGGGGCGCATCATCAGCCGTCGAACCCTGCTTCGTGAGGTGTGGAACATGAACAACGCCGACCAGGTCGAGACCCGCACGGTGGACGTCCACATCGCCAAGCTGCGCAAGAAGCTTGGGGCCGCGGGGGCTGCCTACCTGGAAACGGTGAGGGGACAGGGGTACCGATGGGGAGCCTGATCACGGCTTTGGGATCCAGCCCCCTGACGCGCCTCCGCTTGGCGTTCGTGGCTCTGGGGGTTCTCCTGCTCGCGCCGCTCGGGGCGCTCATGGCTTCGGCGAACCAGCGCTTGGAGGAGCAGCGGCGACTGCGGCACGAGGTGGTCGGCGAGCGGATCTTCGATGAGCTTGAGCGAGAGCTCACGGATCTTCTCCGCCGGGAGACACGGCGTCCGAGTTCGGCCTACGACCAGTACACCTCACCCGACGCCTGGGCACCGTTCATCGTCGGCTATTTCACGGCTGACCCCGAAGGTGCCCGCGCGGTATCCACGGCGCGTCCCGATGCTGCGCGCACCAAGGAGCTCCACAGGGTGCTTCCGATTTGGCATGCGTCGTACTACCCCGCCCAGCCCGCGGCGACGCCCAGCCCTAAACCTGCCGTGCTCGACGGGCGGCAGGAGGAGAAGAAGCTTCCACAATATTCCGAGGCTCAGGGGATCATGCCGGCTCCGCATTCGGGTTCCGTCGAGGGAGCGAAGCCGTCGGCTCCTGCCAAGAAGGCGCAGAAGACTAGTCCCGAGGTGCTCAATCAGCTGAACCGCGCGCGGGACTCGAGAGTGAAAGTCGCTCCTGCAGCGCCGAGGGATCCCATGGAGGACTACTCCGTTGGCTACTGACCGAGCTCCCGTCGCGCGCGGCACGCGGGGTAGCGGTTCGCCGAGAACGTCCCGCTCCCTGGGGTGGGCTCTTGGCCTCGTCCTGGGGGCTGCGCTGTTCCCGGTGCTGCTCGCCGCGGATGCGGCGGCGGACGAACCCTTCGGCGCGACCGACGCCGCAGGGGAGAATCAAGCCTCGCCGTTTCAGGTGACCCGGCTTGGCCCGCACACCATCGCGCTGCATCGGCCGAGGCGACTAGCCAGCGAGGCCGAGGGCTTTGTCGTGGACACGAGCCAGCTCCTCGAGACCCTGAAGGCGCGTGTGCTCGAGGCGCGCGGCCTCGGGGACGTCGCGGACGTCGTCCTCGACTCGACTGACCGAGGAACGGAGGGTGCGGAGTCGTCTGCGGAGTCGTCTGCGGAGTCGTCTGCGGAGTCGTCTGCGGAGTCGTC
>CAYRKE010000091.1:0-18717 GCA_964424695.1 uncultured Polyangiaceae bacterium
CGCTCGAGCTAACTACGCGAAATCACACGGCCCCGATTCCGCCGAAGAGCGGACATTCACGAACTCGAGATTGCCGTAGCAGACGATCCCGGCCAGCACGACACCGGAGATCGCGAGCCATTTCGACAAGACCCTGGTCTTCAAGATCGCGGCGCAGATGAACACAATCCAGAGGGTGATGAAGGTGAAGCTGACGTGCTCGGCAACCGTCTCGCCGACGTAGGCATGGAAAGCCTCCCAAACAAGATCGATGGTCCTCGCATCGTATGTCCCCTCGACCCGATACCTGGCCAGGGTGGGGAATAACACGAACCAACGGAGGATGCCCACGTAGAGCGTCAGCCCGAAGGCCATGCCGCAGTACTTGGCCATATACCCCCAGATCCGGTCGCCCGCGCTGGCAAAGACCCGGTCCAGCAATGGCGAGGCGAGAAAGGCGCACAGTCCTGCCACACCGACAGCCAGGTAGAAGAGGTACGGTACCACGCCCCGCAGCTCATGCAGCCGCGGGAGCATCGTGGCCGGCCCCAATCGGATCGTCTCCGGATAGCCGAAGATGCCACGCAGCAGCAGGAATCCCGCTGTCGTTACCAGACATTGCGTAATCAGCAGAACGCCAGCTCCGATGGCGGGGACCTTGATCCCCTGGTCGCCGAACGGTCCCACTGCATTGCCCGACTCACTCGCACCGTTCCTTGTTCTTTCGCATGTCATATACTGTCCTTTCTTGTTGCTTCACTGCGCGGAATAGGGCGACTATCAGCGCGTCCTTGCTTCAAGCGTACATTGACCGAAGTAGCGGCATCACCTCGCATTCGGGAGGCGCCATGGCATCGCGTAAGAAACCCTCGATCCCCAGAAAAAATCCCTCGCAACAGCGCTCACAGCGGACCGTGGATGCCATTCTCGAGGCAGCGGCTCAGGTTTTTACGACCGAGGGCTACGAGTGCGGCACCACGGATCGCATCGCCGAGCGCGCAGGTGTCTCGGTGGGAACGCTCTATCAGTACTTCCCGAACAAGGACGCCATTCTAAGCGTCCTCATGCGCCGCCACATCGAGCACGTGACGTCGTTTCTCAGCGGCCTGGTCGAACAGGTACGCACCTCAGCCATGCCGCTAGACGTTGCCGTCCAACGGCTCCTACGGGCCGTGGCCGAGGAGCAGGAGACTGGTGGCGGGCTACATCGCGCCATCGCTGCAGTCGGGGCCATTCCTGCTGACGTCGTGGCCTCCAGTCAAGCCACGCACGCCAGCCTCTTGCAGCAACTGCGGCAGCTTCTGGATGCCTCACCGGGGGTGAAGGTGGCTGACCGGCATTACGCCAGCTACCTGATCATGACAACCGTGGATCTCGTCGTGCACGAGTTTCTGACCCATCCACCATCGGATCTCGCGCGCGAGAGGCTGCTGGAGGAGCTTTGGCGCATGGTCATGGCCTACCTGACCGTGTAGTGCGTGTTCTCGGCGGTTCCCCGTCTGAGGGCAACTACTGTCCGGCTCTTGGATGCTGCAAGGCATCCTCGACTACGACACTTGCATGTTCGGAACGCGCACTACTGCGGGCTGCGTCGGCTGCCAAATCGCGCTGAATCCCGGGCGAAGGCGCGTTGGCCCGTGGCCCACTACAGCCCGAACGCTTTCCTGATCGTGGTTTCCCTCCAGCTTCCGGAGAATATCCCTCGCAGGAAGTTGGCGACTCCTTGGTCAGATCTGCCCACGAAGTAGCGAAGCTTGGGCCGCCGACACGTCAGAATCGACTCGACCTTGCGTGCGAAGGGGAGCAGATCCGTGGACCTGCGGCACGACGCTTGGTTCATCGAAATGACGCGCTCCATGGCTTCGACATACACGGTGTCGTGGTTTGCGTTCACCGAGCGCTCACTCTTCTCGTTGAGCGGCGTATGGTAGGACCCTGGCGCCAGGACGGACACGTGAATGCCGAAGGGACTGACCTCGTAGCGCAGGCATTCGGAGAGCCCCTCGACCGCGAACTTGCTGGCGCAGTATGAGGTATGAAACGGGAAAGCGATGCGCCCACCGAGGGACGACACGTTGATGATCCTCCCCTGCCCCTGGGCTCGCATGATGGGCAATACCTGGCGGCAGCAGCGGATCGTCCCCACGAGGTTGGTGTCCAGGATCCGCTGGGTCTCCTCGATGAGCATCGTTTCCAGCGCTCCGGCTAGCTGAATACCAGCACAGTTGACAAGCGCGTCGATGCAGCCCATCTCCTCGCGGGCCCAAGTGAAGACATCACGAACGGACTCGTCGCTGCAGACGTCGAGATGGCGCGTGGGAAACGAGAGCGATTCGTCCGGCAACCCGAGCCCCACGCCCAGCACCCGATAGCCTCGCGAAGCGAGGTACGTCGCTGCCGAACGACCCAGACCGGATGCCGCGCCCGTGATAACGACGACCTGATCATTCATGGCTGGCAAAACCCTTGTAGCATGCCGGTTGCTCTGCGTGTGAGCGAAACCCGGCGCGATGCAGCCGGTCACCAGTGCGTTGAGCCAGGCCATCAGCAAGCCGGATCGTCCTTGCGTTTGGCTCGCAGAGGCGGGTACGAAGCAAGGGCTCATACGATCAATGCTGCTGGCCCGACTCTGCCCGAGTGACCCCTCCCGCTACCTCCGCACCAAGCGCCTTCAGTCAGGGACCTTTCCCTGGCTCGTTCCAGTACTCCCGTAACCCGCCACAGGGCCTGCCCTGTCCCTCTGGACAACGCGATCGAGTGTTCGGAGCGCCCGACGGTCTTGCCATCGCCCAAGAATCGAAAATCCTTGAGGGGTGGCTTCGGGAGTTGGTCCGGGGTAACCGGGGTGTCCGGTAGTCTCGAACGCTTGGGACCGCCGGCTGGAGCCCCAGAGAGGAACTCGTGAGAAAACTGCAGGACTTCCAGGAGCAGAGCGGCGCGAACGCGCTGGCGAACTACCTCGAGACCCAGGGAATCGAAGCCCAAGTCCGAGACCACGGTGATGGTCATGGGGTGTGGGTACTGCTCGACGAGGACGTGCCTCGCGCCCGGGAGTTGGCAACTGCATTCCAATCAGGCAGGCCTGCGGATCTCGTCGAACTCGAAAAGACTGCCGACAAGCATCGCCATGAGCGCGAGAAGGACAGTCGCCCGGTCTTCACGCCGAACATCCGCACCCAGTCTTTCTCCAAGGGCATGTGGGGGCCGGGGATCCTCGGACTCGTCGCGATCTCAGCCTTGGTGGCGTTCGTGACCCAACTCGGCCACGAGCCCTTGCCGGCACTCTACATCGCCCCCGTAAACCTGGAGGAGCGCTACTTCCTTCCCCTCGATTGGGCGCAGCCCTGGCGATTCATCACCCCAATCTTCATGCACTTCGGAGTCTTTCATGTTTTGTTCAACATGATGTGGCTTCACGAGCTCGGAGGGCAGATCGAGTCACGAGAAGGGACGATGACCCTGCTCGCGGTCGTGGTGCTCGGTGCGGCCGTGTCGAACCTCGCCCAGTACTACTGGTCGGGCCCCAACTTTGGCGGCATGTCAGGGGTGAACTACGTGCTCTTCGCCTACGTGTGGATGAGGGCTCGCTACGCTCCGAATTCGGGCTACAGCCTACCTGCGTCGACGACGTGGTGGCTCATGGGGTGGCTCGTGCTTTGCGGCACCGGCACGATGGGTCCGATTGCCAACACTGCGCATGCCGTAGGTCTGATCGTCGGGCTGGGCCTCGGGCTTCCGTCGTACTTGAGGTTCCGCCGCGTCTATCGCATCAAGACGAGCTTCGAGAAGGGCAGCTGGGAGGATCTGAACCTCAAAGGCTTCAAGCGCTTCGAGCGGCTCGTGCTCCAACCCTACTTGCCATGGTGGTTTCTACTGGTCGCCGTCCTGGTTGCCTTGACGTAGCCTCGGATGGCGAGGGGCAGGAACGCCGATGGCATTCCTGCCGTCTTGCGTCGGCTACAGAGTTGGCGCGGCAAGAAAGCGTCCCGTGGGCAGGACGTACTCTGGGTCCATGCCGCCCACACCCCGAGCCGCCAACCCTCAACATGCAGCTGCGGCGACCGCGCAACTTCGTTGGCCGCTCTCGCGCTCGCACACTACTTCGGGTGAGCGTGAGCCCATTTCGTGATCCCGCGCCTCTACGGTGAAAGACAGAGCCAAGTAAGCTTTTCTTTCGCTGTGGAGGAGAGTGATGCGTCGACACTTGCTCGCGACCGCGATGCTGCGGACCATTTTGTTCACTGCCGCGTGCTGCATGAGCGCCTGCGGCGGGGGCTCGAACGGCGGACCGTCGGCCTCGGCCTTGAACCGGGACGGCGGAGGCGCCGATGACGAGAAGGAGCCCGATACTCCGGACTCCGGTGGGCTCAAATTCGACGACGGTGCGGGTGGCGGTTCCGGGGACTGTGACGGGGGCCCCTGCGAAACGGTAGATGCCGGCCCCTACTGCGGCGACGGCACCATCACCGCGGAGACCGGAGAGCTGTGCGACGATGGCAACGCCAAAGGTGGCGACGGGTGCAGCGGCACCTGCCGTAGGATCGAGCCGAACTTCGTCTGCCGCACCGCTGGGCGCCCCTGTGAACTCACCGTTGTCTGTGGCAACGGCGTGAAAGACCCCGGAGAGGGCTGCGACGACCGCAATACGGCAAATGGAGATGGTTGCAGCACCGTGTGCTCCATCGAGTCGGGCTTCACGTGCCCCACGCCGGGCGAGTCCTGCGAACCGCTCCAGAACTGTGGCAACCAGCGGATCTCGAACGGCGAGGCGTGCGACGATGGAAACCTCGCGGACGGCGACGGGTGCAGCCGGACCTGCGCCATCGAGGAAGGATACCAGTGTCGGTTCGACGGCACGCGGTCGCTATGTAGTCGTATCTCGGTCTGCGGTGACGGTGAGAAGGGTCAGAACGAGGAGTGTGACGACGGAAACCGCGAGGACGGCGACTGCTGTTCCAGCATCTGCCGGATCGAGGGGGTGTACTGTTCCTGCCCCGAAACGGGCGGGCCGTGCCAGGACACCTCGATGTGCGGCAACGGTGTCCTCGAGAAAACGGAGCTCTGTGACGACGGCAACGTGGAGCCCAATGACGGCTGCGACGCCTCGTGCAGCATCGAAACCGGATATCAGTGCCGTATGGCCAACAAGCCCTGTGTCACCAAGTGCGGCGACGGCATCAAGATCGGCAATGAAGAGTGTGATGACGGTAACCCGGACAACAACGACGGATGTAGCAGCGTGTGCCAGGCCGAGCCTGGCTACGACTGCACGACCGGTAGCTGCGTCGCAAGTGAATGCGGCAATGGACGCGTCGAGACCGGCGAAAGCTGCGACGAGGGTGAGCGGAACGGCCTCTTCCTTGGGGATGGTCGTGGCTCGAACCATGGGAGCGGGTGCTCCAAGACGTGCACCTGGGAGCCAGCTTGCCGCGACGCTGCTGGCGTGACGACTCGTTGTTCAGCTGTGTGCGGCGACGGAAACTGGGAAGAGGGTGTCGAAGAGTGCGACGACGGGAACCTTGCCAATGGCGACGGCTGCAGCGCGCTCTGTGCGAAGGAGCCGGGGTTCGGTTGCGTCCCGCAGGTGCGTCCCGACGCCAAGACCTGCAGCGGAGGCACCGGCAACTGCCTCGTCCTGCCCATCACCTTCCGCGACTTCGACGGCGCCAGTGTCGCCGGAACTGGGCACCCGGATTTCTTTGTCCTCGGCGAGAACGGGGTAACGTGCGTGCCGAATGCGAGCGGAGTGCCCACCGAGCGCGTCAACAATGGAGATCCTAATCCGAGCGGATGTTGGAGCTCCGACGCGACGGACCTGTGTGGCGGTCTCGTGGCCGCAACGCTCGGACCTAACGGCAAGCCCGTGGTGAATCCCACCAGTGACTTGAAGTGCGCCTGCCGGTTCACGGACTGGGACAACTCCGATCTGGTCTCGTCGGGAGATCCAGGAGCGGAGCAGTGCTGGAGCGGTAGTGCTTCGCCCTACTTCATCGAGACCGACGTTCGGGTGATCGAGAGCGCTGCGAGTTTTGCTCAGTGGTACGCGGACGATCCGTCCGTGAGCACCAAGGTCGTGAAGTACCTCGAGCTTGCCAACGTGAGCGGTACCAACCAGTACACCTTCACGAGCAGCGGTGGCGACACGGTCTACGACGACATCCACCGGGCCTACGAGGAGGGCTCTGGAACCCTCGAAAGCGGCTTCTTCGAGCTGGACGACCAAACCGGAGTGGGGAGCGAGAAGCTCTGCAACCTTTGGCCCTATTGGGTCCTTGGCGCTGGCGCCGACTGCGAGACCGGTGGCCTCATCGGCTCTCAGTGGGATCCCCAGTCGTCTCAGGCCGTCAGCAACATCACGGGGGAGCGGCACAACTTCTACTTCACCTCCGAGGTGCGCTACCTCTTCAGGTTCGAGGGCGGCGAGGAGCTCTCCTTCTTCGGCGATGACGACGTTTGGGTCTTCATCAACGGCACGCTCGTCCTCGACCTCGGTGCGCCCCACGAACGGCTCCGAGGTACGGTGGTCGTCTCCTCGGATGGCAACAGCGCGACCTACCAAACCGACGCCATCGACATCGCTAGCGGTAGCGACATCAACGTCGACGACGGAGCGGTTCAGGGGCTCGGCATGCAGGTCGGCGGCACCTATGAGATCGCCGTTTTTCACGCCGATCGGCATCCCCGCGAGTCGAACTACGAGCTGACGCTCTCTGGTTTCAGCACCAACATTTCCTACTGCACCCCTGAATGCGGCGACGGCATCCAGGCCGGCACCGAGGAGTGCGACTATGGCAGCCAGAACGACGACAGTCTCTACAACGGCTGCACCAAATCCTGCCGCTTTGGACCCTTCTGCGGCGACCACGAGATCAACGGCACTGAGCAATGTGACAACAGCCGCAACACCACGGTTACCTCCGGCGAGCCCGACGGTTGTGCCCCGGGCTGCGTGCTACCACCGGAGTGTGGGGACAACAAGATCGACGTCGGCGAGGACTGCGACAACGGCAGTGCCAACGTGGACGGCCTGTACACGGTGGATGCGCCAACCTGCAACACGCACTGCCAGCGCAACCCGTTCTGTGGTGATGGGATCACCGACACGGAGCACGGTGAAGAATGCGATGACGGTCTCAACATCGGTGGTTACGGGTACTGTGACGTCGGGTGCCAAGACGGACCGCACTGCGGCGATGGCACGACCCAAACCGAATTCGGCGAACAGTGCGATGACGGCAATGACGTGGACGGCGACAGCTGCAGCAACAGCTGCGGGGTCCCTGGTTGGTGCGGCGACGGCATCCTCCAGCCGGCGCTGGGCGAGCAGTGTGACCTGGGTCCCGCCGGAGCGGGGGTGGACGGCACTCCCGGAAACGATGGCTCCTACGGCGGATGCAACTCCGATTGCACCCCGGGTCCCTTCTGCGGCGATGGGGTTCCACAAGTGACAGAAGGCGAAGAGTGTGACTACGGCCCGGAAAACGATGACCCCGCCAGCGCGGAGTACGGAGGATGCCTCGTGAACTGCCGTCTCGGACCGCGCTGCGGCGACAACAAGGCGCAGGCCGGCGAGCAATGCGACGACGGCAATGCGAACGACAATGACGGGTGCACGACGGACTGCATCATGGATAGTCCAACCTAGAACGACAAGGAGGGTGCTTGTCGTTCTAGAATGGGCAGCTTGAGCGCCGATCGTGCAGCAGCATCGACTAAAACGCCTGTCTTCGCGCCTCACCCAGCCTGGGCGCGCGGAGGCAGGCGTTTTCCGCGTCAGGCAGAGTGATGGACCGGCGCAGGACTCGGGAGAGAGGCGTGATGCCATCGGCGAAGCGCGGATCGCTGCCGTTTCCCACGCACAACGTGAATGGACGAACTTGGAGAGCGGACCTGATTACTTCGGGACTCGCCTCACGTCGTTGCCACCCGTAAGCGCGTATGAGACCCAATACACCCAATCGCCCTGAATCGAGAGCCCGAGCGGCTTGTTCTGGGCGAAAGCAAGGCCCTGTGCCAAACCGAGTGATGGCTCCACCTCGACTCGACTGACCGACCCCGAGCCTTCGGATTCGCCCTGTTCGGTCCAATAGAGAAACCCTCCGGAGAAGGCGAATTCCCAAGGACCCCATCGGTCGGCATCGATGATCTCGTAGGAATCCGGACTGGGGTTCCTACGCAAGAAGCGATAAATCGAATCACCGGCATAGTTTGGGTCCAGCCGATTCCAGGAACCGACGTAGACGTATTCGAAGGTCAGGAGCAGGGCTCGGTTCCCGTACGCTCCGGTGTCGACAACCGGCGGTGGAGCGGACAGGCCGCGGTCGGTCTTAGCGACCCGATAAACCCCGCCATCCTGCTCGGACGTGAACCAGAGGTAAGGGTCGTCCGCAATGACACGCGACGGGCAGGGAATATCCGTAGCGAGAACCTCCGGAATATCTGAACCTGCAGTCCACGACAGGTAGAGCAGCGAGTTTGGCTCGCCTTCCGGACACGACCCCCAGTAGAGCCCATCGTCGTCGACAGTAAAGCCCTGGATCCACGGAGTGTCGATACCTCTGCCCAAGACGGGTCCGGGTTCGTCAAGGGACGTCCAAGCCACGACCGCCGTCGAGGCGTTCTCTCCGTTCTCCACCAGGAAGAGCTGATTGTCCCAGGTCTCGAGCGACTGGCTCACCTGGTCGATCGCTATTAGGCCAGAAACCAGCTGCGGATTGACGATGTCCTGGTAGGAGAGCATCCCGCCTACCCAGAAAAGCAGCGTCTCGGCTGCAACGACGTCCCCAACGTCACCCCAATCGTCGTGAGCCACCAAGTCGGACACGCAGGTACCCACGGAACAGGCATTTCCGAGGCAATCGTGACCGCACCACCCGCAGTTCTCTTGAGAGGTCGCGAGGTCGACGCCAGCACACGGGCCGCCACCGCCCTGTTCGGTGCTCCCTCCAAGCGCCCCATCGCCGCCGCTCCCAGCTACTCCGGAGCCGGCCTCTCCGCCGCCCCCCGCCATGCCGCCGCTCGTCCCCCCGGTCTCGACGCCGCCCCCGCCAGCCAGCAAGGAGGCGCCGCCAGAGCCTGCTGTTCCGCCGTCACCTGACTGCGTGACTCCTGCTTCGCCAGCACTAGCGGCTTGCCCACCTGCCGCGCTGCCACCGGTCTCAGCGCCTCCCCCGAACCCGCCGGTCTGCCCGGCGTCGCCCCCTCCTCCCGCTGCGGAAGTACCGCCAGCTGGGGTGCCGCCCGAAGCCGAGCCGCCAACAGAGGCACCACCGCCTGCCCTGTTCTCGGCTCCCCCGCTGCTCGGTGCACCTGCCGTCGCATCCGAATCCGAAGCGCCACCACGGTGAGCGCCGTCGCTTCCCCCACCGCCAACCGACGCGAAGGGGCCCCCACCCGATCCGGCGCTCTCCTGTGTGCGTTCCCCCGCACTGCCGCCTCCCCCCGAGTCGGCCAGCTCACCCGATTCAATACCCAGCAGCGAGTTGCATGCCAAGAGCAGCCATCCCGCACCGAGCTGCAGCAAGCCAATGCGATGGCCTCCATACGCTGAGGTGTGGTGCCTGGCGGGCGCCGGCTCCGGTCGTTGAAAGCCCGTAACAACCCGCGGCTCAACGACTGAGCCAACGGACCGAGCGTCCCTCTCAATCATTCGCTCCGTTTAGCACTTCCTAACGAGCGCGTAAAACCGCCACTGGCGCGCCGGGATAGGGGTGGCCTCACCACGAGACAGCTCTCCCCTGTCCGGGCAAGTGTGGACGAGGTCGACGTGACCCGAGCGCCCAAACGCAGCCGGGCTGCAGTCGCAGCTTTCCACGGTCGGCACCTCGGGGAGCGCCGCGATCCTAACCGGGATTCTCGTCGCCCCCCGAGACCCATCGCCTCCACCTGACTTGGCGATGTTGGAGCTCACTTGGCAACGCTGGAGTCGCTGCCGGGTCGCGACAGCGCCGTACCCCTGGGCGCAGACCGCTAGTCGCTCTAGTGACTGTCCTCAGGAGTGTACTTGTACTTCTCGAAGGCAATCGACCCACGCGGCGGAGGAGCGAGGGTTCCCTGGGAAGCTGTCTGCACACTGCTCCGGGCCGCAATTCCCGCGCTCGTGCCAACCATTTCGGCGAGCTTGTCGTCCTGAGCACGTCGGATCTCGAGCCGCGTCGCGTCGGCTGCATCCTGCGTCCCGTTGTCGCCACCATGCGCGAGAATGTCATCCAGTTTGGCTTGCCCTTCCTGGAGGCGTGTATCTGGGCTTTCGGCGCGCATCGCGCCAGCGCCACAGGCAGCCACCACAAAAGCGAGCGGAAGGGCGCTCGACAGAACACGTCGCACCTTCATGGCAATGCCTCCTGACTCACGGCGCCGTACCACGGGCGCCAGATCCTAGCGTGGACCCGCCCCCACGGTTCTCCAAGTCAAACGGTGACGATTTCGCATGCCAGTGTGCGTGGTTCGAGCGGCACCATCCGCTGCGCTCGTCGCAACATGGCAACCCATAGCTTCTGAAGGCGGACGCGTTTCGCGTTCAGGAGCACCGCACGAAATCGGACTGCATCCAGTCCATCCTGATCCGATCACCGCGTAACCATCGGCGGTCTCCGACGCTCCAGTGCTCTGCCACGTTTTGCGCCGGTGCGCCCAACGGTGACGCTGAATGGCGAGTGCGCAGCAAGTCGGACAGGCTCGATAGACCCCTCAGAGTGGCTGAACGGATGGGTCCGACGTTCCGCAACCGTGGCCGGCGACTGGATCCGCTCCGCACGCGTAGACGCGCACATAGTCGACGACCATCTCCTGGGGAAAGGTGGTGGTAGCGTCCGGTGGCCCGGGCCAGCTGCCACCGACTGCCACATTGAGCAGGATGTGGAAGCGCTGGTCGAACGGCGCGGGAAAGTCGCCCGCGGCGGTGCGCCACTCGGTTTGAGTCAGGTAGTGCCGTTCGTCGACGAACCAGCGGATCTCGCCCTCCTCCCACTCGACGGCATAGACATGGAAGGACTCCCAAGCGTTGCCACTCGGCGAGGTACTCGAACCCGAGTTGGTGTTGTCGGGCCAGGCCCCACCGTAGTGTATCGTGCCGTACACGGCGTTGTTCGCGGGTCCCAGATTCACCGCCTCGATGATGTCGATCTCGCCGCTGGCGGCCCACCCGCCGTAGACCGAGTCCGTGGGAAGCATCCAAAACGCTGGCCAGAGACCCTGCCCAGATGGCAGCTTCATCCGCGCTTCGATCCTGCCATACCGAAAGTCACCGCGGTTCATGGTGCGAAGCCGTGCGGAAGAGTGGCCGAGGGTCACAATCGCCGGATTGTCGTCTGGGCCACCGACAGCGGCGCTCGGACTGTCGTCGATAGCGACGATATGAAGCATCCCATCCTCGAGGAAGGAGTTCTTGGCATCCGCGACATAGCACTGGTCCTCGTTGTTGCCGCCGCCCCAACAGTTCACTTCGTGCTCCCACTTCGTCTCGTCGATGCTCGTGCCATCGAACTCGTCGGACCACACGAGCTCCCAGCCGTTCTCGCCAGTGCCACCGCCCGCGCCAGCGCCGCCACTCGTGTCTCCGCCCGTCTCCGCCCCACCCGTGGCGGTCGTGCCGCCCGTGCTCCCGCCGGTCGCGCTGCCTCCCGTCCCCGCTCCGCCGACCCCATCGCCACCGGCCGCCCCCCCCGCACCCGGTCCGCTACCAGCTTCGACTCCAACCGAGTTCCCACCGACGCTGAGACTGCCGCCGGTGTCAGCTCCACCCGAATGGCCGCCCCCAGTCGTGCTCCCGCCAATCCCGCTCCCCCCAGTTGCCCTTCCGCCGCTCCCGCTCCCCCCGGTCGCGGCGCCGCCGGTCCCATTGCCCCCAAGCCCATCGTCACCAGTCTCCACCCCGCCCGTGGTCGATCCGCTGGTCGTCCTCCCGCCAGTCCCGCCATTACCTGAGGCACTGCCCCCGGTCTCGGTGCCCTGGGTAGGTGTTCCGCCGCTCTGCCAGACCCCTATCGATCCGCCCGTGCCGCGATCGCTCGCCCCAGCCCTCGTTCCACCAGTCACGTGGCCGCCCGCAACCGAGCTGTGGCTCGCGGCTCCACCGATGGAAGTGCCCCCGGTGCTGGTTGCGTCGTCACCTTCCGACTCGTCCTGACCTGAACAGGCGATCCCGACCACAAGCAGTACAATGGGGAGCGCACTTCGTTGTCGCAGTGTCATCAATGCCTCATAAGCCGTGAGATTCGAAGGGCGTGGAGACGACGCCCCGAACCGCCAACCGTCCATTCTAGCCGGAAAATCTCGGCAACCCCGTCCGCGGATTGCCGCGCGAGGCGCTATGGTGGGGATAGCAGAGTGCCGCCCGCTGCACGCCAGCTTGTCAGACGCGGGGTGCCAGTGGGAGATGGCCTAACGGCCACCATCTCGATTCGTCTCCGTTGACCCGACCCTGGGAGGGCTTGCCCGCCCAAGGCCCGGTCGCGCCAGCCAAGTCCCCGGCCGTGCCCCCACTGCCCGGCTTGCCCGCTCAACCCAGAGACCCGTCGTACCGCTCGCTGTGCCGCCAAAGCTCGTCGATACTGACGGCACGAAGGCCGCGATCGCGCAGCAGCTGGCCGAGATCGCGCAGCACTTCGATCCCGGCGGGAACGAAGCTGTCGAGCTCGGACGTGTCGTGGAGCACGATGATCGCCCCAGGCCCAACCTTGGCCGCGATGCGACTCAGCACCGACTCTGGGGTTGCGCCGCGAAGCCCGTCGAGGCCCCGCGCCGAGAACCCGAGAATGCTCACCCCGGCTCGCTGGGCACCGGCAACGACGCGAGGGCTCACGTGCCCAATCGGCGGGCGAAACCACCGCGGCGCCGTACCCGTCAGCTGCTCGATGAGCTTCCGGCACCGTTCGATATCGGCGGCGATGGCCTTGGGGGACTGCCATGCGTAGAGGCGAGCGTGCTCATAGCCGTGCATGACCACGTGGTGCCCTTCTTTGGCCATGCGCCGCACCAAGTCGGGGTGTTTCTCTGCCTTGGCGCCAATGACGCAGAAGGCCGCCGTTAGTCCCTGCCTCGCCAATTCATCGAGGACCATGGGGGTCGTCTGTGAACTCGGACCGTCGTCGAAGGTGAGCGCGACCAGAGGCTGCGAACCCGAGCCACGCCAGAAAACGTCACCGTACATCTCCCAGGATGGGAAGACCCAGCCTGAGATTGCCAGAGCGACGTACCCGAGGAACGCGGCGAGAGCGAGCCACGTCGGCAGCGGCCCCACCAGGAGGGTCCGAGCCAGCATCGCAAGCCCGGTAACACTGGCCACGTAGAGGGCGATCCGCATCGGGGGCATGTGGCGAAGTTTCAGCGCGGTTTGCTGCCGTGTGCCAGCAAAACTCCTGGAGCATCGTCAGAACGCCACTCCACACCCCGAGTAGGCCAGAGGGCCATCTGAATTCACGGTGAAACGCCGATTGTTCTGCTACACCGGGCACCTCAATTCCCCTCAGCCGCACTGCTGGCCGTGCTCTTCAACACGCTCACCTACGCGAAGTTCTTCGCCGTCGTCTTCCTGGTCTCCTGGCTCCTCGTTCGCCGGCGCTGGGCCCTGGTGCTGCCTTGGGCAGCGCTGGCCGGGCTAGCCACGACGGTCCCACTGACACTCTCGACTGGGGGGGTCGCCGCTCTTGCGCTGCTCCTCACCTTGGCACTCAGTCAGAAGGCCGAGGCTGACGAGATCCCGTCGCGCCGCGCCGCGGCGGCATCGCTTGCCATCAATGGCGTGGCGATGTGCTGGCTCAGCTTCGGCCACGCCGGCATCGATCCGTTGAGCTATGCGCTCCGCGGCATCGGCGTGCCGGTGGGGCCAGGCCTGATGTGGTCGGCGCCAATGCTCGTCCTTGGTGCCGGGCTGAGTTATGCCCTGATCCGCGCCAAGAAGGTGCGCCTGCTCTTCATCATGGGAGCAAGCTACGTCTTTTACGCGCACTGGGACTGGCGCTTCTTGCCACTGATCTGGGGCTCGTCCACCATCGATTGGCTGCTCGGCAACGCCATCTACAAGGCGAAGGAGCCGCACCACCGGAAGCTTTGGCTCGGGGTAACCGTCGGAGTAAACCTCGGGATCCTCGGGCTCTTCAAGTATTTCAACTTCGGCGTCGAGACAGTCTCCGACGCGCTCTCGGCGCTCGGTTACGAACCACCGAAGATCGCCCTCAGGATCGCGCTACCCATTGGGATTAGCTTCTTTACCTTCGAGTCGATGAGCTACGTCATCGACGTATACCGCCGGCATATCGAACCGCAGAAGAGCTACGCTGAGTATCTGGCGTTCGTCGCGTTCTTCCCTCACCTCGTGGCCGGCCCCATCGTCCGCCCGCGGGATCTGCTGCCGCAGCTCGCCGGAATCCCACGTTTCAGCGTAGAGGCAAGCGGAGAGGCGTTGTTTCTCATCGCGGTCGGCCTGTTGAAGAAGGTCGCGATCGGTGACTACCTTGCCGTCGGTATCGTCGACCGGGTCTTCGATGCTCCCATCCAGTACTCGTCCCTCGAGTGCTACGCGGCCGTGCTCGGCTACGCGGTGCAGATCTACTGCGACTTCTCGGGCTACACGGATATCGCCATCGGTTCGGCCCTGCTGCTCGGGGTACGCTTCCCGCTGAACTTCAACGCGCCCTACAAGTCCACCAACATCTCCGAGTTCTGGCGGCGCTGGCACATCTCCCTCTCGAGCTGGCTCAGGGACTACCTCTACATCCCCCTTGGCGGCAATCGTAAGGGCCTCGGGCGAACCTACGTCAATCTGATGCTCACCATGCTGCTCGGAGGACTCTGGCACGGCGCGAGCTGGACGTTCGTCGTATGGGGCGGCATTCAGGGGGTTGCGCTCGCAGCCACCCGCTACGCGCTCGACCGACGGCAGGCACAAGGAAAGGTTCGAGAGCTCACCCTCGGCCGGCGCCTGCTCGGCGTCTTCCTCACCTTCCACTTGGTGTGTGCCAGCTGGATCTTCTTCCGTTCCGACTCGTTCCATAACGCTTGGCTGTTCTTTGGGCAGCTCGCGCAGGGGACGACACATCATGTCAATCTGAGTCCTCAGGTCCTCGCTGTGCTCGCGGTGGGGCTCCTCAGCCACTGGATGCCCGAGTCGTGGTATCTAGGGATTCGCTCGAGATTCATCGCTCTGCCCATGCTGGCGCAGGCGGCCTGCCTGGTCGCAACGGCCTACGCGCTCGACCGCATGGCGACCGCCGAGGTCGTGCCCTTCGTCTACTTCCAGTTCTGAGGCCCGGCGCCATTTCAGGGATTCGCCCCTCATTCCAGGACGTGAGCGTGACGGTCAACGGACAGTGGGTCCACGTGAAGGGGTCGAGTTGCGACGAGACCCTCAAGCTCCCGCTCGCTGGTCCAGGGCGGCACCCGTGAGAAGGCAGAAGCATGACCCCCACGGACGGGGAGGCTCGGCCGTGACGCCGTCGACCGCCTTGGCACCCGGCGAACACGCCGAAACGAGCGGCTTCGATTCCGATTCTGTGGCTCCGCCCCGGCATCCAATGGTGGTGGGTTGGCCTTGTGACCCAGGGGTGCCAACGTCCTGGAATCCCTTATCGATGCCAGGTCTCGCTCGATTGTGAGCGGAGGCAGGGTCCACTCGTCGCTTTCGACGTGGCAGCGCGCTCGATCCCATGCCGAGTGCGCGGCCCGTGCCTTTCGTGTACGTTCGGGTTCGATGAGCCAGGACCAGGTGACCCCAGAACCACGGGAGCGTCCGACCCCCGCGGAAAGCCCCAACGCGAGCCCTGCCGATGCGCCGCCACAGAGCCCCCCATCGGCGAGCCAGGACGGGTCCGAAGGGAGGGACAGCACGCGGCAAGCCGAGGCCGGAAAGCTCGGCGATCGAGCCCGCCGGAAGGACGTGTGGGCCGCAGAGCAGCCGGCATTCTTGGAGTCGTTGCCGGAATCCCCGGAGCTGGCGCCCCTGGTCAGAGCCTTTGTAAGGGGTGACTACGCGACGATCCGCCGAGAGGCTCCTCAGGTCGCAGAACGCGCGCAAGATCCGGCGGTCCGGGACGCAGCGCTGGAGCTCGTGAACCGAATTCGCCCAGATCCGCTGGTGCGCTACGTCCTGGGTGCAACCGCCGTGCTTCTTCTGCTATTGATCTTCTGGACCTATGGCGGACACGCACACTGAGCCGACAGCAGGGTCCGGCGCTGCCGAGACGAGAGGGGCACTGCCTTCGAGCCTGCCCCATACCTTGCACCGACGCGTCCGCCTGCCAGGCCTCGATGGCCAAGCTGGCAGAGCCGTTCTGACGTTGATGGGCGTGCTGCTGGCAGCTTGCGGCTCGTCGCAGCCGCGCACCGCCCTCGACGACCTACCCGTGTTGCCCGATGACTCGGTGGACTATGGCGCTCTCTACCGGTTTCTTCCGCTCTACAACAATACGGTCTACTCGTACCGAACTCTGAATGAGCAAAGCGGCGAGACTGGCATCTTCGTCATCCGAGTCCGGCACCTCCCGTCCGGTCTCGTCGAGTTCAACGCGGGGGGCAGGCAACAGTGGCTCGAGCTGACTGAGAACGCGGTGCGCCAGACGTCCGGGGGTAGCTTGCTCCGCATGCCTTTGGAAGTCGGTAAGACCTGGAAGGGGCCTTCGGGCATCGTGAAGCTCACGGCTGTTGGCAGGCGCGTCGACGTACCCGCGGGCAGCTATCGCAACTGTATCATCACGACGGAGGCCAACCTCGTGGGGGACACCGAACAGCGCGTGATCACCAGCTACTGCCCTGACGTGGGGATCGCGCGGCTCGAAGTCGAGTCGACGGTCTCCAACACGAAGCGTCGCGACATCGCTGAGCTCGATTCCTTCCGCCCCATGGTGGACTGGGGTAAAGACGGAATCACCGTCTCCAAGTAGCACGCGGTCACGTATCGACGGTCTCGGGTCGCTCGAGCGCGACCGCCACTTCGCGGGTCAGAATACCACACTCATCTCGCTCCGGGCGGAGCTCCTGCTTCACGGGCACGAAACCCGGTGCGACGATCTCGAGCTCGGCAGGCCCAGATGTCCACAGATCGCAGGTGAGCTGGGGGAGACCATCAACCGTTGCACCGCCGTCGGTGGCAATCGTCTCGGTGGCGCTGGTCGTCGTGTCAGACGACCATTCGCAGAACACTGCCGGGCCGTCGATCTCCTCGCTCAGTCGATGAGTCTCTCTCCCGGCACCATAGGTCACCGTGATTCGGCTCGCGCGCGGAATGGGAGCGGCTCCGGCGGAGACGCTCACTCGAAACGCAGGCGCTGGAGACGGGCACCGCTGTGTGGAATCGCCGTCTTGACCGCAACCATACGACAGCGCAGTCACTGCGACGACTATCGCCGCCCCCGGCATCAGGTTGACACCCAGCTCTCCCACGCCGACTCTATAGCGCACTCGGCGTTCAAGAGCAGTCACGCTCTTACCACAGCGATGTGTCCTAACGGACCGCGCGGGTAGGTCAGTGGACCGTTGCCCTGAACGTTGGGGTGTCATCCGCATCGCCCAGCTTGGTCACCCTGATACGCCGCAGCTTTGAACGTTGTGAGCAGAAAGCAGCACGGGCGGGCTCCACAGGAACCCGCCCGCGACATGCATTTGGCGATGCCGGCCGACCCACATCGGGCCGCCAAACAGCCGCCGGTTCTAAGGCTTAGAAGTCAGCCGGACCGTGGGCATGGCCGCCACCGGGTGCTGCCTTCTCCTCCTTGGGCTTCTCGGCGATCAACGCCTCGGTGGTGAGCATGAGCCCAGCCACACTGGCGGCGTTCTGAAGGGCAGAGCGAACGACCTTGACCGGGTCGATGACGCCCATGGCCACGAGATCGCCGTACTCGCCAGTAGCCGCGTTGTAACCGAAGTTGCCACTCGACTCGCGGACCTTCTGAACCACGATCGAACCCTCTTCGCCAGCGTTGGCCACGATCTGGCGGAGGGGCTCCTCGCAAGCACGGCGAACGATCTGCACGCCAAACGCCTGGGCGGGATTAACCTTGATACCATCGAGCGCAATCTGAGCGCGGAGAAGCGCGACGCCGCCACCAGGGACGATGCCTTCTTCGACCGCGGCGCGGGTAGCGTGAAGCGCATCCTCGACGCGAGCCTTCTTCTCCTTCATCTCGGTCTCGGTGGCAGCACCGACCTTCACCACGGCGACGCCACCCACGAGCTTCGCCAGGCGCTCCTGGAGCTTCTCGCGATCGTAGTCGCTGGTGGTGTTCTCGATCTGCTGACGGATCTCGGCCTGACGGCCCTTGATCTTCTCCTTCTCACCAAGGCCGTCCACGATGGTGGTGGTATCCTTGTCGATCTTGATGGTCTTGGCCGTACCAAGATCGCTGATCGTGACGTTCTCGAGCTTGAGCCCGAGCTCCTCGGCAATGACCTGACCGCCGGTGAGGATCGCGATGTCCTTGAGCATTTCCTTGCGACGATCACCGAAGCCCGGGGCCTTGACGGCGACGGCGCTCAGCGTGCCACGGAGCTTGTTCACGACCAGCGTGGCAAGCGCCTCACCCTCGACGTCCTCAGCAATGATGAGGAGCGGGCGCTGTGCACGGGCAATCGCCTCGAGCACGGGCAGCAGGTCCTTCATGTTGCTGATCTTCTTCTCGCTGAGCAGGACGTACGGATCCTGGAGCGAGCACTCCATGCGCTCGGGATCAGTCACGAAGTACGGGGAGAGGTACCCACGGTCGAACTGCATGCCCTCGACGACCTCGAGAGACGTCTCAGCGCTCT
>CAYRKE010000091.1:18727-29252 GCA_964424695.1 uncultured Polyangiaceae bacterium
CCTTGCCGACCTTCTCCATCGCCTCGCTGAGGAGCTTGCCCACCGTTTCGTCACCATTGGCGCTCACGGTGCCAATCTGGGCGATCTCGGATGCGTCCTTGGTGGACTTGGACTGCTTCTTCAGCTGCTCCACGCAGACTTCGACGGCCTTGTCGATGCCACGCTTGATCTCCATGGGGTTGTGGCCGGCGGTGACCAGCTTGGTGCCCTCACGGATGATCGCCTGAGCGAGAACAGTCGCCGTCGTGGTGCCATCGCCAGCGATGTCACTGGTCTTCGAGGCAACCTCACGCACCATCTGTGCGCCCATGTTCTCGAATTTGTTCTCGAGCTCGACTTCCTTGGCGACCGTCACGCCATCCTTGGTGATGGTGGGCGATCCGAAACTCTTCTCCAGAACGACATTGCGACCCTTCGGGCCCAGCGTGACCTTCACAGCATCCGCTAGGGCGTTCACACCCTTCAGGATCAGACTGCGAGCTTGCTCTTGGTAAACGATTTCCTTGGCTGCCATGCTCAACTCCTCACTTCTCGATCACGCCGAGAATGTCATCCTCACGAAGAATCAGGTGCTCTTCACCGTCCAGCTTCACCTCGGTACCGGCGTACTTGCCGAACAGCACGCGGTCGCCCGCCTTGATGTCCAGCGCGCGCACCTTCCCATCCTCGAGAACCTTGCCGTTACCCACGGCGACTACCTCACCCTCGACTGGCTTCTCCTTCGCCGAGTCCGGGATGATGATGCCACCCTTGGTCTTCTCTTCTTCCTTGACGCGCTTGACGATGACGCGGTCTTGCAGGGGTCGGATTTTCATGATGCCCTTTGCCTCCCTGGCCCGGCGGAACGCTTACAGCTAGCCGGCCGAAGATTGCCTACCGAACTAACACCCGAACAGAACGCAGTAACCATTCGGATTTTAACTATATTCTAGGATCTATCAGCAATCGACCACCGCGAGTGCTGACAACGGGCGGAGAGGTTAGGCACGCCTCAGGACCTGTCAAGATGAGTCCCCGTCGATTTCCGCGCTGAGGCCGAGGCACCCCCGAACAGATGAGCAGCTCCTGCCCGTCGCAGTCGCGTGCCAGGGCTCGGAGAGAGTGTTCTGATGCCTCTTAATGAAGTCCGGTCTCGAGGCACGTGGCCGAAGCAACAATCGACCCGGAATCAGATTGCGCAGGCTCGAACGACGCTCGCCGAACAGAGGGGCTCGGCCGCGAGTCGGTCCAGAAGAAGGTCAGACGGGGAGGCGCCACGTTGCACGAGTTCGCCGAGTCCCTGGAGATAGGTCGACTCATCCCGCCCTTGGGCGTCGTGATGAGCGCGACGCATCAGACCCCGTCGCGCGATGTCAAGAACCTCCTCCGCAAGCTCACGGACCCGCCACCCGCCTAGCCAGGCGTCGAGCCCCAGGACGCAGAGCGAGTCCGCTGCTGCATGGGCCGCACCAAGCTCGATACGGAGCGCCAAACGCTCCGCTTCCGCGAGCGCCACGTCATCGTAAAGAAGGCCTGTAAATAGGGCCGGAACCGCCGGAGTCAGCTCCCGCGGCAAAGCGTCGCTGCACCGGACTTCGACGGTGTGCTTGAGCCGCACTTCGGGGAAGAGCGTGCCCAAATGCAGACTCCAATCCTCGAGCGTGGGGTAGTGGCCCTCGAACCCGTCCACCATGAAGCTGCGGAAGGTCTGCCCGGTGTTGAGCACGGGGTGCCCTCCCCGATGGAACAGGAACATGCCGGCATCGAGTGCCCACTCGACGTAGTCCGCATAGGTCGGGAGTTCATCAGTCCAAAGCCGGTCGATAATCCCGGAACGACTCGGATCCATGCGCAACCAGACCCGTTGGCGCACGCTCTTGGCGGCACTCACATTCCCCTCGATCAAGGGCGAGTTGGCCAGCATGGCCCTGCACACCGGGGTGAGGCGGAGCATCGTGCGCACCTTGCGCATCGCATCCTCCTCGCTCGAGTAGTCGAAATTCGCCTGCACGGTCGCTGTGCGGCGCATCATGTCGAGCGCCCCGCTCCCTCGGGTGGGCAGGTACTCGCTCATGATGGGATAGCGCTGCTTCGGTACCCAATCGAGGTCCCGCTGTGCGGCCAAAGGGTGGAAGCCAACCCCCAGCCATGTGATATCTAGCTCGCGGGACGGCCCCTCGAGCTCCTCGAGGTGCCTCTCGAATTCCGCCACGACGTCATGTAGCGTCGGAAAGGGCGTACCGCTTAGCTCGAGCTGGCTGCCCGGCTCCAGAGTGATCGCGGCCGAGCCGCGCCTCAGCGCAACGATCGGTCCCCGTCGGACTTCGGATTTCGGAACCCACCCGTATCGATTCTCAAGACGCTGGAAGAGTGTCAGCACGCCTCGCTCTGCATCGCCATAACGGAGGGGCTGGGCGTCAACGCCGTGAACCCCGAACTTCTCCGCCTCGATCCCCACTCGCCAGGTCTGCCTGGGCTTCTCCGCCTGGCGAAAAACGCAGTCGAGCTCATCGAAGGAGAGCCTGCCCGTACCGCGCTCCGGGGCGCAGCAACGCGTCTGATGCTGAGTCATGGTCCGACCCTCAGGCGAGTCAGTCGGTCGGAGGTCGCCTATCGATCTCCGTATCCGACCGCGTCATCGGAAGAGAAGGATGGAGAACCCCTAGGGCATGCGCAAGGGCTGCCGTGTGCGCTTCGGTCGTTCCAGCTCCCCCGCCAATGATCCGCGCTCCGTTGGCATCGAGCTCGAGTGCGTGGTCTGCCCAGGCAATCGGATCTGGGTCTTGGTCCGGAAACCCTCGGACGCTATCAGCGCTCGAGGCAACCAGAACGCCGAGCACACAGCCCTCCGGCACCTCGGTGACGCGCTCGAGCTGGGATACACCGGCTGCGACCGATGGAACCTCGAAAAGAATCGCGGAAGCCCCTGCCGCGATTAGCGATTCGACGAGCGGAGCCGTGGGTTCGCCTGCCGCGAGATCGCCATGCTGACCGCACTCGATCACTGCCCAAGTGGGCAGCTCCGTGCTGGCGGCAGCGACCACCGCGGCCATGAGACTCAGTCGAGATCCCTGACCCCGCGCCAGCATCAGCTCGACTCCGGCCGTTGCGACACGCAGCGCATGCTCGGTCAGTTCGTCATGAAGTCGATCCGCAGCAATTGGACCGACCATGTCCGATCCGAGCACGCCAGCAACGGCAATGGAACGGTGCGCTTGGGAGGCTGCCTCTTGGGCCAGCTCAACTGCCAGACCAGTGAGCATCGCCGCGCGGTGCTGCATCCCGACTTCGGCTAGTGCCCTCGGCGTCGTGTCTGCGGTGAGAGCACAGATGACATCCACCCGACTCAGGGTCTCCGCTTGATGGTGGCCAAGCACGTCGAGGGGACGTTCCCGGAGTAGCAGCCCCAGAGCGCCCGGTGTGTCTAGGGTGACGCCGCGGGCACGAAATGCTGCCCCGGTGTCACTGTCCAAAACCAACGGTCTGCCGCTCGATAGGCGGGACTTGATACGTTCGAAGCTCATGCGGGCAGATCTGGAAAGCGAGAGCGAAACCGACGCTCTCAGTCTTCCGCTCGACGGCCAGGGTGACAAGACGTTTGTTCGTCTGACCAACCCCTGCCCCAATTCGGCTGTCGTGCCAGGGCCTTCCTGCGCGTCGATTCCGACCGCGCGAGGTCCCGACGAGGCGAAGCTCCGCCACTCGCCGCGAAGGGGGACACTCAACGGAGGGTGGGCTGGCAACTGGAAGCCGACTCGGGGGCCGCCGGTCAGCAAGACAGTAGGATCGGGTTCGACGCTCAGGTGGAAGACTCTCAGGCAGCCCGCCCGTGGGGCTCAGTTTCTGGGGAAGTCTCGCGAGACCCGGAGCGCACAGAGTCCACGGAGGGCTACGTCCACGGCCCAAGGCTGCGGCGCTCGCAGTGCGCGAGTGCGCCGGAGCGGAACGTCCAGGGGACACGTGAGCACCGGAAGCGCAGCAGAACGAAGCCGGAAGCCGAACTCGGCGGGCGTCCCCTCAGAGGAGTAGGCGGCAGTAGCGCTAGCGAGCGCTGCCCGGGGAGTTCTGCGAAGGAGCAGCCGCCTCGGCGCGGTCCAGAGTCAGCACCCACAGCAGGTCGCGCTCGAACGTTAGTACCCGCGACATGGTCACGTGTCCGGGCGCCTCGATCCAAAGGTCATGCTTCCGCCCGTCGGATGCTCGGGTGATCTGATAGGGATTTGCGATGGGCTCTCCATCAAGAAACATCCGCGCTTCGCGTGGGTTCGCTCTGATCGAAACAGCAACCATCTTGGCTTGAACCGGCGCCGGTTGGGAGACGCCTGGTCGTCGCCATACCGCGTTCGCCCAACGCCCCACAGCATCCAGGTCTTGCGCGTTGAGCCCAAACGTTTGCGGAGAGTAGACCACCGCTCCCGCACTCGCCGCCAGAACCCCGATGAAGCCGACAACCGCCATGACCCATCCGTTGCGGCGGCGTTGGGGGCACCTCTGGGTGGAGCGGGACACGGAAACCTGTGTGTCGACCTCCTGCTGGTCAACGACCTGCTGCGGAGGCGCCAACATGACGCAACTCGCCTCGTGAGCCGCGAGAACCTCCTGAACGGAGTCCCTAATCGCGGCCGATGCTGCCTCTGCGTTCTGCTCCTCCAAGAGGGTCTGGAGCAATTCCCCGCTGGCGTAGAGCCTTGTTGGCTCCTCCCGGGTTTCGTCAGAATTCTCCAAATCGGAGGGTTCTGGAGGGGATCCCGGCGTCGTGAAGCTACTCCGAAGGTCGACTTCGGAGGTTGGCGCGTCGCCGTCCTCGTCACCCGAGTCGTCGCGGGGACAGGGCGACAAGTAGTGCGCCTCGGGCCGATAGATCTTGGTAACCTCTTCGCCTGCCTCCTCGGCCGGGTCGGTCTCGAGCAGAAACGGCTTGCACTGCGTCACCTCATCTGGCTCGAAGGCGTCCTTCGGAGGCGTCTTCGCCAACTTGGCGAGCGCCGAGGGAGCAGCCCGCAGAGTGGTGGCGAGCGCGGACGGAACCGCCCGAACTGCCTGGCGGGTCGGCGCGGATGTCACCGAGGCCGCGGACTCACCATGGTCAGGCGACGACGGTCTCCCCGTGCCGTGCCGTAGCTCCGACGGCTTCCGCGGCGGATGCAACTTCGAGTGCCGACCGCCCTCCTGTGGGCCCGTGGCCGCGGGAGATGGAACGGGCCGAGCCACAACGCCTGTCGGCGAACGCGTGATCCTGGAGAGGAGAGGAGACGAGATTCGTGGCGCTGGAATCGCCTTGGTGATCCTGATTTCCGAAGCCGCTGGCGAGTGCCTCACCTCGGACGATGACGAGCTTCCGGCCTCCGTGCCCGCGAACGGGACGCCGGCTCCGCCTGCGCCGTCACTTGGCGGTTCGCTGCGGGTGTCGGACTCACGGGATGTGCAAGTCGGTGACGCCCCGACGGCAGACGCCGATTGGCTCGTCGTGTGTGATCGTAGACTGGCTCTCTGAAGCACGCCGTCAGACCTCGTGTGAAATGGGTGCTTCCATCAAGCACAGACCGTGCCAGTTCCATCTTGAACCCAGGAATCGAGAAACCGGCAGGAACAGGGCTGGCGCAAATGCGCGGTCGCGCGGTACGCGTTGCACGACTTGTGCACGCACTGCACAACCTGATCGCGCTTGCACGAATTGCGCAGGACCGGCGGGCTGGAGTTCCCAGGGAAACGAGACGCCGCGCCCCTCGCGCAGACTCTCGCGACCAGCCACGAAGACCTACCCTCCGTGTCCGCGGGCAACGTCGTCGTCACTCAAGTTGTGACCCCAGAGACGTCGAATTCGAACACACGGTGGTAACGGCTTCGCTCGTGGGCGCTACGCTTCAACGATCGATGCCCCCCGGTCTCAGAGAAGTTGTCGATGCCCAGTCGACCGAGGCCAGCGCAAACACCCAGAACTAGGGACGCCATCCCGATGACACCAACGCTCGACCTCCTGAGTGAAGAACGGTTTGCGCCCTGGCGTGCTCGTGTCTGCCGGTGAAAACGAGGGGCGATTCCGCCTTGAGCGTGACACAAAATGGTCTCGTTTCGCAAGAGCAAGCGCTTCGCTTGAACACTGGGAAGAACCGTGCGCTCTCTCCCGTAACCGCGTACCTGGAGCAACAAAGGGGAGAGCTTGCGAACGAGTGCGCGACGCCGTATAGTCTTCGACCTGGGGATGGTCGCACGCCAAACACCGCGTCGAAGACGTGGACTGTGCTACCCACGTGCTAGGGCGCTTCTTGGAATGGCATCTGGAGTCATCTGCGCAACACAGTCGGCGCAGAATCGAGCCTTGAACTTCAGCTATTCGTGCAGAAAACAGCATCAAACGCCTCCAAATTCGGCCAGTAGCCCAAGGAGTCGCGCTGGTAGTTGCACGAGGGAAGATGCGGGGTGGCGCTTCGCCAGTGCACCCCCGTGCATGCCAGGATCTCCAGCGCTCGCCCGGGAGAATTGCCCGCGAGGGAACTCCCAAGGGCCATGCGTCTTGTCCACGCCAGGTTGGCAAGAGTGAGTCCCTGCCGCGGCAAGGCCTGGCAAGTACTCAGAGAAGATGCGTGAGCGCTGGCGATGCAAGCAGCCAGACGCGCTGAAAGGGAGAGCGTTTCATGTCAAGTCGGAGGTGGAGCATTGCGCAGACGCAGTCGGCATTCTTGCCGCTGTCGCTCGCGCTTGCGCTGGTTTCCTGCAACGGTCAGAGGTATCGGAGTGCTCCAGCAGAGGCGGGAGCAGGCAATCTGGTCGGGACGCCAGACAGTGCGTTGGCCAGCGGCGGAACGTCGTCTGTCGGTGGAACGGGCACCCCTCATACCAACAGTGGTGTTGGAGGGGATGTGACCGCTGGAGCGACCTCCCCTGGCGCTTCATCTTCTGAGGGAACTGGCGGACAGCTGCCTGTTGGCGCCACCACCGATTGGGGCAGTGGCCCGAACGAAAGTCCGATCGTGAGAAATGAGTGCGAAGACGGATCGGACGATTGCTCTGCCGATGCAACCTGCACGGACACGGCGGATGGGTTTCAATGCACCTGCAACGATGGGTTCGTGGGGGATGGGAGAATCTGTACCGAGGAGACGATCTGCTCACCCCCCTGCGCCGCCCACGCGAGCTGCTCGTTGAACGGGGCAATGTCGACCTGCACGTGCGACCCGGGATACACGGGGGATGGCTTCACCTGCAACAACATCGACGAATGCGCCGAAGGCCTCGCGGGGTGCAGTGAGAATGCGAGCTGCGCCGACACTCCAGGCGAGTACACTTGTGCGTGCAGCCCAGGGTACGCAGGCGACGGGTTCGATTGCACCGCAGATGAACGGTGTTCTGAAGCTGGCTGCAACGTGAACGCGACCTGCCTCATCGAGGGGGAAGCCGCGTCGTGCCACTGCAGAGCGGGCTACCGAGGCGATGACACCAGCTGCGACGACATCGATGAGTGCGCCGAGGGCACAACCGAGTGTGACCTTAACGCCACCTGCGTCAACACCGACGGGGGCTACGACTGCGTCTGCAATGGAGGCTACTCTGGCGACGGATACAGCTGTGTTGCCGACAACGAATGCGCTCCCAGTTGCGGAGATCATGCCGCCTGCTTGATTACCGCCGAAGGTCCAGTCTGTGCGTGCGACTCAGGATTCACCGGCGACGGCATGATCTGCAATGATATCGACGAATGCACCAACGGAAGCGCCGCGTGTGACCCCAACGCCACCTGCAAGAACGCGGTCGGCAGCTACTCCTGCCTCTGCTTACCGGGCTATGCCGGCAACGGTTTCCGGTGCACGGCGAGTGCACTCTGCTACGCCGCAGGCTGCTCCCCAAACAGCAACTGCCTGGTCGACAGCGATGTCGTCACCTGTGAATGCAGGACTGGCTACGCGGGTGACGGCATAACCTGCTCGGATGTCGACGAGTGCGCCGATCTCTCGGCACTGTGCAGTCCCAACGCAGAATGCAGCAACACCGAGGGCAGCTACGAGTGCAGCTGCCTGCCCGGCTTCGACGGCAGCGGTGTCAGCTGCATGGACGTGGACGAGTGTGCCAAGGGGACCGATACCTGCAGTGAGTTCGCGACCTGCACCAACACCGCGAGGGCGTACACGTGCGCCTGCGGCGAGGGATACGCAGGCGATGGACAAGACTGCGCCCCAAGCGACGACTGCACGCCTGCGTGCGGTGATCACGCCTCGTGCTCAACGACCGGGACTCTGCCAGACTGTGTGTGTGACGCGGGCTATGCGGGGGACGGGTACGTCTGTGACGACGTAGACGAATGCGCCAATGGTAGCGGAAGCTGCGATCCCAACGCCTCCTGTGCCAACACCATCGGCAGCTATCTGTGCATTTGCAACCCAGGTTTTTCGGGCAACGGCACCGCCTGCACAGCCGATGCTCGCTGCGAAGAATCGCAATGCAACGAACACGCGAGCTGCTCAGTCGAGAACGATACAGTCGTGTGCACGTGCGACGCGGGCTACTCCGGCGACGGTGTCACCTGCACCGACATCGACGAGTGCGCAAGCGGGACCGCCCAGTGCAGCCCGAACGCCGTCTGCGCGAACACCGAGGGAAGCTACGCTTGCTCCTGCACCGTCGGCTACTCGGGGAGTGGAGTAAGCTGCACCGACGTTAACGAGTGCACCACCGGCACCGACAACTGCGCTAGCGGCGCCACCTGCACCAATACCCCCGGCTCCTTCACCTGCACCTGCGGCGCAGGCTACTTCGGCAATGGCGTTACCTGCACCGACGTCAACGAGTGCACCGCTGGCACCGACAACTGCAGCGACAACGCCACCTGCACCAATACCCCGGGCTCCTTCACCTGCGCCTGCGGCACGGGCTACGCCGGCAACGGCACCACCTGCACCGACGTCAACGAGTGCGCCGCCAACACGGACAACTGTGCCAGCAGCGCCACCTGCACCAACACACCGGGCTCCTTCACTTGTGCCTGCAACCCCGGCTACTCCGGAAACGGCGTCACCTGCACCGACATCAACGAGTGCACCACCGGCACCGACAACTGCGCCACTGGCGCCACTTGCACCAACACACCGGGCTCCTTCAACTGCGGTTGCGCAACCGGCTACTCCGGCGATGGCGTCAACTGCACCGACACCAATGAGTGCACCGCCAACATGGACAACTGCGCCAGCAGCGCCACCTGCACCAATACCCCGGGCTCCTTCACTTGTGCCTGCAACCCCGGCTACTCCGGCAATGGCGCCACCTGCACCGACATCAACGAGTGCACCACCAGCACAGACAACTGCAGCGACAACGCCACCTGCACCAATACCCCGGGATCCTTCACTTGTGCCTGCAACCCCGGCTACTCCGGAAACGGCGTCACCTGCACCGACATCAACGAGTGCACTGGCGGCAGCAGCGGATGCCTTTCGGGCACTGAGTTCTGTACGAACTCGCCGGGAAGCTACACCTGCGGTTGCCCATCGTCTATCCCGACTTGGTCTTCCGTGGGGTATACCACCTTCACCAACCAAGACATGACGAATGTCTATGACACGAGTTGCTCGAACTCTTCGGGATCCTCGGACGTGGCTTTGGCATTCACCGCACCCTTCACCGGGAACTTCGAGTTCAGCACGGTCCCAACCGTCCCGTCCACTGCAACGCTCGACACGGTGCTCGAGGTCTTAGGGGGCAGCTGCGGCGGGACTTCGCTCGGCTGCGTCGACGACTACTCCGGGGGATTGACCGGTTCAGCGTCACGGGTGGGCGTGAGCCTGACCTCGGGTCAGACAGTTACCGTGGTTGTCAGTGGCTACAGCGGGGCTACTGGCAGTTTCCAGCTCAACGTCAACTCGTGGGTCTCCAGCGCCACCTGCCCAGACGGCCAACTATCCGGCGCCTACGCCAGCTTGTCGGGGGACACCAGCACCCACGCCGATCGGTATGCCCAATACTGCGGTGCATCCTCGATCGGGACCAGAGACTACGTCGCGCTGTTCACAGCGCCGTCCGAGGGAACGTATGTCTTCGACACGTTCGATCACTTGGGCGTCACAACGGCTCTGACCGACACGGTGCTAAGCCTCTGGGAGGGTAGCTGCGGCACCGCGTTGCTGGACTGCGACGACGACGACGGACCGCAGTATCGGTCCCTTGTCACGCGTAGCATGACGGCAGGGCAGACCATCACGGTCGTTGCCACCGGCTACTCGAGCAACGAGGGTACCCTCACCCTCAATGCGAGCCGGCTCGGGTCGCAGAACTGTTCGACCGCCTCGGCCACCGGGGGATGCAGCAACCCCTACCTGCAGGCGGCGGTGTGCGCCGAGGACTCATACTGCTGCGATTCCGCGTGGGATGGCTCGTGTACCTCATGCTTCGCAGACCAGTCGGCATCAGGAATAACGGGTTGCTACGTTTCCTCGATCGCATCCTGCGTCTGTACCTCGCACTCCTACTGCTGCGACGGGACGTCGCTCTGGGATCAGGGTTGCGCTGACGCGGCTCTCGCGTGTAACAACTAGACAGCTCCAGATTGAGGCTCTAG
>CAYRKE010000092.1:0-29240 GCA_964424695.1 uncultured Polyangiaceae bacterium
CTGCCGGCTGCTCTCGCTTCGCGGGCACCATTCCCCACCAGGGTGGCTCCGGAGGGACTGATCAGCATTGGGTTTCTGATTGTCACCGCGTCGCTGATCGGCTTCGTCAGCTTCGTCCACATGATGCGCAACATGCCCGCGCACATCGTTGGAACGTACTCCTACGTGAACGTCATCGTCGCTGCGCTCACGAGCCGCATTTGGCTCAACGAGCGGCTGGACGCTCGATTCTTCGCAGCAGCCGCGCTCGTGCTGTCGGGTGTCACCATCATCCAGCGTCGCGAACGCGCGAGTGCTCGACGGGATGCCACGCCACGAGAATCCGATTCATGGGCGTGATCGCTCGAGGAATTGCCGCCCAGTCAACGTGATATCCCCGCTCGTGGAGGTGATACGTTCTCGCGATGTCGGTGGCCAAACCGCGACCGAGAGCATACTGGAGCCCTCGCAGCGCAACGCGTGCCGAGGTTCGGTAGCAGCATGGCATGACCGCAATCGGCCCCCCTGCTCCAATCCCGATGTCGATCCCGATATCGGTCAGCGAGCCGCAACCGTGGATGAGGAGCACGCTGGCTCCCGGGGGCACCAGCGAGTCGGAGGCAACGCGCTCGAGCGAGACTTCCTCATAGCTCACCTTCTTCGAAACCCAAGGGCCGATGCCTGTCACAACGTCATAGACGGCGTCCCAACAGGGAGGACGCTTCTCATCAATGAGAAGCACGTGCTCGACCGAGGGTTCGAGCAGGGCGAAGAGCAGCCCGGTGAGCCCGTGCCCCGCACACAGATCCACCATACTCGGTCGCCGCAGGCGCCTGCGAATGCGTGCATAGAGCTCGAAAGACTCGAGCAACTCCTTGGGAGACGTCGCACGCCGCCGCACCAGCTCACGCGCTACGCGATCATGGATGCGATTGGTGGGAAAGAGCTCGCTCGGGTCCCCATTGAAGCGATGGCGCAGGTTAGCGTAGCGACGCAGCGGCAGCTCTTCGAATCTTCTGAAGATGAGAAAGCGACGATCCACTTCCCCACCCTGTTGGGGGTCGGCCGTCTGCTCGCTCGCCTGCGCTGAGTGATTCATCGTATCCATTCAGGGCTTGGGTCCGCGACCGATCGCGATCCGCCTCGCCCGGAGGAGCCATGGCACGGGGTCTCGCTCGGGCAATGCCCTAGCGGGGACGCCCGGGGAGTTGCCTCAGCCCGCGGCGGCACGGATCAGAACGGCTCAATCGAGCCCGCAGCCCCCACCGCCGCAACATCCCCCCATATCAAATCCGCCGCCAAACCCGCAGGTTCCGGAGCCGCAAGGGCTGGCGACGTCGCTGCTGGCCGCGTGAGAACGCGAACCGTGCGCAAAGGTCGCTGAGAGGATTCGCCGGAGTCTCTGACCGGTCTCGGGATGATGGGACAACGCCGGGTCGGACATCTTCTGTTCGGCTTCGTAAATGCCTACCACGGTGCCGCCAGAGTCCAGAATCTCGTACTCGTAGATCGCCATTGCAACAGGTGCTCCGCGACGAAACATGGGCGCCTCGTCCCGCACCGTCAAGCAGGCGTTCGGCCGCACTGATTTCGCGTGACCCGCGGCACCAAGCTCGCCGGAACCCAGAGAGCGTCGGCAAGCGCAGCGCTGACAATGCGCGAATCGCAGTCCATGCCGCGGCTGGACCGAAATTGGCCTCTGGCCTACCGGCCCCCCAAGGCTCCACGCCTGAGGGAGCTTGGTGCGGGTCGCCGTCGACCTCAGAGCCCGGCAAAACCAACGGGTTGTCACGATCGATGCTGGTGGAACCGTTCGCCTCGTCATCCGCCGAGAGAACCGCCGTGCGGGTTCCAGCTGCCAAAACCTGGGCGAGGCAGCTCCCAGAAAGCCGTCGCGCTTGGCGCCCGAACGTCTCAGCACAAAGGTTTTCAGGACTCGAGAGTCAGCGGGCATGCCGTGAGGATGCGCTGGTTTGCCCCAATACTGACTTTCGATACTGCAAAGCCGGGTACGTGGAGGCATGGTTCCGGTCCTCCTGGACCCTCGGTTGGACTTGGGACGCCACGACGTCGCCAACGATCTCGGTTTCCCGCCAGACTGCACTGCCCCCGCACACTGATTGGGCGCCCCCGATGAACACTCGGTGCCGTCGAGGGTACAAGAGGACACGCATTGGCACGTTCTCGCTATGAGCGGTATGAGCGCTACGCGAGACCTCAGGCCTCGCAGAGTCCGAGGAGACGAAGAAGCGTGAGCAGGTTCATCGCGACGAACAACGGAAGTCCGAACTGGTGGTGGACTGTGCCTCTGGGAGCGACGGCGTATGTCGCTATCACAGCTCTAGCCGGACGTCTGGGGTTGGAGCATCTCGCATTGGCGGTCGGCCTCTCGGCCCTCGCCCTGGGTGGCCGGAAAGCACGCGCCATCTTGCTTGAGGCCGCACCATTCTTCGTGTTCCTCGTGGGCTATGATCTGTTCCGGTACCCACGAGCAGCACTCATCACCGCTGATCGCGTACTCGGCTGCGAGGTTCGAGCCTTGGAACGTAGCCTCTTCTCGGCCGGTTCTTCGCAATCGTGGCCGGAGTACTTCGCCGCGCACAACACGGTGTGGTTCGACGTCATCGCCGCCGTCCCCTACAGTGCGTTCATCTTCGTGGTGGGAGGCTACGGGATCTTCCTGTACTTCCAGGATAGGGTCAGAATGCGGCGCTTCCTGTGGGCATTCACCATCGGTAACTACGTGGCGTTTGCCGTCTGGCTCGTCTTCCCTGCGGCGCCGCCTTGGTACATCCTTTCCCACGGCTGCGAGATCGACGCGGGCGCGCTTCCCAGCGCCGCGGCGTTGACGCGCGTCGACGCGCTCCTCGGGCTGACCTATTTCCACGATCTCTATTCCCAATCCGCCATGGTGTTCGGTGCGCTCCCATCCCTGCATTGCGCCTACCCGGTAATGGGACTGCTCGTTGCCTGGCCCCACGCCACCTGGAAGACCAGGCCCATCCATATTGCTTACTCTGCGCTGATGGCCGTGTCGGCGGTGTACCTCACTCATCATTGGATGCTCGACGTCATCGCGGGCTGGCTGGTCGCGCTATTCAGTGTCTGGGCTTCAACCCGGCTCTTGGCTGCCGTCGGGGCGAGAAGCACTCGCTCCACATCTCTGACAGAACCCTCGGCGTTCCAGGCATGAACCCGCTATCCTTCGTTCTTGGCCGCGCCAACGCACGCGGGTACCTCGCATGGCTGATGAGCCATCGGGCACTGATCCTCGTTGCTACGGTAGTCCTTGGGCTCGCCGCCGGTTGGCGAACCGTCGCGACCTACGCTTCCCTCCGGAGCGAGCTGGAAGAACTGTTGCCGAGGTCCGCCCCCAGCGTGGCAGCCCTCGGCGAGTTGCGTCAGCGCCTGCCCGGGCAGCGCTTCCTCGGGATCGTCGTTGACACTGGCCCCAAGCGGAACGTCGCCGCAGCGAATCGCTTCATCGACGACCTCGCCGGGGTCATCTCGAAGTACCCGCCTTCGACGGTCCTCGCGGTACGCAAGGACCTGTCGATTGAGAAGGCCTTTCTCGAGCGATACGCCCTCCAAATGATGGCTCCCGAGGACGTCCGGCGACTGCGCGAGGCCGTGGAGGCGCGGCGGGACTACGAGGTATCCAAGGGGCTCGACCTCACTCTGGATGACGACGAAGAGTCCGTTCCCCCGCCACTCCCCATCGAAGAGTTGAAGAAGAAGTACCTTCAGAGCGAAGGTGCGGCCAAGGCGAGCAGCGACGGTCGCCTTGTTTCGAAAGACGGGCGAACAGCTGTTCTGGTCGTTCAGGTCAATAGCCACACGACCGGCATCAACGACGATTTAGCGCTGCTCGCCCGAGTGAATGGCGACATCGCTCGGCTCGGCTTCCCTGCAGCCTATGACTCGAAGCTCAGTCTAGGGTTCGCCGCCGATATCCCGGCCCGCGTCGAAGAGATGAACGGCCTGTACTTCGACTTGGGCGTCTCGGGCGCCATCGCCACGTTACTCGTCTTACTGATCGTCATGTGGTTCTTCCACAGCGTCCGAGCGGTACCGATTCTCGGCGTACCACTCCTGCTCGGGACCCTCTTCACCTTTGGCATCGTTGCACTGCCTCCGCTTGCGATCCGCTCGCTCAACACCAACACCGCCTTCCTGGGCTCAGTAATCGTCGGCAACGGAGTGAACTGCGGCATCATTCTCCTCGGACGATTCTCGGAACTCCGTGGCAAGGGTCTCTCGCCAGTCGATGCACTCGAACGCGCGCTCGGGAGTACCGTCAGGCCAACTCTCGCAGCCTCGCTGGCAGCAGCGACGGCATACGGCTCCTTGGTGTTGACTGACTTTCGCGGATTCACCCAGTTTGGTTGGATCGGCGGCATCGGCATGTTGACGTGCTGGGTCACGACCTATGTCGTTGGGCCTCCGCTCATCCTCCTCTATGGGGAGTCGCTTGGCAGTAGAACGGACCAGAGAACCCTGTCGCACTGGCTAGCAAGCTTCTTCCGCGCCGCGCTGCGGCGTCCGTCGGCGGTGGTCTGGCTCGGGGTGGCGATAACCGCCGTATCTTCGGTCGGCCTCTTCCTCCGCGAAGCACCCTGGGTCGAACATGACTACTCGAAGCTGCGCCGCCGCGATTCATTCGTGTCCGGGGAGCGCTACTGGGGGAAACGCATGGACGAGACCCTCGGACGGTATCTCACGCCCACGATCGTGATGGCGTCGTCCCCCGAAGCAGCATCCAGCATCGCCGAGCGCGTCCGGGCTCTATGCGCAAGCGGCGCCGCTGGTGACCTGATAGCCTCGGTGCGAACCGCCGATCAGCTCCTGCCCAAGACACGTCATGCGGCAACAGCCGAGGCCAAGAAGCTCAGCTTGCTGCTAACCCCCAAGCTGCGCTCGGCACTGGACCCCAAGGAACGCGAGCTGGTCGACAAAGCCATCTCTGAGGCGTCTCTCGTGCCGGTCCAGGCCGGCGACGTCCCGGCCGCGCTGATATCTGGCCTTCGCGAACACGACGGAAGCGTCGGCCGCACGCTGCTCGTCTATCCCAAGGCAACAGGCGGCACGTGGGACGGGCCCCGCATTGCCGCCTACACAGAGGACCTCCGGGCAGCAGCCCGTGCCGTCGATCCCAACGCCGTGGTGGCCGGAGGGATCCCGCTGTCGAGTGACATCACAGCCGCCATGGCAAAGGATGGACCTCGAGCTGCCGCATTTGCTCTCGCCGCGGCGCTCGTGGTCTGCCTGGTCGCTTTTGGCTCGTGGAGCCTCTCGATGATGGCGATCGCGTCAGTCTTCGTTGGGGTCATCTGGATGCTCGGCGGGCTGTCCTGGCCGTCCGCCACGCTCAACTTCGCCAACTTCGTGACGCTGCCCATCACGTTCGGGGTGAGTGCGGACTACGCGATCAACGTGCTCCGACGCCAGTACGCTGGCGATGAAGCGACAGACACCTCGGACCTGGCGCAGACTTGCGGGGCAGTAGCCTTGTGTTCTGCGACCACCATCTTTGGATTTGGCTCCCTCCTCGCAGCCAAGAGCGTGGCCCTCTTCTCCTTTGGTGTCTTTGCCGTTGTGGGTGAAACCACGACGTTGGTGACGGCTACATTGTTACTTCCGAGTGTTCTATCATTACTGCGGAGTAGGAGTCACCGCCTGGGGCCACAAGGCCCCAAGGAGCTTGACTTGCGGGAACAACGTCCCAGGGAATTCGTTTGTAAGGAACCAGATCCAATGGAACTGGTTCCTGAGGAACTGGAGGTTCGGTCGTGATGGATATGAGCTGGGTCTTGCCCTTCGACGCGCACTCACCGTCACAGGCCATGCTCTCGAGTGCAGCGCCAGCTGGTCTCCTCGTGCTCGCCGCGTTCGGGCTTGGTATCGCGTTCGCTACGCGAAACCTGATCGTCGGAACCTTCCGAGACGAGCAGGTGGCAGGGCGCGGCTCCACGGCCATCGTGGGAGACTGGCTTCGACAGTGCTTCGCGTGGGGCATGCAGCCGGTGATCCGCGGCGTCCTGTGGCTGGACCTCCCGGCAGCTGCCCTCACGATCCTTGCCCTGCTCACCGCCATCGGATCGGGAGCGGCCCTGGCAAGTGGCGCCTTCACGCTCGGGGGCTCGCTCTTCGCAGTCTCGGGGATCTGCGACTTCCTCGATGGCCGGATCGCTCGCGAGAAGGGAACCGCTGGACCGAGCGGGGCGCTCCTGGATTCCGTCATCGACCGGTTTGCTGAGGCTGCGGTCTTCGCTGGCCTTGCGTGGTACTACCGTGGGACTTGGGTACTGGCGGCCGTGCTTGGCGCCATGTCTGGGTCGTTTCTCGTTCCCTATGTCCGCGCGCGCGGTGAGGCGCTCGGCGTTACGTTCCACAACGTGGGAGTGGTACAGCGGCCAGAACGATTTGTGATTCTGGGCTCCGCGCTGCTCATCAGCCCCATCGTCGAGCAGGTCGTCCCGCGCGATTTGGCAAGCGTTCCGCACCGGTTGGTGGCTCTGGGCCTGATCGCTCTCGCCATCAGCACCGGAGTCTCTGTCGTCCAGCGAATGCTGCACGCCAGCCGCGCCCTCAACGCGAGCGGCCCTGAGTCAAAGGGCTTCGCTGGCCGAGGAAGCTTGGTACGCAACGCCATCGCAAGCGCTGCGGCTACGGCGGTCGACTTCGCTGCAGTCGTCGCGATGGTGGAGCTAGCCTCTCTGCAGCCCGCCACTGCGACCTTGTTCGGCTGCGCGCTCGGCGCAGTCGTGAACTTCGTTGTGAACCGGTTCTGGGCCTTCGAGACGACGCGGCCCATGCTCCCCATGGCCGCGCGCTATGCGTTCGTCTCTGCGAGCAGTGCCGGGCTGAACGCGGGCCTGCTGTCACTCCTGCTCATGTTGCCGACCGCCGGATATGCGATCATCTGGTGGGTCGTGCGTGGCGTCGTCTATCTGCTGTGGAATTTCCCACTGCATCGAGATTACGTGTTCAGTCGAGCCTCGCTTCCCCCGCTGGCCGATATCCCCTCAGGCTCTGTTGATGAGGACGTGCCACCCTCGAGCCTGCTCCCGGTCAACGCCGCCCGGCAGTGAGCCCAGGCCCCTGGTGGGGCAACCTTCGGAGCAGATACATGAGCACCGTGTGCCCAGCAAAACGAACCCGGAAGCCGAGATCGGCGGGCGTCCTCTCAGACGAGTCTCCGGCGGCAGTGCTAAATATGGAGCTCGAAGACCGCCGTCAGTAGGTGGTCGTCCTGAGACGAGCCCCCCACCATCACTTGGAACTCCCCGGGCTCGAAGACTGGCCTTCCGTCCCGCCCCGGAAAGCTTAGCTCGGCGTAGGGTATCTCGAACTGGAGCGTTACACACTCTCCGGGGTCGAGCTCCATCCGCCGAAAGCCCTTGAGCGCCTTCCCAGGAGTGCTGAGCGATGTGAAGCGGTCGTTGAGATAGAGTTGCGCAATCTCCGCGCCCCGCCGAGCACCGACGTTCCGCAGCTCAACCTCGGCAACGACGCTCTCGCCCTGACGCACTCTACTCGTCGACAGGCGAAGCCCCGAGTATTCGAAGCGAGTGTAGGAGAGCCCGTGCCCGAAGGCGAAGAGCGGCGCAGCATCATAGGTGTTCGGGCGGGGGCCGTGCCACCCCGGTATCTGCTGATAGTACGCGGGCTGCGCGCCAATCGTCTTGGGAAAGGAGATTGAGAGCTTCCCCGAAGGACACGCATCGCCAAACAGCAACTCCGCAATGGCCTCGCCCCCTCGCATCCCGGGATTGAACGCCTCGAGAATCGCGTCAGCATGCTCAACGCACCATGATATGCAGAGCGGCTTGCTGTTGACCAGAATGACCACGAGGGGCTTTCCAGTTGCTTCCACGGCTCGAAGCAGGGCTTGCTGGCCGCCGGAGAGCTCGAGATCAGAGACATCACACTCCTCGCCAACGCGGGCTAACGCGTCACCCACCACCACAACGGCAACGTCAGCGGCCGCCACCAGCTCGATGGCTGAGGGGATGCCGCTCTCGTCGGGGTCGAGTGCGTCCGCACCCCGAGCGTATGCCACCTCGACGCCGGCCCGAGCGGCCCGGCTGCGCAAACCATCGAGCACGGTGATGACAGTGTCCCGCGGGTGCGCGAAGCCGGGTGGGTTCGTTTGTCCGCTGCCGTACGACCAGTCGCCGAGCTGCGCGACTGTGTCGTCGGCGTTGGGTCCAACGACTGCAATCCGCTGCACTGCAGCCGAGAACGGTAGGACCGGGGCTCCGGAAGCGGGGCCATTCTTCAGCAGAACGATGGACTCCAGCGCAGCCCGTCGCAGGGGCTCTCGGTGCGCAGGTGATCCCACGACCTCCGGAATACGGTCCGTTTGGGGATACCGCTTGTGGTCGAAAAGCCCGAGAAGTAGCTTGTGCCTGAGGATCCGTTCGCAGGCCCTGTCGATATCGGCGACGCCAAGGGTACCCTTGCGAAGATGCTCGAGGGCAGCGTCGTAGAACTCCGGGGTGACCATGATCATGTCGTTGCCGGCTCGAACCGCATCGGGGACGGCCGCCGCGATGCTCGAATAGAGAAACTGCTGCTTGTGAGTGCGGCCGACGTTGTCCCAATCCGTAACGACGAATCCGTCGAACCCCCACTCCTCGCGGAGCACATCGGTCAGCAGCCAGCGGTTGACGACACAAGCAACGCCATCAATGCATTGGTAAGCAGACATGAAGCTCCTGCAACCGGCTCGAACCATTTCCCGAAACGGGGGGAGAAAGTAGGTTCGCAGCTTTCGCTCGCTGATCTCGGCTTCCGTGGCATCGCGCCCCCCGACGGTCTCTGAGTATCCAGCGAAGTGCTTGGCGCAGGCGATCACGCTGTCAGGCGCGTCGAGGGACTCTCCTTGGTAACCACGAACCAACGCCTTGCCCATCTCACCGAGCAGGAAAGGGTCCTCGCCAAAGGTCTCGCCGACTCGCCCCCATCGCAGGTCGCGAGCCAGACAAAGCACTGGCGAGAAGGTCCAATGCAACCCCGTCACTGACATCTCTCTCGCGGTGACTCGACCCATAATCTGACAGAGCTCCGGATCCCATGAACAAGAGAGCGCGAGCTGAGTGGGAAACACGGTTGCCCCGGGCCAGAAACCATGACCGTGAACGGCATCGATCCCGAATATCAGAGGAATCCCAAGTCCGGTTCGCTCTGCCAAGCGCTGGAGCTCCACCGTATCGTCACCCAGGATGTGAAGAAACGAGCCCACTCGGCGAGTTTCCACTTGCTCGCGAGCATTGCAGCGCCCGTCGGCCTGAACCATCTGCCCGACCTTCTCCTCGAGCGACATGCGTCCCATCAGATCGGCAAGACGGGCGTTCGTGCTTCGCTCGGGGTCTTGATACGGCTGGCGTTCGCGCATTGACGGCTCCATCAACTCAAGTGTCTGGGCCAGGCTACCCTGCGGTGACACAGGACGCCAAGCTTCGCGCCGCTGACGGCCGACCCCTCGGTCCTGGGCAACACCAAGCGTTTTGGGGGTCGTCTCGGCTCGCTGTCGCTGAGGACAGGAATACCACAACACCTTGGATGGCGGCCTGTCCCGCCCACACCCGATCTCGGGAGTTGGAAGCCCAATAAGCTTCGAACCGTCCCCGTCGTGGCTCAACAGTGACCGCGCGTTGACGTCCTTTCTGGCAGGCTCGAATTGGACGACGCCATCGAAATTCTGTAAGAATTGGCCAACAAGGTCGTATTCTGCGCTGGCAAATCCGAGGTATACCCACAACTGCTTTGACTACTCCCGACACCCCTCCGAAAGCCGGCGATCAGGTCGGTCGATACGTGTTCTTGCGGGATACCACGACAGGTCCGTTGGGCCCCTTGTGGGAGGCAAGAGCGGACGCCGAAGGCGTGACCATGGATGCGCTCGTGCGCGTGGTCACCTTACCCCACGGACTGCCGCCCGAAGATCAAACCACGCTCACCGAAGCCGCGTGGGACAGCACCGAGCTCTGCCACGATGGCGTGCTTGGTGTCGCGGACGTCATTTTCGGTAAGCAGTGGCTGGCGCTTGTCCATGACTACACGGAAGGAACCGTCCTGCGGTCGCTGCTGCTGCGCGCAGTAGAGCATTCTTCCGTCTTCGATCCAGCGGTCGCTGTTCGCATGGCGCTTGACATCGTGAGCTCGCGCACCGTGTCCCAGGCGCTCAGCCAGGGTGCAGGTGTCACCTGGCGACACGGAGGCATCTCCGCGGCCTCTGCGATGCTGTGCGGCGACGGCTTCGTTCGTCTGCTCGACGGCTGTGTCCCGGCTGCCGCGGTCCGCATCGGATCGCTGCGGACTGCACCAGGGGCGCTAGCCTATGCCGCCCCGGAACAGATGAGTAGGGAGTCCGATGCGGACGCCCGAACCGATGTCTTCGCTCTAGGGATCCTGGTGTGGGAGCTGCTGAGCGGGCAGCAATTGCTGAGCGGTAGCCAGGCGGCGGTGGCAAAGCACCTCGCCGAGCCGATTCCGCCCCTCGCCACCGATGGCAGCACTGGGGTACGGGTATCGAGCGAGCTCGCGGCGGTCGTGGCTCGTGCGCTGGAACTCGACCCTGCCAAACGGTTTGCGACGCTGAACGAATTCGGTGCGGCACTGAAGCAGGCGTCCGCAGGCGAAATCGCCAACCGTGGCGAGGTGATTGAGTTCATTGACGCTCTGCTTCACAGGGAGTCGACCCTGTTCCGCTTGCTCGCTGACCCATCGCCGCGCCTCACCGAGCGGATCAAGAGCATGCGGCCGCCAAAGCGAGATCTGGCCGCAGCGGAGAAGCTCGCCGCTCAGGCAAAGGCGATTTCCGAGACTGTGGACCGAGTCGCGCCAAGCGCTTCGGGTCAATCCGATGCTTCGCCTGCGACGGCTACTTCGGAGGCCGTCGACGCGGCATCCGAGGCCAGACAGACCCCATCGACCCCTCCGCCATCTGATGTAACGGGTGGCGGGTCGGGTATCGCGGACGGTCAGGCTGGAGAGGCCCCTCCCCCTCGTCCGCAGATGAAGACCCTGATCGGACTGCACGCTTCCGGCTTCGCAGGGCTATCGGCGGAGACCCCATTCCAGTCAGCATTCGAGGGCGAGCAAGCCGATGAAGAGAGCCAAGCGAGCGCGCTGGCGCGTAACTTCCCGGGGATTCGGCAGACCCAACAGCAAGGCGTCAGGGTATCGGCGGGAAAGCAAGCGGCCGCTGGCGACGCTCAGGCAACCCCCAAGCCCGCGCTGGCGGCCCAAGGAGCGGTTCGGAGCGCGACGGAGCACGGTACCGGCGACGCCCTGGTACACGCCCTCAGAGCCCAGGTCGATTCGAGCCTGAACGCGGAGGATACCCAGCCGGGCCTTGGATTCCCCGCGTCGTGTGAAGCGGTCCCACCTTCCCAGCCAGATGGCGCACCATCGTCCTCCGGTGCAGGCGCGGGCGACGCGTCCGCGGCGCCCGGAGTCACCGCTTCAACCGGCCTCAAGGGAGGCGCGGCACAGGAACGTTCCGCCAAATCCAACGGTGCAACGCCAACCGGCGCTCGTCCGCGCGAAATGAGCGTCCGTGATGGGCAACCCGCGACAACAGCCCAATCAGCGTCTCTGAAGAAGACCCCCGCAGAAGCCGCCAAGGTGCCGACCCAGGTCGGTGCCCAGGGCAAGATCGTCGCGAAGGATGCGCCAAGAGCGCAATCCCAGGGTGTCGCGACCGACGCAGCCAAGAAGCCTGCTATGGACGGTGCACAGCCGACCCAAGGGGCAGCCGCCGATCTCGGAAAGAAGAGCCCAACCGATGGCTCCAATGCAGCAGCGCCCGTCGCGGCAGGCAATGGCGCGAAGAAGCCGGGCGCCGAGACGCAGAAGGGCGCCGCACAGGCCGGAGAAGCCGGAAAACGCACACCCTCGGAGGCTCCCAAAGCGGGCGATGCGACGCAAGCTACCGCGCCACGACCCTCCGAGAGGCCCAAGGCATTGGCTGAGGCGATCCGTGCTGGGGCCGCCAAGACCTCGGACGCCGCTGCGCCGGGCACCGCGGTAGCGGGTGGAGCGGCTCGCTCGCCGGATGGCGTAAAACAGGCCGACGCAACCAGAGCTGGGAGCCAGTCCGCCGAAGCGGCCAGCGATGCAAGCGGCGTCGCGAAGGCGAAGCTGGTGCGTCCACCGGACACCTCGACTGCCGCGACGAGACCATCCACGAGACCGTTTGCCATCGCTCCGCCCGGCGGAGGAACCCCGGCGCAGGCTGCCCCGAACCAAGCCCAGACGACGCCTGCTGGAGCTGTAGCAGCTTCGGGTCCGCGCCCCGTGAGCGGTGGTGCGGTCCCCGGCTCGTTGCGCAGCACCGTGCTGGGGCTCGGCGGGGCATCGGTTCCCCGACCCACTGCGTCCAAACCTCCCCCAGCGAATCCCGAGCCCGCGGCAGGCGCCGCCACAACCTCCGACGGGGAGACAGCGACTACGGCCGCCCCGGCGCCGGAGCCGATGGCTGCTGGCGAGGGAGCGCCCACCACGAAGCCAGACGCTCAAGCGTCGGCACAGACCGATCGGTCAGGTCCTGTGGCGGAACAGCCCGAAACCCCCGCCAAGCCAGAGAGCGAGACGGCGGACGGATCGAGGGCTACGCCGGATGCCGGCATGCGGTCTGCGGTGGCCGTCGCCGAAGACACCACAGCTGCAGCACCAGAAGGAGAAGCAGGTCAGCACGTCTCGTCTCCGGGGGCGAAGGAGCCTGAAAGCGAGCAGCGACCCCCCGAGTTGGCAGCCGAAGGCGCCAGTCGGACGGCGCCCGCCGAACCGCAGCCTGCCCAGGCCGCAGGCCAGGGCACAGATGCGGATTCCGGGGGTGCCAGCAGTACTCTCGAATCGGTGGTCGCTGAGCGGTCCGAGCCGCGAGCAGCCCGCAAGGCCGCATCCAGCGCGTTCGAGGAATTCCTGGAGAGCGAGCCCCGAGCACCGCGAGACAAGGGTTCTCTGAGCCGCGGCGGCAACGTGAGCAGCGCCCTGCCGTCAGAGGAGGCCTCGCGCTCCGGCCTTGGCGGCGCTGCGGCCCAGGTCAACGTCGCCCCCCAAACGAAACCACAGGCATCGACAGTCGCTGAGCTGCTGAGCGAGGCGATCGACAAGGCGGGCGCCCCCGAGACAACGGCGGCGGAGCCAGTCACCAATCTCCTGGACGGAGGACTTGGCACCGGGAGGGGCGCTCCGCAGACCGCCGTCTCAGGACGCCCCGCAGAGGCGAGCGCCAGCATGTCGGGGACAACTGAGCCCCATCCCAAGGCACCTCAAACGGTTCGCGCCGACGCAGGAACCGTGCCGACAGTAGGACTCGGAGGGGGCGTTCTGCCCGGCCAAGAGCCGGCCATTCCCCTTGCGGAATTCGCCAGCCCAGCAGAGTCAGCCGCGTCGGACTCTGCGGCAGCCAACGCAGGCCCGGCGCGGCCTCAATCCGCGGAGACCCAGGTCCGAGCCATCGTCGTTGCGAGCCAGGCCGCCACTCTGACGGAGCTGGAAATCGAGCTCGAAGCGCTGAGGCGGAAGAGCTCGCGTCGCTCACGGATGGCGGTGTTCTTTGGCGTCACGACGCTGGCCCTCGCAGGTGTGGTCTTCTGGTTGCTGCAGTCGAAGCCAGAACCCGTGGTTGTGGCAGAAGAGCCCACCCGAGCCACGCAGGCGGCTCCCGAGGCCACTCCGACGATGGCCCCCGCTTCCACGGCGACCGAAGCGGCTCCTGTTGCCAGCGCGCCAGCACCAACTGAAGCGCAGGACGCCGGCTCGGTCGCAGATGCAGGCGCCTCGGTCGCAGACGACGGAGGGGCTGCAGCTCGCGAGGCTGACGAGCGCGCCGTGGCGACACAGCCGACACAGAACGAGCCGACGGAGAAGCCCCCGGCGGTTGCGGCCGCCCCAGCGAAACGGGCTCGAGCTGCCGCCGCAACACGTTCGACACGGCCAAAGCAACCATCCGCTACACCGGCAAAAGCACGCACTCCGGCGAAGCAACCTGCGCCTCCCGCCAAGAAGAAGAAGGGGTCCTATGTGCCGGACGACCTCTAGCGCACCGAGCAGGTTGCCGACAGCAAAGGCGCCGGCAAACCAAGATCGGCTTGGCACAGTCCGCGGGCCGAGACGCATGCTACCGACGGGGCGGCGCACCTCACCAGTGACGGCCAACGGGCGCACCGGTGACCGGTTGCTCACCCCAGCGAATGATTCCCAGTGTAAGAAGGATCAACGAGCAATGAGAATGGCTGCATCGCGCATGGCCGGCGGCATCTGTCTCGCCCTGGCAACGCTCTTTCCACTCGGTGCCACGGCCGACGGAGTCTCCGTCAATTCTGCAAACGAGAAGCAACTGGAGGAAGGCAAGGTGCTCTACGCCAAAGGCGTAGAGGCGCTCGATGCCGGAAAGCACGACGAAGCAGCAAAGCGCTTCCGCGAGTCCTTCGAGGTGGTGGCAAGCCCCAACTCTCGCCTGATGCTCGCCCGGGCCCTCATCAAGCTCGACCGGCTCGATGACGCCTATCGAGAGCTCGAAGCGACGCTCGCACTCGCCAAAGACCTGGCTCGCGGAGCGGAAAAATATCAGAAGACAGTCGATTCGGCTCAAGATGAGATGGATTCCCTGCGCAAGAAGCTCGCATTCTTGACCGTGGAACCCGGAGTGCGCGTTTCGTTGGATGGAAGCGAGGTTTCCCCATCCGAGTGGAACAAGGAGCTACCGCTCAAGCCCGGCGCCGTGGAAATACATCTCGAGCATGAAGACGGGCGGAGCTCGGACAAGAAGCTCGATCTCGTGGCCGGCGAGATGCACACCATAGCCGCCGATCTGCCACCGCCGGCCGGTAGAACGACGGTCGTGGAGAAGGTGAAGCACGTCGAGAAGGCCGAGGACGAACAGGCCCCCCCCTCATCCGTGCCTTGCGAATCCCCGCCAAGTGCGGGCGACTCGCTCGATCGAGATACCGTTGGGTGGATTACCCTCGGAGTGGGAGTCGCTGGTCTTGCCATGTTTGGGACGTTCACGGCCATCAATGAGGTCTCGGTCGGCAACGTGAAGAAGTCCTGCAACCGCAGCACGTGTCCGGAGGGCGCGGTCGACGACGGCAAAACCAAAGGCACCAATGCGGGCCTGTCGTACGCGGGCCTTGGTATTGGTATCCTGGGAGCAGGAATCGGCAGTTACCTGCTCCTCACCGGGGGCGAGTCGTCGACCGAGCCGAAGCTTGCGCTACAGGTCGGACCTGGTTCGGCCATGGTGCACGGGCAGTTCTAGTTCGAGGGATCGCCGGTCATTGACCGCATCTCCCGCCAAGACGCGCCCAACACTGCGAGCCTGAAACCCGTCACACAATCACCAGGGGCGGTTCTGCCCCCATGGGCGTCGCGCCGCAAAGCTGCGGCACGTGTTGGTGTCGAGGCGATCGAGTGGGTCCGGCGTCCGCTGGTGGATCCGTTCCCCCGTGCAACGTGGGAATTCGGCCGAGGGGAGGATTTTGGCTTGGTGGTGGTGGCTGCAACGCGAATGCGAACTAGAAATCGCAGCCAGCTGAGCTGTGGTACCTGGGGCCGTAGTAGTAAGCCGCCGATGCCGGGCCACTGAAGCACACTCAGACAGAAGCCAGCTGACTCATACAGGGCGCGACAATGAAGCCCATCGACTAGACCCACTTCGTTCTCGACGCCGGCAAGATGACTCTGGGCTCATTGCCCGATGGCGTGCACGAGTGGCGGGACGATGCGCTCCGATCGGTAGACCCCGAAATCGTGGGGAAGCCGGAACTCCCAGACCACCGTTCCCTCTTGCTTCGTGACCTCGAAGATACGGCTCTCGCTATTCGGGCCGCGCACGCCTGCGGTGATCAGCACATTGCCGTTGGCGAGTCGGTCCGCATCACCCCAGAAGGGGATGTACCATTCGTTCTTGTACCATGGGTCGACATTGAAGTTGCCCGGAAACTCCCAGACGAGCGTCGCCGTCATGGTGACCTCGTCGATGAGATACTCGAGGGCACGCGAGTGATAGCCATGGGGGGTTCCTTCCTCGCCCAAGACGCCACTGTATCCCCCGTTTTCGTAAACGAGGACGGTGCCATCGTCGTGGACCTCAGGATCGTGGGTGTCGGTATACTGCAACGTGGAGGGCGAGTAGGCCATCTTGCCGAGCCCACTGGCGCCGTAGCCGCCGAATCCTCCTCGCAGAAAAAGGGTCCATGTGGGGCCAACAAGGATAACGGCGGAGACTACCCCATTCTTGCGCGCACATCGACTCCGTGGGGCCTTTGGGGCAGCAGACTGAGAGACGAGTCTATCCCCCTTCTGCTGCGCAAACGCAGAAGCGTCAGGCCCGATTCGAAGGGGCCTTCCGAGCATTCCTCTTCTCGGCAGAAACAGGGAGGCCTTGGGGTCGGGCAGGGCTCCGGACATCCTGCCGAAGCACTCAAGAACCTCGCCGCGCGCCCGTTTGTGCCAGGTGAGTGAGCTCCTAGCGCATCATGATTACGCTATCAGGCCGTTTTACGCTGAACGTCTCCATCCGCGAGACTCCGAACGAAGTCCTGTATCGCGGGTATCGAGAGCCAGATGGTGCACCGGTGGTCGTCAAGGCTCTCCACCCAGAACACCCGAGCCCGGAAGATCTTGCCCGCCTGCGTCACGAGTATGCGCTTCTCCGATCCCTGGAGCTGCCCCAAGTCGTCCGCGCGCACGCGCTGGAACCCTTCGGTCGTGGTCTGGCACTGATCATCGACGACGCAGGTGAGCTCTCGCTCGACATGCTCATCCGAGATGGTCGCGTGGAGTTGAAGCAGGGGCTCGAGATTGCCATTTCGATTGCCGAACTCGTGGCGTCGCTGCATCGACACGACATCGTCCACAAGGACATCAAACCCCATCACCTCTTCCTGCGTGACGCAGAGTCGAGCCACGTCACGCTCGTCGACCTTGGAATTGCCATCCGACTTCCCCGCCAGGTTCAGGCTCCGCTCCCGGTGACCCAGCTCGAAGGCTCGCTGCCCTACATCGCTCCCGAGCAGACTGGCCGCATGAATCGAATCGTGGATCGCCGTTCGGATCTCTATTCGATGGGCGTCACTCTCTTTCAGCTGTTCACCGGGCGATTACCCTTCGAGACCACCGATGCGCTCGAGCTCGTGCACTGCCATCTCGCACGTCAGCCTCCCGCCGCCCGGGACCTCCGGCCCGAAGTTCCCAGGGAGCTCTCGGACATCATAACCCGATTGATGGCCAAGGAGGCGGAGCAGCGCTACCAGAGCGCTGAGGGTGTTCGCCATGATCTTGCGCTGTGTCTGGAGCGGCTCGCTGCGTTGGGTCACGCGGTGGACGCACCGACCTTCACCCTTGGCGAACGCGATGCTGCGTCAGAGCTGCGCATCCCCCAGAAGCTCTATGGCCGTGAGGTCGAGCTCCGCGAACTCGGTGCAGCCCTACAGCGAGTCGAGGCAGGCGCCTCCGAGCTCATTTTGCTTTCTGGCGACGCCGGAGTCGGCAAAAGTGCTCTCGTAGGCGAGGTGTGGCGGCGGCTCGTGCGCGGCGGTCGCATGGTTTCGGGCAAGTTCGACCAGCTTGCCCGTGGTGTTCCGTACGCGCCGCTGGCGCGCGCGTGCCAGTGCCTCGTCGAGCAGCTCCTCGGTGAATCTAGCGATACGCTCGCCCATTACCGGCAGATTCTGACCGAGGTTCTCGGCCCCAACGGGCAACTCATCGCGGAGCTCGTCCCCCAGCTTCCGTTGGTTACGGGGCCCCTGCCGGAAGCCCCGACAGTAGGACCGACCGAGTCCCAGCGCCGCTTCGAGATGGCGTTCGAGGCATTCCTTGGCGCGTTCTGCACCGCCGAGCAGCCATTGGTGCTCTTCCTCGATGATTGGCAATGGGCGGACGCTGCATCACTGCGTCTCGTCCAGCTCGTGCTCAGGGGGCGACACCTTCTGGTCGTGGGAGCCTACAGAAAGAGCAAGATTACCCCACTGCATCCGGTGAGTTGTGCACTCGAGGCGATTCGCGAGGATGGCACCCCGGTGTGCGAGCTGGCTCTCGAACCGCTCGGGCTTGCGCAGGTCACTCAGCTGCTGAGCGAGGCCCTCAGCGCGGAGGAAGCTCGTGTCGAGCCTCTGGCTCGAACCCTGACTGCAAAGACGCAGGGCAACCCATTCTTCCTCAATCAGTTTCTGATGAGCCTGCACCACGAGGGCCTGCTGGTTCTGGATCCTGACCGGCGCGAATGGACTTGGGATCTGGCGCAAGTGAGTGAGATGGTGGTGACGGCCAACGTCGTCGACTTCCTACTCGCGCGACTTCGAAACCTATCTGCGCCAGCGCAGGACGCGCTTCGCCTGGCAGCCTGTCTGGGGAATCACTTCGACGGAGGTATGCTGGAAGCAGTATCACGCCACTCGCCAGCCGATCTCGGCCGCTGCCTGTGGGAGGCGATGCATCAAGAGTTGGTCGTTCCGCTCGACGGGAACTTCCGATACGCGGCCGAAGCTGATCAGCGCGACGAGCCGGCGCACGCGCCTCCCGCTCGGTACCGGTTTCTTCACGATCGAGTCCAGCAAGCAGCCTACGCACTCATCGAGGACGCCGACCGAGCCGCCATTCATCTCGACATCGGTCGACTCCTGCTCGCACGGGCAAGGCATGAGGTGTCGGACGATGAGCTATTCGCGGTCGTTGACCACCTCGATCGGGGCAGGAAGCTTGTCGTCGATCCCCAAGAGAGAATACTGTTTGCTGAACTCAGTCTTCGGGCTGGTCGCAAAGCTCGGGATGCGGCCGCTCCCGCCGTGGCCTTGCACTATCTCGACGCCGCGCTTGGTCTATTGGGGGACGCAGCGTGGACCGAGCACTATGGGATCGCCCATCCTGCCCATGTCCTCAAGGCTGAGTGCGAGCACTTGAGCCGAAACCCGGGCGAAGCGCTGCGCACCCTCGACGTTGCGGAAACGAACGCCGCGACCATGCTGGACCGCATCGCCGTCCGCAATCTGAAGACCGCATTCCTCACAACCACGGGGAAGCTTGCCGAGGCATGCTCGAACTCGGTCGATTCTCTGCAAATGCTCGGGGTACCTCTGCCGCAGCCGACAGACACCCCGGCGCTGCGGGCCGCCATCGGATCCGGGTTTGGCGCGTACCAAGAGGCGCTCGGTGGACGAAGCGTCGAGTCGCTCGCGGAGCTGCCGCTCATGACCGCGGAAGAGCCACTGGCGACCATGGATACCCTCGCCTTTGCCGTGCCGCCTGCCTATATGTGCAACCCCGAGCTGCACGCTGCCCTCGTCCTCAAGGGAGTGGCAGAAACGCTCGTTCACGGGACCGCCCCTGTGTCACCTTTCTTCTACGTGCAGTATGCCATCGTGCACATGGTGGTGACAGGCGACATGACCGCGGCGCACCGCTTCGGACGAGTGGGCATCGAGCTGAGCGCGCAGGTGGGCGCCCCGGCTTTGGCAGGCCAAGCCCACTTCGTGTTTGGCGGCTTCGTCGCGCATTTGCGTGAGCATCTGTCGGTTGGCATCGAACATCTGCGGGTAGGGCTCAGACAGTGCCTCGAGCTCGGCGATCTCGCATACGCGGCGTTCAGCACTGGCATTGTCGTATTCTGCAGGTTCCTTGCCGGGCACCCATTGGATGGGATCACGTCCGATGTCGAGGCGGCGGATGAGATTGCTCGACGAACCGATGGCGTTCTGGGTCTCCAATTCTGCGAGCTGCACCGCCGAGTGATCCAAGCACTCAAGGGGCAGAGCCGAAGCCTGGGGAGCTTGGACTGTGGCGGGGTCGACGAGGCCGCCTTCGCGGAAACGCTGATGCCGCCCGCACGGTCCTGGTATCTGCTCTACAAGACAGGGCTGCAATTTCTGGCTGGCGATTATGCTGGAGCGCTGGCAGCAAGTGACGAATGCCAGCCACTGGCGAGCACGCCGGGCGTCCCGGAGCTCGCGTTTTTCCGGGCGCTCGTACTGGCAGAGCTTGCCCGAACCCGGGAGGCTCACGAGCGGGAGGTACTGATCGAGCGCATCAGGGCAGAAGCAAAGCTGCTTGAGGTCTGGGCCAACTCGGCGCCGTGCAACTATGCGCCGCGTCATCATCTGGTACTTGCCGAGCTCGCCACCCTCCAGGGAGCTACAGCAGTGGCCATGGGCCTGTACGACCAATCCATCGCCGGAGCCCGAGAGCACGGCTTCGCCCAGATCGAGGCAATCGCAAACGAAGCCAGCGGGCTTTTTCACCTCACCGAGGGCAGGATCACGATTGGGAGAGCGTATCTGAAGGAGGCGGCGTACGCGTATCAGCGCTGGGGAGCGATGGCGAAGGTCGAGCAGCTTGCCGCCGCGCATCCCTGGCTGCGCAGTGAGACCGGGGGTTGGGGCACAACCCTTGGGCTCGGCACGTCGGCGGGGACGGGCTCGGTCTCGCTCGCCGAACCTACCGACACGGCGGCCGTGCCACGCTGCGCCGGGGGACTCGATCTGGCGACGGCCATTCGTGCCACCGAGGCCTTGGCCACGGAACTCGTCTTCGAGCGGGTCATCGAGCGACTGATGCGCACTCTGCTTGAGAATGCCGGCGCCCAGCGGGGGTTTCTCGTGCTCGAGCAGAAGGGTGCGCTGACAATCGCGGCAGCCATTACCATCGAGCCGGACGCCGTGCGTTTGGGACTATCCGAGGATCTGGACACGACCGAGGGCCTTTCACGGGCCATGGTGCACTACGTGGCCCGGACTGCCCGCCCGCTGGTTCTCGCGGATGCCTCCCGTGACTCCCGATACCAAGCCGACCCATACGTTCGTCGCTCGCAACCCAAATCGATTCTTGCCGTTCCGTTGCTGCACAGGGCCAAACTCATCGGTGTTGTCTATCTCGAGAACAACACTGCTACCGACGCCTTTGGTCCGGTACGAGCCGAGCTCCTGCAGTTTCTGGCAGCGCAGGCGGCTGCAGCATTCGAGAACGCACGACTCTATGGCGAGCTCCAAGCTGCATCCGAGAGCCTGGAAGCACAGGTTGCCCAGCAAACCGAGAAGCTCAGGCGGGCGCTGGCCGAGCTCTGGAGCGAGATGGACCTCGCACGCAAGATCCAGACCGTTCTCCTACCAAAGACGACGCGGTTTGCTGACTATGACGTAGCGGCGACGATGATACCCGCCGACAGCGTTGGTGGCGACTACTACGACATCGTGGAGTTCGAGAACGGCGGATGGGTTCTCGTGGGTGACGTCTCCGGGCACGGCGTGCCCGCCGGGTTGGTCATGATGATGGTTCAGACCGCCGTGCGCGCCTTTCTGGAATCGGAGTGCGGCACCGCGACCCGGAGCTCGCCAGCAGTCCTTCTCAGCCAAACCAACGCTGCAACTTGGAGCAACATCCAGCTCATGGGCGATAATCAGTACATGACCATCATGGCTCTCAAGCTTGTGGAGGGTCAGGTCCAGTACTCTGGCATGCATCAGGACATTCTTGTCCATCGAGCTGCCTCGAATACCGTGGAGCGTTTCGAGTCGTACGGCGTCTGGCTCGGAGTCGAGCGGGACATCTCGAGACTTCTCCGGGTCGACACCTTCGAGCTCGATCCAGGTGATACGATCCTATTGGTCACTGACGGGATATCCGAAGCCTTCGTGGACGGGCATAGGCTGGAGACCGAACTGCCGTCGAGATTCGGCGCACTGGCATCGCAGGGGCTCGACCCCGGAGCTATCGTTCGCGGGATCCTGGGACCGGTGAGCGGTACCCGACCGCTCGACGACATGACGGTGATGGCGATCCGGTATGCTCCTGAGAAAGGGACCGGCGGGGCGTCAAGCTAGGTCCCGCTCCGAATCGTCTGCCACCTGTTACGCAGGCCGTCTCTCCCCTGGGTTCTGCGCGAAGCGGCCAGCATCGTGTTGGCTGGAGTCTGGGCGCCCGTTTCTGCGTTCACAAGGGGCTCGGATCGGCGACGGGATCGTCTGCGCCGGCGGCTGCTGGAGGATCGGCGCTCGTCGGAGGGGAACCGCCGCCTGTCGTCGTGATGGGAGCGCTGCGGTTCGTCCCATTCGTCTCCGCATCGGAGGACTCTGCCCCGGTCCCATCGGACCCTCCTGAGGCCCCGAAGGATGCGGAATCTGACGCACCCTTTAGTCTGACCAACTTCACGCTCACCGCCCTGGTCCTGGCATCCAGACTGAGCCGCTTCGGCTGGTAGCCGTCCCGGAAAACCATGACTCGCCGCTGCCGCCCCTCGGGTACGCTCACATCAACCGTGCCCACGCCGAGGTGCCGGCCTGCGATGTCGAAGACAGCCGCTGTGCTGGGCTGCGTCGTGACGGTAACGTTTACGGTACGCGGATTGTCGACAAGGGCCGCGGCAAAGGCGCTCTTGAGAGTGTCACCCTCATTCCCAGGAGTGCGCTTCCCTGCCCGTCCTCGAGGCTTGGCGGCGGGAGGAGCCTCGCTAGCCAGAGCGGTCTCGAGAGGAGCGCTCCCACCGGAGGCCGCAGCGCTCGAGACGCCGGTGAAGCTCATGATCGCAGCCTCGGCTTGAGCTGGCTCGCGCTGTGTGTTGTCGCTCACATCACCGTCCCGACGACGAGGTGCGACGGAAGCGGAGATCACCGATGTATCGCCCGTTTCCGAAACCCCCGGAGCCGTGGCGCCAGAGAGATCACCCTTGAGAGTCCACGCGGAGCCGACGGCCACCATCAGGACCGCAGCACCCGACCACCACCCGAGCACCAGCCAACGCCGCGAACGCGCCGAGACGGGTTCCGAGATGCGGTCCAGGTTCGCGGGTCGCAGCGTCTCCGTGGCCGGCGAGTTCGCCTCCGGGTCGCCCAGCCCTGGCTCGATTGGTCTGCTCGTGCCCCCCAATGCCGTCCCGAACAAGAGACGCAGAGGCGATGGAATCAACCGAGGAGGCGTCGAGGCTGGTGGTGGAGGCGGAGCCTCGTTCCAGCCATCATCCAGATCATCGCCCCATACGCTGTTAAGGGCATCGTCCTTGACCGTACGCCGGTTCGACCTCGAAATCACGCCGTCGGGCTTCATGGCCAGCCAATTCCCATGCACAAGGTAGTAACCGCCGCCTGCACTTTGCATTCAGGGACAAGTGAACTTTCGTGCCGCGACGTGCACTGAGACTGCGAAATTCCCGGAGCCACCCCAGAGGCGCTTGCAAATACGGGGCCGCTCGGGTTCCCAGCGTCCGCAGCTCGCTGCGCCCCAGAGCCTGAGTCGCTGGGTCCTCTTACGACCTGAGGCAGTAGTACTACTCGCCCCCCTCGGAGGCCTGCTGCGAGTCGCGCGCCGCGTCCAATGTCGACGGATCCTCGAAACGGAGTCCGCCCAGCACGGGTGGCTTCCACGCCCCATCGCCGTCCACATCGATGAAGACAGGGTTGGTGATCGCGATGGGCGTCGCCCCACGCCCCGGAGCGACTTTCTCGAGTCCCTTCTGTCCGCGAACCACCACCACGACCCACGCGTCGCTCTGCACGTCGAGGGGCAGCTGCCACGCCAATCGCACCACACGGTTTTGGACCGAAACCGCCCGCCGCGCAGCGATCTTGCCGTCAACCCAGACCTCGACCTGCTGGACCTCGAGCCAGCGTGCGGCGCGGACGCTGATCTCGGCGATGGGCCCCTCGGAAGTGACCGTGACAAGGTCACCGGGGCCCGCCCATCCGTCCACCAGGATCGAGACGAAAGGTCCGGTCGAGAGCATGGCACGTCCCGCCCGGAGGCTCTCTACCACCTCGGCAGCGTCGACTCGACCGGGAATGTCGCTCGCGACGCGGACATAGGTCCGCGGATAGCCAGCCCATTGGAAGAGCAGCCCGTGTGAGTCCGAGTTCCCGACGGCGGTAGGATGGATGCCGCGATTGAGGAGCGCGAACCAATCCTGAAGGGTCGCCGCCATGACTTCGGGATCCCCAAGCTCGAAGCCGTTGATGAGCTCCAGCACGTCGAAGTCCCAATCGAAGCCGGACTCGCCGAAGGTGCCACGGTCCGCGTCCAACCCGCCGCGCAAGAAGTAGCCGATGGAGCCCATCTGCGGATGATTGACCTGAATGAGCGCAGCGGGTGAGCGCGCGCGCGCCGCGCGGAAGATCTCCCGAGCGGTCAGCCCGGCATGCTGCGGAGCCCCCGCGTCTGCGGGAAATGGATAGGCGTTGATGTGTCCCCAATTCTGGGTCGTGATCTCGACTCCAGGCACGCTGAGGAGATGGTCCCCCATCTCTGCCCTGGCGATGGCCGGCGCATAGTCCGTGACCTGATCGTGATCGGTGGCGGCAGCGAACTCCACGCCTTCGGCAGCGAGGGCGATGACCCGATCCTCGAGCGCGACTGTCGAGTCGAAGCTCGGAGCCGCATGGAGATGGAGATCCGCCGAGATCCAACCGGGCGTCAGAACCTCCTGTTCGAGCTCGACTCGAACGGCGGCTCCAAGGTTCTGCCGAATCGACACCTCTCGCTCTGCCACGGACCATTCCGGGCCGTGAGTCGCCTGAACACGATAGGTGCCCGGAGCAAGCTCGACTTCACCGGATCCGTGCAGGGTGTAGACGACGTTCTTCATGCCCCCCACTCGCTCGTCCGGGCCAAAATCTGGGTTGGGCGTGGGAGGGACTCCCCTGACGATCCAGCGAACGGGGAGTGCCTCCCCCGATACGTCGGTGGCGCTCAACCGGAGCCGCCCGGCCGTTGGAGGCATCAGATCGGCCTCCACGGGCACGCTGCTCGGGTCGATTTCCACGGTCTGCTCGTCCACGCCGCCAGGGCATTCGAGGACCAATCGGTACGTGCCCGCAGGAAGCGGCAACCCGTACTGACCCGAGGCATCCACCGGTGCCTCGAGAACGGTTCGCCCGTCCGGGTGGAGAGCTCTGACCACTGCCCATGATGGGGGCGGATCGAGCTGTCCGTGGACCATGCCGTACGGTCGCGAGAGCGCCTGCCACGCGAGAGCCGCCATTTGCGGCAAGCCGCCCCGCACGAACAGCAGGGTACGCCTCGATTCGTGAGCCCTGGCCGGAGCCAATTCGAAAGGCGCGCCTATGGCGGTCTGGTGTGTCGGGAGCCTCCTCTCGAACGCGAACGTCACGTTGGCCGCGCCGTCCTCGAAGACGAGGGCAGTAGCGTAGCGATAGCCCAGGCGCGCCATCCATGGTGCCTCCGCAGTCGTCGGCTCGTCGACGAAACCAAGGCGCGGTGCAAACGTCGGGGCACCCGGCCACGCCACGCGGTCACCCAGCGCCACCGCTGAAATCGGCGTGTCACTCGAGGTCTCGAGCCGAGTCACGATGTCAATCCACTCGCGCCCCGATTGCATCGATAGAGTCGTGCTGAGCCGTATGGGGAGCGCCAGCACACGCTGGTCGATGCGGAGGCTGGGGGCGTCCAGGGTAAGCACCGGAGTGATGCGTTCGGTCTCGAGTGCATACTCCTGCCCCGCCACGAACACTACGGTCTCGATGGAGCGAAGTGCCCCCACCTGCTCGGAGCTCGGCCGCACCGACAAGATGGTCCCAGGCGCCGCGCCTCGCGCATCTCCCGCGTGTCCGGCGACGACTAGCTCCACGCCGCCGGCTTCCATGTGCCAGTCTGCCGTATGCTCACCGCTCGTCCCAGGCAGGTCACGACGAATGGTCACACCCGCGCCAGAGACGGGCAGTCTCATCTCCTTCCCTTGCGATGAGCACCCGACATCCCCCATCCATGCAAACCCGATGAGGCCGCCAACGAGGAGCAACACAGGCCCGACGTGCAGCAGTCGCCTCACGATTGCCTCGATACTCGCCCCGGCCCCTCGGACCGTAGGCATGCGGTGGCTGTGCTGGGTGCCTTCGTCATGTGTCGCTCCAACGACCCGTCGGAGGTCGCGATGAGCTTCACTCAGTAGCCGAAGCGCAGGGGCCGTTCCAGCATACCGAGTTGGGGACCCGTCTCCCTGCTCATGGCTGAAGACGGCACTCGCCTTGACCGCGGAGGAGGCTCGACACGGGGAGTGCACGGTGGGCTCGTGGTCACGGCGTGATCCTCGGGCGCGGCTCGATTCCGTGCCGGCGGGGCACCCGCGACGCACCCGGTACCGAAAGCGTCCCCGCTCTCGTTCCGGTCGGGCTACCATCGGCCTCGACCTGATGGCCCCCAAACACGCTTTTCGACCCAACTCACCGTTCGTTTTGTTGGGGTGGGCCCGGCCCCTCCTGGGGTGGTGGTTGGGGAGCGGCTGTCTGGTAGGGTGCCCGTCCAGGGCTCATGCCGAGGCCGCTCCAAGACTGGAGTTGGAATGGCAGGCTCCCGATGAGTGTCCTCAGCGAGACACGGTCGTCGCCAAGTCGAGAGAGCTACTGGCGGGGCAAGAAGCTCGAGTCGTGAACGCCGAGGGTAGCATCGCCCCCAGCGGACGTGGGTTCGAGCTGATCCTGCGCACACAGGTTGCCAACACGGAGCTTACCAGACGACTCTGGGGTCGAGACTGCCGAGAACTGGGGGATGCCGCGGCGTTGATTCTGGCGATGGCGGCACGTCCGTCCGTCGCGTCGGCGCCATCTTCAGCCGGTTCGCCTGGCGAGCCTGGGCCTGTCGCCGCGGGTCCGGTCTCGCCGCAGAACCCCGCAAAAGCCCAGTCAATCGCCCGCCGAGAGCTCTGGTCGGAGACATCCGGGACTCCGAAGCAGCCCTGGCGGGAAGGTCGACAGCCACTGAGCTACGATCTCTTCGTCGGCAGCCTTGCCGACTGGGGAACCCTGCCATCCACCACGCTGAACATCGTGGCGGGGCTTGGGGTGCGGAGCGATCCATGGGCCATCGAGGGCCAGTATCGCCACTGGTTCGAGCGAGAAGCAGAGGTCGTGCCCAACAAGGGGGGACTCGTGTCGTTGACCTCCGGAGCACTCCAAGGTTGTTGGCTGGGGCATAGGGGCGTAGAGGCGTGTGCTGGGCTTGAAATGGGACGGTTGGCAGGCAAAGCCTACGGGACTCAGGAACAGCACGCCCGCTCGGTCCTCTGGATTGCGGGACACGGAGTTGGGCGATTCTCCATGGTCACCACCCGCTGGCTGCGTCTGGGGATGATCCTCGAGGTGGGTGTCCCCTTCAGACACTACGAGTTCCAGCTCGAACGCGTGGGCGATGAAACCGTGCATCGGCCCTGGTTCGTCTGCCCAAGGGCCGGAGTTTGGGGGGCGTTCTCGTTTGGCGCCGAAAGAAGGAATGCGAGCTCAACCAAGGGGCCGACCTACATACCTCGCTGACGTTTTGGACACGGAAGCGGAACCCCAGAACATCCAAGAAACGTGGAGCTCACCCTTGAGCAGGCCCGGGGACCATCCGACAGTAGCTCGGTGGCCCGGCAAGCGGCAGGGGCCTCACTGGATGAGGTCTACCAGGAGCACTGCGACTTCGTTTGGCGCAGTCTTCGGCGCCTCGGGGTGAAGGAAGCCGCGCTTGCCGACGCAACCCAGGAGGTGTTCCTTGCCGCACTCCGCCACTGGCAGGGGTTCGAAGGTCGAGCATCCATACGGACGTGGCTCTTCGCCATCGCGCGTGGCGTGGCGCGCGATCTTCGCCGGGCCCAGTCTCGCCGTGGCACGGAATGCTCGGACGAGGCACTGGTGGACAGGCAGCCCCTGCCGGCGGCCGGAGCCGAGAACCGCGAAGCCGCTCGGCTGGTGTGCCAGCTCCTCGACAAGTTGGATGAACCCAAACGCGCCGTCTTCGTGCTGGCAGACCTCGAGCAGCTGCCTCTGCCTGAGGTTTCCGAGGCTCTCGGAATCAACCTGAATACCGCCTACTCACGACTGCGCGCTGCACGACGCGAGTTCGAGGCGGCCCTCGCTCGGCACCGCGCGCGGGAACGCGGCGTCCAGGGAATGGAGTGACTGGCATGGGCCCTGACGCGAGAACAGTGATAGAGCGGGAACGACAGGCTCCGGGGCCTTCGCCCTCTGAGCGCCGCCGGATGCGTCAAGCGATTGCGGCCGCCCTGGCGGCTGGAGTCTCGGCGAGCGCAGCGGGCACAGCCGCGGCCAGCAAGCTTGCGACCGCAGCAGCAGGAAGCAGTTCTGGGTCCAGCGTCGTGTCAACAGGGCTACTGAGCTGGCTCGGCGGCGGACTCGGTGTGGGAGCCCTCGTCGTTGCGGGTTCACAAATCCTTGCACCTGCCCTGCTCTCCCCGAACGGTCACCAGCCGTCCCCCGCGGACTCGGTCTCGATGGTGTCGGCGCGAGCGCCGCTCCCCTCGAAAGTGCCCGTGGCCGATGTCACCCCCGAACCTCCGGCTACTCCGCCCCGCCCGGACCCAAGTCCCGCTGACGCGGGACTCGCCGGGATGAGACCCTCACCGCATCGGACGAATCCGGCGGAGTTCGGCCCTGCCCCCTCGACACTGCCGAAGCAGGCCTCCGACTCGCTGCGCGAGGAGTACGCCCTGCTCGAACAGGCACACCGCGCCATCGAACAAGGCCAGAACGACAGGGCGCTCGGTATCCTGGCCCAACACCAACGGCGCTTCGCCAACGGTCAGCTCAGCGAGGAGCGCCAGGCTGCACGTGTGCTGGCCCTGTGCGCGTCCGGCCGTGTCCAAGCGCACAGCGAAGCCAAGCGGTTCCTGGCGGCTCACCCCAAGTCACTCCTGGGTCCTCGGGTGCGACAGGAGTGCGGGCTCGGCCGGGACGTTTCGGTCACGGATGCCGCCCCGTTCCGCAACTAAAGGGCTACAACGCTCACAGAGCAGGAGGGATCTTCCATGATATCGTTTCGACTGTTCCTCGGCCTAGGCCTCATGATTCCGTGTCTCGGGGTGGGCTGCGAAATCCACGACATCGCCATCGGAGGCGACGCTGCCGGAGCGGGCGGCGTCGGCTCATCGGGCTCCAACTCCAACGCCGGGGAAGCTGGCCAAGCTGCTGTCAATCCCTGCGCAAACGCCGCATGCGGTGACTCCTGTTCCACCTGCGACCCCGACGCCAGCGGTGGTTGTGATGACGTGATGGAGTACTGCAATGCCGACGGCGAGTGCTCCACCGCCGAGCCGCAGTGCCAAGGCGACGATCCCACCGAGCCCGCTTGCGTGAGTGCGGGGTGTTCGGGAGAGCTCTGCGTATCCCGCGAAAACGCCGACATCGCGTCCGATTGCGTCTGGCTCGACGAGTACGTTTGCTACGAGGGCGCCTCGTGCGAGGTACAGGCCGATGATGGCGCGTGCGGCTGGACTCCCACCGACGAGCTCACCTCCTGCATCGAGGAGGCTCGAGACG
>CAYRKE010000093.1:0-29137 GCA_964424695.1 uncultured Polyangiaceae bacterium
GTACCCCCGGCTGCCGTACCCCCGGCTGCCGTACCCCCGGCTGCCGTACCCCCGGCTGCCGTACCCCCGGATGTCGTGCTCCCGGATGTCGTGCCCCCGGCTGTCGTGCCGCTACCGCCGCTGGGGTCGACAGCTTCGTGGCCAATGCCACCGGTTCCACCCGTGGTGCTCGCGCCACCCGACAGAGTCGCGCCACTGCTTGTACCGCCGACGGCGGCCGGCCCTCCACCGGTTGGGACCATGGCGCCCGTCGCACCGCCGCTACTGCCGCTACCGCCGCTGGCGCCCCCGCTGCCAAGATCCTCGTGCCCTGATTCCTCGCCGCAAGCCGGAAGAATTGTAGCCATGACTACCGAACCCAGAGCCCACCAGCGGGGCAGCGCGCCCCCCATGATGCGTCGAGGAGCAACGTGATGGATCGTCGGCATGGTGATCTCCCAACCTAGCAGTCGCGGGTGCGCCCGATTGCGGACGCTACCGTCCATGACAACCGGACGCTGCGAAGCGGCTCAGTCTGCCGCGCGCTTGGACGCTTGCCCAGGAGACCCTTTTCTCCCCCGGCTGATACACTTTTCTTTCCTGGACGATGGCTCACGTCCGAACCCTTCGAGGATTCGTTCCGCCAGCGAGAAGCGTCGGTACCTCGCTTCTGATTTACAGCCCGTGCAGCAGTGCCTGCAAGGCGTCAACGTACGACCGACAAGCCGCGCGGCCCGCGTCCGTCAGCGCGTAGAAGGTTTGCGGCCGGCCACTACCGGTTTCGCGCCTGGCCTCGACGTAGCGGGCGGCCAAGAGCTTCTTCATATGGGCGTCAAGGTTGCCGTCGGTGATCTGAATCGCGTCTTTGAGCTCGTTGAACGTCGCCTCATCCCGCGCCGCTAGATAGGCCACCATCCGGGTGCGGATCGGCTGGTGCATCACGGGATCCAGCGCAGGCAGAGGCTTGCCGCGCCCAGGTGTCTTCCTCGAATTGCTCATGGATCGTGCGCTTGGGGCGTCACCATTTTGTCCCTTGCCGCCACGCGGCATGGGAACCGGGCTCGCTGGAGCCAGGCGCCACCCATGACAGGTGTGTCGTGTCTTCGAGTGAGTACGAAGCGACCCTCGTCGGTAGGCTCATTTGAAACCCGATATAGGCGGCGCCGGAGATGGCGGATGTCCACGCCACTAGACAGGCGAGGCGAGCGCCGGTACCCCAGCGCCCGAGCGGCCGTAGCAACAGCCCCAGAGATGGCAGACCCAAGCCACAGGCGGCCAGCAGCAGGAATCGCGTGCCGTCAAACGGTACGGCCAGACCCACGGCAGCAACACTCAACCCTATCAACGAGACCCCCGCCCAGCCGAGAAAGGGTTCAGAGAAGAGGCTGTGAACGAAGAGGATTATCCCGAGGTCTGCAAGCCAGAAAGCGAATACGAGCGTGTACCACGAGTGATGCCACCCCCCAAGGGTCATCAGCAGGCCGAGGCTTACCAGTAGCAACGTGAGCTTCCCCATCTGGCGCTGAATGAACGGATAGCTCTCGTCGCGCTCGCGCTTGACTCGCTTGCTAAGGTGGAAATCCAGCGCGAAGCCGAAGCCAATACAGATGGCGATCGAGAGAACCTGAAACGTGGCGAGCTGCCAGTGGATAGGGAATCGCGAGGGCGTGAACAGCGTCCGTTCGCCGAGTAGGCAGGCCGTAGCGACTAGACCCCACAGCCAGAAGGTATGCGGCTCGAGGCGAATTGCGCGATGGCCGGTGCTGAGCATTGCCCGAATGGCTTCGATCTGCTCTTCGGGTTCTGGCAAGCAGTGGGGGTTCTGAGCGTCCATCGCCGGCTCCTCTTCCTGTCGGTTTTCTGTTGACGCTTTGCTCTGAAATGCAGAGCATATACACTCTGAATTTCAGAGCAACGGGATTTTCAGCTCGACGGCGGGCTCTGGGGAGCACCTTGAGTTCAGGAGATGGAAATGGAGAACGTTATCCGAGGGTTCATCGGCGTGGGGGCGATATCGCTGCTTGCTGCTTGCAGCGGTACAGACGGAACGGGAGGCGGTAGCGCGCTGGGGGGGGCGGGATCGGGTGGGGCCGCGGGACCTGGCGGCGCAACCGATCCGAGCGGATGCATCGGATCCGAAGCTGGCTGCAACGTGGCGGGGGACGAGGGCGTGATGCTGCCCATGGTGATCACGTCGGCCGAGGGCAGTTACTGGCAAGAGCAACAGCTGACGGAAGTGCCAGCCAGCAATGTCGACGTCACCGTCGACGACTCCTCCGAGGCGCAGACCTGGGAGGGGTTTGGTGGGGGCTTCACTGAGCTCGGGGGGGTCTATCTTTCAGAGCTTAGCCAGGCCGAGCGAGACCAAGCCATGCAGCTCCTCTTCAGCAGCGAGGGGGCGCATTTCGCATGGGGCCGGATTCCGATCGGGGGAAACGACTATGTTCTGAGCCACTACACGCTCGACGACACGGGCGACGACGTCGTCCCTGACAGCACCGAGGCAAACCGCCCGCCCGCAGACATGGCGCTCAGCGAATTCTCGATCGGCCGGGATCTGGAATACCTCATCCCCTACATCAAGGCCGCGCAGAGCGTGAATCCCGAGCTTCGTTTCTGGGCGGTCCCATGGACGCCTCCGGTGTGGATGAAGACCGGATACACTGCAGAAGATATGGAGGGCGGACCAGCCAAGAAGCCGTCCTACTACGATGGCGGCACGATGAAGGGCGACGACGCAACCCTGAGCGTGTACGCTCAGTATTTCGTAAGCTACGTCAAAGCCTACGGGGAGCAAGGTATCCGCGTTGAGATCGTGGCTCCGCAAAACGAACCCAACGGCGCGTATACCTACCCGTCCTGCACGTGGGACAAGGCCGTCTACACGAGCTTCATCGGCCAACACCTGGGTCCGGCCCTACGCGATGCGGGCCTCGGTACCAAGGTCATGCTGGGTGGTTCGTTTGACGTGGCCGACGACGCCGCGATTGTGAGCGAAGTGCTGGCCGATGCCGCGGCGATGAGCTACTGCGCGGTCGCTGGCGTGGGGTATAGCATGGTGACCGCGTCGCAGGTGTCTGCCATCACATCCGCGGGGCTGCCCGTCTGGGTCAGCGAGCACAAGGCCGGTAACTATCCCTGGCAGACTGAGACGTACCAGGACATCGCACCCAATGACCTGGCCTACGCCATCGAGACTTGGGAACTGATCCATTACGCCATCACCAGAGCCGGCGTGTCGGCGTACAACGCTTGGCACATGGTCTTGGACAAGGTGGGCAGGAGCATCGACGTGTCGCGAGAATGGGCACAAAACGCCCTGCTGGTGGCGGATTCGGGAAAGGTAACGCCAACGCCTGTCTACTACGTCTTCCGCCACTTCTCGCGGTACGTGGCGCCTGGCGCCAAGGTGGTAGGCACCAGTGGAGAGGGTGATGTCGTCGCCTTCAAGAACCCTGACGGAAGCCTGGTCGTGGTTCTCTACAATCCTGGAGCAGCAAGGACGATGACGGTCGCTGTCCGTGGCAAGGGGCTACAGTTTTCCGCGCCAGGCAGCGGATTCGCAACGCTGGTGAGTCCGTAGGTGCAGCGGGCGCCCGTTCCGTGTCGTCTGCCTCACAGGATCGAGTGCTGCCGAAAGCCCACCCGATCCCTTGTGCGGTTCCCGCTGCCGTGGGACGCTGTGCGTGGAGGTGACTCATGACATGGATCTGGCCACGGCACAATCTGAGCACATTCCACCATGCGGCGGTGGCCTTGCTCGCCATCGCAACTGGGTGCCTGGCCGATGGCGAGCCCGGCATCACGGGTGGTTCGGCGGGAGTGGCTGGCGCCAGTGGGGCGGGCGAGGTCGTCGTCACGGGTGGTTCGGCGGGAGTGGCTGGCGCCAGTGGGGCGGGTGAGGTCGTCGTCACGGGTGGTTCGGCGGGAGCGGCTGGCGCCGAAGCCTGCATCGAATCTCCCGACGACTTTACCGAAGGGGACTCCGGCTGCTATCGCTGCACCATTCGATCGGTCCTCTGGGACGAAGAGACAGTAGCCGGAATCCCCGCGCAGCTCTTCGAGGGTGTGCCAGGGACGTGCCAGGCGTCGTTGACGTGGGATAACACGGGTCAAACTCACCTATCCGCTCTCTGGTCCACGGAGAACGTTGCCGAACAGGCACTCGTCACTCCAGCCAGCGGCGAGAGCATGCTTACCGCGACAATTGCCGTGGATACGACGTCGGCTCGGCTGATCACGCAGAAGTATGGGCCAGCCACTGCTGAAGTCGATGGCCCATCGTGTCCTCCGTCTCTCGAAGTCGACGTAACGGTGACACTCGAGTTGGAGGAAGGGGGCTTCGTGCTCAAGGATGAACGGGTGACGATTCCACAACGTGGAATAGGACCGTTGGGATCGGATCTCTGGATCCGGAAGGAACCGGCCGAATTCGTCGATTGGGTATCCGTTGAGTCGACGATGAGCGACCGGACCGTCGACGCATCCATCCAGCTGGAGCCCCTCGCGGATAGCTGCGCCGGTCGGATTCGTCTGTCCTCGACAAAGCGCTCGATCGACGGCTCAGAGTCAGGGAGTAACTGGCCCTTCGCCTTCTGGTCAACGACCGGATGCCCTCCCGGCGAGTCGCCCATCAATCTCGAAATGCCATACCGTGACGCGGACCTTGCACAAGCGATTCTGCAGAGGTTCAATGAAGACGAGTTCGTCGGCGAATGGGACGCGGGCGGCTCCACGACGCTCAGCATTGACGCTTCCTTCCCAGGAAGTCTGGCGTGCGCGGATGGAGACAGCGATGCGACCGCTCGAGTGACGATGCCCCTGCGGCTCGAAGCCACCAGTGCAGATGGACGCATTCAGGACTTGCTCGTGGATGGAACGCTGGATGCCACAGTAGAAGAAGATGGGACACTGGCCGCTCTCGAATTCCACGGAAACGCGGAGCTGCGCTGCGCGTCGGAGAGTGATCTTCTGGCCTATCGAACCGTCGACTGCGCCGCCATCGAAACCGTTCCCGTCGAGCTCACTCTCGACTCGAGCGATATCGTCGCTCGTCCCCTCGAAGGAGACCTTCGCTTCCTCATTACGCCCGACGACAACCCCCCCCATCTCGATCAACTCGACATCACACAAGCGCCTTGAGAGGCGGTTCCGAAGACGAGCGCTTCTGCGCTCGGGTTGACTTCCGGGTGGATCCCCACGGAAAGCCGTGGGGATTTGCGAACAATGCGAACCCGCACCGCGGCTCGAATCCGAGCCCTCTCGCCGTGGCAGAGTGAGAGGCGCTGGCTAGCTCCCGAGCAAGAGTGTGGACGGGCAGGCACGCTCGATGATAAGTTGAGCCCGGCGGAACAAGCCCCCACCGAAACAAACCCGCCCCGAGGAGTCATCCCCGGCTTCCAGCTTCTGACAGTTCCTTCTGACAGTCCCGAGTGCCATCGCATGCTGCGTTTCTTGTCGACAGTGGTCATCGCCATGATGCTATGCTGTTGTTACAGTAACTCTGGGGTCAAGACCAGAATCCCGGAGCTTGCTCAACTGATGAGAGAGAACGAGGCAGCCGCCTATGCGAAGTATCACAGGCGGCGTGTCGAGATTTCCGGAGTCATTCGGGAGGTGGGTGTCGAAGCCGCGGAGCGCGTTCGCGCGACGTACAGCGGAGTGGCATCGACGACGCCCGGCGAAAACTCAGCGACGGCCAGCCTCACCGGCGAGTCGACTGCTCACCTCGAGCTCGTGCAGCTCCCGCGCATCCTGCTTACTGAGGGCGAGCGGAGGGACTCGAGCGTGCTCTGCTACTTTCGTAGTGTGTGGATGGAGGATGTCTCGGCGCTGCGCGAAGGCGATACTGTGACCGTCACTGGAAAGCTCTACGATCACACGAAGGGGCCGCATTGTAGAGTCGTCCTCACCCAGTGCGAACTACGTTGAGTAGCCCGCATCGTCCGAATCGGCTTCCTCTGGTAGTGGGGCTCGTGGCATAATGAGGAGCGCGAAGCTCGGTCAGGTGCACTCAAGAGTGAGTATTGGGGCGTGTGCAACCATCGCCGCGCTTGCCCCTGACCCGACGCATAGTCGAGCGTGCTCGAACCCTTCGGTCCAGCGAGGAGAAACGCTGGGCACGACCATGGACCACACCGTTCGTCGTGGGTGTCGGAGTGCTTGTGGGATGGCTCGGTTCGGCGGTTGTGCGGGGGGCTGCGTCTACCGAGACAGCGCCAATGGCTGACCCCTGAGCGCTGATGGCCTGGAAAATACTGGGAGAAGTCCTGCCAGGAGTGGTCGAGAAAGGAGCGCTAAGGGACTAATCGCTATCCGGCGTGTAGGCCACGATTACCGGCTTGGCCTCGCATGTCCGGTTGTTGCCCTGGGGCACGGTCGCCGTTGCTAGGACTTCGGCCGTCGGGGGAACGACCTTCGCAGTATCGATGTCGTCATCGTAGACGAGCGTTGCGCCCTCGATGCCTTCCAGGATCGGATGGGGGCCCGCGCCGAACGTCACAGTGTACGTGTCGGTTCCGTCACTCTTTCCCTTGGTGCCGTTGTCCGTGTTTTTGCTGCAGTACTGTGTTCCGTTATTGATGTGCTCGAGTCCGGTGAGCTCCCTCATGTCGAAGGCTCGGCCCAGTGGGGCGGACATGTCATCGCCTTGGAGTACCACGCCCCCGCCGTCTCGACTGAACTGGACGAGCGTGTCTCGGGTTTGCGGGTCGTTCATGGGGTGTCCAGGATTGCTGAACCACACGACGTCATAGTCGTCCACATCCTCCAGAGTCAGCCCGTGCTTGGGCTCGTCGAGGTACGAGGCAGCGTAGCCTGCCATCGTGAAGCGCAGATACAGCATGGCCGGATCATGTGAGAATTCCCTGTGGTGGTCGCCGTCCAGGACGAAGAGGACCCGCGGGGCATCCACCGGGCTCACCCAGTTGACGGTATTGGCGACGAGCTTGTCGATCACATCCGCGTCGGCATCGGTCGCGGCCAGCGTCATGAGGATCGTCGCGATGCGTCCTTTGGCTCGTGCGTCGCACGGGATGTCCACATGCTCCTGACGAACACCCTCGCTCGTCTCCGAACCGTTCGTCCAGCGATGGGTCACGCGCACATCGAGGCTGCCGCAGAGGTGGCTGGGGACCTGAGCGCAAAAACGTTGCGAAGCACCGAAGTACTCGGTCACCGACTGCAGAACGCTGTCTAGGGCATTCATGGAGTCCATGTGGATGTACCGACCGCCGGTACGCTCGGATAGCTCCCGCAACCCCTCGGCGTCTAGCTTGTCGCCGAGTCCCACGGTGTAGATCGGCGTCGCATCGCTGCCGACTCTGAGTCCGGCGACGTCGTCCAGCGTCGTGTCGATGCCATCGCCCGGGTAGTCCTCGTTTCGGAGCTGTTGATGGGATGAGTTGTTTTCTCCGCCGTCCGTAAACACCAGGATGCCGCGCTTGCGCGTCGAGCTGCAGAAGGCGTCCGAGCCATCGAACCGCAGAGGCTCGTTCTCTGCGAGGTCGCCCGCGAAGCTCTCGTTGCCCATTCGAACCCCGTCCCAGAGGGCGCTCCACCCGTTGGTTACCCACATGCCGTCGATGCCCTCGCCGAGCGTCTGGAGATCGTCGCTGAGCCCCGTGAGCTGGGTGGAGTCGGTGCTCACGCGAACCAGCGATACCTTGCCTCCAAGCCCCACGATGGTGTCCGCCGCATGGGCCACCGCTTCCTTCATCTGACCCAGACTGTCGCCGATCGACGCGCTGTTATCGAAGACGAGTGCCAGGTCGCCAGCAGCGTCGTCGGAGCACGAGTTGTCGATGGCGTGCCGATCCACGAGTTTCCAGGGGCCAGACGTCCCATTTCGAGATACCTCGAGGTCGACCTCCACCGTTCCCTCGCCACAGCGCACGCCCTGTCCAGAGCTGTCCGTCACCAAGACGTCGACTCCTACGAGGGCGTCACCGCTCCGAGTCACGCCCGAGCGCATCTGTTGTGATGTCGACGCAATCTGGGGCTCATCGCCCACAGTGTCGCCGCACCCTGCCGCGGCAGCGATCAAGAGAAGAGGTAGGACGTGGACGGGACGGAGATTACAGCGCAGGTTTGGCATAGGCTCAACGGGACAGAACGACGCTCTCGATTGAGCCTTAAGGGACCCGCACAGAGAGGCTCAGAGTTTCGTGGGAGATACGCCCACCCGAGTCGCCTCGGTCAGGACGCTGGCACGTAGGGTACGTGAGCACCGGAAGCGCAGCGAAACGAAGCCGGAAGCCGAGATCGGCGGGTGGCCGGGTACTCTCATGGTAGTGCTAGGCGGGCGGAGAGCGCCTGGGGCTTACGGTTCGGCTGACGCGGCTGGCTCGGCCATCGGGCTCAGCCACTTCACGGTGATCTTGGCGACGAATTCGCCCGGGGGGCCCTCGAAGCGAAGAAAATCGCGGCCATGCGGGACACTGAGCTCCTCACTGCCGTCGAGTTCGATGCTCTCCTGCCAACTGACGACCGCAACGTCGTCGATGCGGAAGAGCGCCTGGCCGCGCTTGGGGGGGGACTGCTCTATCGAAATCCGGAGTGCTCGCGCATCGGTCCGTGCATCCTCACCTGTGCTCGGTACGTGTAGGTCCGCGATGGCGGGCTCCCAATCCCAGCTGCCGCTGCCGCCTTCCCATACGCGCTCCTCCCCGAATTCTGCGTCTCCCGCGCTCGCGTAGTAGCGCACATCGATGGTGACCGGTCCGGCATTCTCCGCCTGCGTGTAGGCGATGAGGCTCAGGTCCTTCTGCGGCGCCTCTTCCGCGTCTCCGAGGACGCGCAGCCTGTTCCGAAACGAGAGGATCGCGGCGATCTTGTCGTCCCAGCTCCTCTGGGCGCAGAGGGCGACCGCGCCGCGGTGGGCCTGGTGCATGCAGGGGAAGCTCGCGGCGTTCGAATACCACCACAGCGAGTTCTCAAGGTCGTCCTCATCGACGTCTGCATCCTCCATGTCTCCGAACATCAGGATGTCTTGTCCGATCCTGGCGCTGACGCCCTCGGCGCTGACCTCGACCTTTGCCACCGAGCTGGTGGAGTCAGCTAGCAGACGCATGTCGACGATTGCGACGCCCGAGGCGTCGATGGCGACGGGGACGTCGAGGGTTTCCGTGGTGATCTCGGCCTCTCCTGGACGCACCACCCAGCCTTGGCTCAGATACGGGAACACTAAGGCGCCATACGATGACGAGTGCGAGGCAGTTCGCCGGATCTGGACATCGGCTGCGGCTCCGGTGATGGGGCGCGGTTGATAGTCCTCGATGTAGATCGGCACGCTGCGCGCGTTCTGGAGCTCGGCGCCGCTGAGGTCGACGCGTAGGAGGTGGGAGAGCATGGTCTCCACGCGCTCCTGGTCGAACACGAAATTGCCCAGAGAATGCGCGATGAGGTGGTCTTGGTACCACTCGAAGCCCTGGGTGACGTGCGGGTGATGGGTCACCACGAGCGAGGCCCCTTGGTCGATGGCAAGGTGGGTGAGCTCTCGCGAGTTCTCGAGGGGATCCTGGGCGTACTCCACGCCGAGGTGGAGGTGGGTGATGGGAAAACGGCCAGCAGCCGCCTCCGCAAGGATCACATCTGTCAGTTGTTCTGTGTCTCGCGCATTGGCGGCCCCGCCCTGCTCATCTCCTGCCACGAGCCGAGCGCCCGAAGCGTCGACCTCGATGGAACTCGCCGACACCATGGAGTACTTGACGCCATCGACGACACTGCGAAACGGGCTGAAGGCGTGGGATGGATTGATGCCGGCTCCTGCGAGCCCGATCGCTCTTCCGGCGACGTGGCGCACCGTGTCCATGAGCCCCTGCTCCTGGTAGTCGTACACATGGTTGTTTCCAAGGGACACAAAGTCTACGCCGATCTCTTCGAGCGCCGTGAGTGAGTCGGGAAGCGAGAAATAGACGTAGTTCTTTTCTCCGATGGGCGTATCGGGGCTATCGGTGACGACGCTCTCGAGGTTGAGGCTGGCGTAGTCTGCAAGCTCGAACAGCGGCGCCACCCGGCTCACCACGGCGCGCGCCGCCTGCCCCGCGTCGTCGCTCGGGATCAGCACGTCCGGGCTCGGATCCGGAACGCTCGTGAGCGAGTTCTCCCCACCAGGGGAGATGAACCCGCGACCCAGGCTGGTGTCCCCGGCGAAGAGGAATCGAGCCTCGTTCGCGACGCGCCGGGCCAGCAGAACCGGCGGCAGGGACACGGAACCCGTCTCGAGTGGCACCTGAAGACTCACGGGGATCCGCTCCGCTTGGTAACCGCCGGCTGCGATGGTCAAGAGCGAGGCCCGTCGGTCGAGGCCTTCAAGTGCAAATCGCCCCTCAGCGTCAGTAGTCGTCGAGGCCTCAGCCAGGCTCACCTTGGCATCACGGATGGGGTGTTGAGCCAAGTCGAGTACCGTGCCCGTGAGATCGATGGGCTCCGCGAAGTAGCGTTCCCGATACTCGAGCTCGACGCTGGGCGGACGGGTGCTGCTCGTATCGTCGGGGACCTGGTTTCCCGTGCACGCGATGGCGATGGTCGCGACAAAGGCGGGGCAGAGTGGGTGGTGAGGATTCCGGAGCGGCCAATGGGGTCTAGCGCGAAATGGGGTCGACACGAGCTTCCTCGCTTAGGTGCTGCTGGCGCGGCGTAGCCGCGGGGCTGGGCTGACGGAGCAGCGCAGGACGACGTGGGGATTGGCCCGAACGAAGCTGGCGGTGAGCTGGGTGCTCCAGCCCTCCTCGTTGCGAAGCGTCACGGAGCCATGGCTGTTCTCGATGGCTCGGGTCAATTCCCCCAGGGCCTGTAGCCCTGGCGGGGGCTTGCTGGGGGCTAGCAGTGTGCGCTTCAGGGCCGCTGCTGGTGCGCCGAGCTGCAGATCGAGGATCACGAGCTCGACGCGTTTGCCGCGCTCCTTCATCACCAGCGTGGGGCCGCTGGTTCCGGACGCCGCGGCGGCCTCCAGGAGGAACGCCTCGAGTGCTCGCAGAACCTCCTCACGGTGTGCCACCACGTAGCCGGGAAACCGCGGGGTTTGCAGGCGGAGCTTTCCGTCCGTACGCGGGGCGATGTCCGAGACCATGTCTTGCAGGGCGCGAGACAACGGCAGGACGACCAGCGGATCCCCTCGCTCGGTCAGGAACTCCACATTGGGCGGAAGGGTGGACGAGACCTGATCGACCTCCACCAGGGACGCCACGAACCCCGGCGTACCATTCTTCGCAAAGCGCCGGACTGCAAAGAGGAGCGTTTCGCCCCTCGAGGAAGCCTGGCTCGATGCGCTCAGGGAGATGTCCATCGTTGTTCCCGACTCGGTGATATCCTCGAGGGTTGGAGTCTTGACTCCCGCCTCGCGAGACAGCACCTCGAGCACGTCAGTGAGCGCCAGCGCTCCCGGCTCCAAGGTCCCAGTGTCCCCCAGTGGGGGAACCTGTATCCCGAAGCCCGTGAGTGTGGTGGCAATGCTCTGGGTCAGGAGGCGCACATCACCGAAAGAATCGGCGTAGAGAAGGCCCACGGGGGACGCCAGCACGAGAGCCTTGAACAGCTCCAGGCGATCGATGGCTGCTCGTGCTCCGCTCATGATCTCCTGGGCGCGATCCTTGGGATTGTTCACGAGCACGCCGCCAGGGCGGCGCCAATCGTCTGCCCGCAGCCGCTCCAGCCTGCGGTGGCGGATCAGGTCGGCAATCGACTCCGCCAGCTGCTGCGTCAGCTCGGGACGGCTCAGGAAAGCGTCCTCCGCCGTCTTGCCGATTAGGAAGATGTAGCCTTCGGGCTCCCCCTGGGCCTCGAGTGGGACGAGTACGGTGGGCACATCGGGCATGACGAGGAAGCCGCGATGGATGCGGATGACACGCTGTCCGTTATCGTCAGAGTAGGGGAACCGGCGCACGTCTCGGCGCCGCTCGCGGATGATGGATTCATTGAGATCCCCGTTGGGGTGGACCCGAAGCCTCCAGGCGAAGGGGGGGAGTTCGGCGACCAGCACGCTGTCGGCAGGGTGGCTGTGCTCGACTCGCTTCGTGAGACGGTTCCAGAACTCTTCGTCGGACAGCTCGTAGTTTTCCCGGGAACCGAGATCCCGCGCCTGGGCCAGGAGCACCGAAGCGTTCGAGTCCGCTCGGCGGGCAGCGACGAGCCGCGGAAGATGGATGGTGCCGAAAAAAACCAGGCCCGCGAGTAGTGAAGACGGGATGGGGATCAAGAATCCGTAGCCCAGGGCACCAGCGACCTCGGCGGCGACCAGCGCAAGCGCCAAGCCATAGGAGGCGACTGCTCGAACTGGGCGTGGCAGACCGCGTTTCCTCGACAAGACACCCAGCACGGCACCGACGAACACGGCGACCGCCCCAAGACCGAGCGGATTCGGGCTGCGCCTCGGGCGATCCTCGATGGCGGCCGCCACGGCTGCCCCGATCTGGACGGGCAGGGGCGCTCCGGTGTGCGCCGTGGCATCGAGGGTGTCCTCGATCGCCACGACCGCTACGCGGCCCCGCAGGGCCTTGACCGGCAGACGCTTCTGCTCGAAGTCCGCAAGGGAAACCGTGGGCACCGAGCGTACCTGTCGCGGCGCAACCCATGCTGCGTCGTGCAGCTTCAAGGCTGCGAAGCTCCGATAATCCACCGGGCGAGGGGTGAAGCCCACCACGCGGGTCCCAGGCGGTTGCTGCACCGCGTCTTGACTCAGCCGAATGACCGGGAGTTCTGCCAACCGAGGTTCGGTCAGCCCGCACAGGCCTGCAATGGGCGGGACCAGGATCACTCCGCGTGCTCCCCCTTGCTTCAGAGTCCTCTCCAAAGGCTCGCGACACCCGGACGCCAAACGTGCCGGCACCGCAACGACCATGACGCTGTCCGGCGGAACGTTCTTTCCCACGGCGCTCAGTACCTGGGCATTGAACCAGGCATCGGCCGCACGGAGTGGCGCCAGCACGAGCGTCGCGACCATGAGCATCGTCGCAATGAACTCGAGTGGGACGATATCCCAGAAGGGATGCTGCTGACGCGCAGGCGTCTGCATGGAGCGGGGACGCAGGAATTTCCGCGGAACACGCCTTCGATTGGTGAGAAATCCGAACATGACCTGGCCTGGAGGCGGAGTAGGGGCGGGGGATTCACCGCATTCGCGAATGGCTCGCTGTCGCCGTCTATCCGTAATCCTACGGGAAGCCTACGGATCGATGGGTCCGATACTTGCGAGGCCCCCTTCAGGATTCCCTTGTGCGTGTCTGTACGTTCGCGTCTTAGCGTAGCTCCGCGATCGGCCGGCGCTGCTCGCACCGTGCCGTCAATTTCTCGACGCACCCGCCGCCGGAGTCGAGTTCGCGGCCCGGGGTCTTCATGCGCTGCTATCGGGGTCGTTGGGGTTTGAGGTAGCCTCACATGTCGGTGTTCCAACTGCAGGCACACGGGTGGAGCGGGATGCTCAGTCTCCTGCCCCCGAACGGGCTGGATCGCAGCCTGCACGCCCCGGTTCTGGTCGGTCTCGTGCTGCTCGCGCTGTTCAAGGAGCTTTTCGGTTGGAGCTACGCCGGGGTGGTCGTCCCGGGCTATCTGGCATCGGTCTTCCTCGTTGCACCGGTGACGGGAGTCCTGGTGCTCGCGGAGGCGATCTTGGCCTACCTGCTCGCTTCCATGCTCGGGCGCTGGCTGCCGATGACCGGGGCTTGGTCGTCCTTCTTCGGTCGGGAGCGCTTCCTCTTGCTGATCCTGACCGCGCTTTTCTCCCGACTCTGGGTAGAGGCGTATTGGGTACCGATTCTTGTGCAGCGCTTCGAGCTGAGCCACTCGCGGGAGCTCTACAGTATTGGTCTGGTTCTAGTGCCGCTCTTGGCCAATAGCTTCTGGAACGTGGGGTTCTTGAAGGGCTTCCCGCGCGTGATGTTGGTCACCCTGCTGACGTTCGTGTTCGTGAACCTCGTGCTGGTTCGGTTCACCAACTTCAGTGTGGCGCGATTTCAGATGGCCAACGAGAGCGTCTCGCTGCAGTTCCTGGACTCTCCGCATGCCTACATCATTCTTCTCGTGGGCGCGGTGCTCGGGGCACGCGACAACGTTCGATATGGCTGGGACTACAACGGGATCCTGGTCCCGGCGCTTCTGGCGGTCGCGTGCTACCAGCCCGCCAAGCTCGCCACCACCCTGGTCGAGGCATTGGTGATCTTGGTTGTGTCCAAATGGGTGAGCAGCCACGGACCACTCTCGAAGCTGCTCATCGTGGGCTCGCGACGCATGGTCGTCGCGTTTGTTGTGGGGTTCGTCCTCAAGTGGATCCTGGGCGTGTCGGTCTACTCCTTCCTTCCAGAAGTGAAGATGATCGACTACTTCGGGTTCGGCTACCTGCTGCCCACCCTGTTGGCCGTGAAGATGTGGAACACCGATCGGGTGGGGGTTACCGTGATGGCAACCCTTCAGGTGGCCGTGACAGCCTTTCTCGTTGGCAATGGGATCGGCTTTGGGCTGAGGCTCTTGGAGGGGCCAGCCTCTGCAGGAGAACTCCGCTCGGAAGTAACGCGGACCCAGAAGCCCGTCGCTCTCGAGCTGATGCTGAGCGACACGGCTCCGGACCCCGAGCCCCCACGTGCCTGGGGCTTCGGCAGAACCCAGCCCGAGCTCGCCCTGGAGGTGCTGCGTGACGCCCTGACTGCCGAGTTCCGAGCAGGCGACGCATCACTTCGCTGGCCCAGCAGCTTGCGGGTTTCGCGCCGAGACTCGGGCTGGTGGACGTTCGTGCCCCGGGTCGTGGATCCGGACTTCGACCTGTTCGGCCCACGCATCGCCGTGAGGCTGCCAGCTCACGAGGCAGAGTCTTGGGCAGTGATCGTCGATCGGCCCGCACTCGGCTCGCCAAGCTTTGCCATAGCAGAGCGTATCGCCAGCGAAGTCGGGGCGCGCGCCATCTTCGTACGTTCCCGACTGCCCGGCTCGAGAGCACACGATGATGCGTTTATGGACGCTGCTTTCGAGCTGCTGAGCATCGAGCATCGTCTCTCGATCCGTGTCGGAGGCGACGACGTCCAGCTCAGCTCGGTGGGGGGGCTTCCGCCCGGGATCAGCGTCGCCGCACTCCAGGACCTTCTGGGGACGACCGTCAACCTGAGTTGGCGCGCGGCGTCGGTCAAGAGGGCAGGAGCGGCCGATGCGGTAGAGCTCAGCATTCCTCCGCGCATCGCTGAGGAGCGCGCCGCAGCGTTCTGGGCCGTGCAGGGAATCGTGAGCTGGGAGGGCCCTCCTGAAGCCGCGATTCGCAGCCAGATCGAGGGCCTGACGAACGTCGCGCCGGGGGGGTACCAAGCGCCGGAGCCGGAGGAGCTGCGTCTCCTCGGGCGGACCGTGCTGCCCGCCCTGCTCGGCGTGCGGCGCAGCGGCCCGCCATCGCCCTGGCGGCAGGCCCTTGCGGAGCGCCTGGGATACCGGTTTGCGCGGGTTGGCGCCGGGGAGGCGTGGGTTCTCTACGAGGCCGAGGGGGCAGCGCGTCAGGGCAAAGCCACGTTGCTCATGCGCGGCCAAGCCACCCATGATCAGGGTTCGGGGCGGGGCGTCCTGGTGGAGGTTCCAGCCCCACGCTGGGAGCAGGGCGTGGTCAACGCATCACTGGCCCTGTTTGCTGGACTGCGCGCCGATGGCCTGCTTCTGGCGGGCTCTCTGCCGCTGGTTTCTCCAGGGGGGGAGGCCGACATGCGGCGATCCGAGAGCGTGCGCTCCTACTACCAGCACGCCCACGAGGTGTGGCTTCAGCAAGGGGGACACGCGGTGAGCGTGCGGGCCATGGGCGCGGGCGATACCGAGTCGGCGGATGGGGTCGTGGCCTTCGACAGACCCGAGGCGACGCCATTCGACGGACCGCAATGGACGCAGGCGGTCGTCGCGATGCTGCAAGACAACGCCCTGAAGCCGAAGGTCGTCGACGGCGGCCTCAAGACGGCTGCGTACTCAGGCCTCGCTAATCCGGCCATGAGCTACGCCCGCGCCTTTGCTCCGAACCAGATGATGATGGTGTGGCTATCCACCGGGGCTCGCGAGGTGCTGTCTGGCGTCCGAGAGCACCCGTTGACGGCCGAGCGGGCTCAGCGCATGGGACACGAGGTGCGTGAGCTCCCGCTCGGCGAGACCGCCGTTCGGTGGTCCAGATGCCGGAACCGTATGGCTCTGGCCCAGGTCGAATCGGAGTGCGAGTGGGTCGGGCACTGCACTGGTGACGAAGCCGTGCAGGCGCTGTTCGACTATACCCGCACCGGCAACCCGTACTCCCTGCTCCGCGCTCTGAGGCCCTCCACCGGCTGCGCGGCGACGGTGGTTCGTGACAGCGAGTCGAAGCAGCTTTGGGGGCTCGCTTCTGCTGGAACGAGCGTGACGGCAGTTCCGCTACGGGGGGCTCCGGTGGCAGGGAGCACCGCCGCCATCTCCGACCCCACCCGTGTACGCGCCGCGCTGGCCCTGGGGCTCACCGCGCTCGAGCTGGAGGTTCGAGAGTGACGCGTTGGCTCTTGGCTCTCGGCACGGTGCTCGCGCTCGGTGTCGCCCTCTGGCCCATCCACCAGTATCGGCCCGAGCTCGGCGGCCGCGACGAGATTCTGGCCTACGAGTTGTCTGGGGAGCGCGGCGTGAATTCGCTCATCCCGGGTGGGGTTCAGGAGATCGCGATCTCTTCCTGGTTAGTCATGCCGGAGCGCGTGGTGCACAATCCTTACGAATCCCACGCATACGAGGTTCGGGTGCGGGTGGAGTTGGCCTCGGGGGCGCCCCTGGTCGACCGGCGTTTCGAGCTCGTGAGTCGGATCAGTGGCGACCCGCGACTCCCCGTTTCCGAGGGAAGATTCGCAGCACGCGTCGCGGAATCGGACGAGTGGGTCACCGATGGCCGTACTATTCGCATCAATACCTCGGAGCTTGGCGGCCGAGCGGGCAAGCTGCGGGTCTTGGCACCTGGATCGCATGGCGGCAGCGTTCTCGTCAGGCTCTCGTATGCCGAGCGTCGGAGTGCACTGGAGCGCGCTCTACTCGAACGCACCTTGCAGCCAGAACAGCGGCGTCAGGTCGTCGGAAACCGAGCAGCCCTGGGGTTCTCTGACCTGCCCCTCACTGCACGAGAGCAAGCCCTGGAGACATGGGAGCGACGGCTCACGGCAGAAGGGCGGTCCGGAATCGATTTCATGGTGCGACGCCTGCTGATTGGCAATTTCCGGGCGGCAGCCGAGGTCGATGCGCCGGCAGTAGGGTTCGGTGTGGGGCGCCAACGGCCAGCGCTGCTCAATGTGCGGGGCGGCTTGGAGCTGTGGGTGGAGGGAACGCTTGGGACCACGGTGTTCCTGCAAGACGAAGCTCGCGAGCCAGAGTGGCAGACGATCGGTGCAAGCTCTCGAGTGCACTTCGTGCTGGCGTCTCAGGGGCCGCGCAGCATCGCGGTGTGGTCGGAGCCGGCGGCGAACCTCCGTTTCTGGGCGTCAAAGGGCGCGAAGGGTCAGATCCTTGGTAGCCCCGGCCTCCTCGAACGTGGCGAGCAGCTCGAGCTTGTGCCTGACTATCGGTTCCAGCGATTCTGGGATCTCGATCCCAACCAACCCCTGCGCTACGAAAGCGAGATGGGGCAGGGGGCCTTCGGGGTCGTGCTCCGTGGCGCCGCGGCCGACTCGGCCACCGAAGCCAAAGCGGACGTGAGCGTGCGGTGGGAGGGGCCAAAGGGCCGCATCCTCGAGCACTCGGATGCGCTCGAGCTGACGCTGCCCGTGTCCGGGGCAGCGTCGGCCGAGGACATCACACTCTCGGACACCGAGGCAAGGTTGCTGCTGCCCCCCCAGGGAGCCCGAGCCATGCTGCTGACGGGGTCGACTGCCACTGCAGTGTCCGTGTGGGTCCAGGAACCCTTCGTGCCCGGTGGAGTGCTGGAGCCAGCCTATCGCGACGAGCTCGGGAGCGGGCGAGTCTGGAAGAGTGCGCCTTTCGAGCAGCGCGCTACGGCGACCTTGCTGCCCGACGGTTCGCTCGAGCTGACGCGTGCGGGGCGTTCTTCGTCGGTGCGCGTGCTGCCGCGCATCGCCACCGAAGAACCAGCGATCGGCGACCCCGAGGAACGGGTTCTCCGGCCGCGTGGCGCGACCGCCAGTCGGCACATCTATCGGAAGGCCTTGCACATTGGCGGTACTCCGCTGCCGGAACAGGGGTGGCTGCTGTTCGAGACGGGCCAGGAGAAGTCCATCGTCGTCGCTGCGAGCGAATCAGCCCTCGTGCCCATTGAGCTCAGCTACCGCACCTGCGCCGCCGCGCTCGGAGAACGGTTCACCGTGGCGCTCGACGGCGAGCGCACTTTCGAACAGCCCCTTCTGAGCACCATGGGCACTGTGATCCTTCAGGTGGCTGCGGGCCAGCACCGGCTCCGAGTCGACGGTATTGGCGCGTGCGGTTCAGCCCTGGTCCAGGTGGCCCCTGCGGAGACCGGACCGATTCTCAAACGCCAGAGCGTGTACCAACTCCGGCGCGGCCGCGACCTGCACGTTCCGTTTGTGCGCCAGCACGGGCAGCTCGGGAGCATCGTCTTGATGGTTGTGAGCGAGGGGGAGGCCGCTCACTATTCCATTGGCTATGAGTTCGCTCGCGGCGCGGTGCGGCGACGGACCGGGGTCTTCGCACGGCGCATCACCGAACTCGAAGGAACCCTCGTCGGAAGTACTGGCGGCCAGGAGAGGACGAGTCTGTCCCAGGCCGACGTCTCGCTCGGTGAGCGGGAGGGGAAGGACTTCTTGGGCAAGGAGGTCATCCGTTTGGGCGACGATTTGGCGGTCGGTGAGCAAGAGCTCGTTCTCCGTTCAAGGGCCGATTTGCCACTCTGGGTGAGGGCCGTTTGGGTAGGGCGCGTCAGCGACGAATCAGGGAGTCAGCCACGATGAATGCAAGAGACGTGATGCTCGCTCGGAGGCAGCGGACGGTGAAGCGTGAGGGCGAAGCTGCGCTACAGCCGCGGTGCTGCGCTCGGAAAGGTTCCTGGGCGTGCCTGGGATGGTGCCGCCCCTTGCTCGCGTTGGTGACGGCAGCTGCCCCTGTCTCCGTGGGCCTGGCGGGGTGCCGCTGCGAAGCCCTGCGCATGCAGCCAGACTCCAGCGCCGACCTCGAGTCGCGTGGGGAGCCCCCGGCAAAGGTCGACCGCACCCCGGCTGCCGCGCATGCGGGCGATGCGACCCCGGCGACGGCATCGCTCCTCGATGAACTCAGAGAGGCGCGCAAGGGTCAGATTTCCGGGTGGCAGGCCCCCTCCACCTCGGAACTCGAGGCTCACGGTCAGTGGATTGGCACCGTCGTTTCTGCGGCGCTGTCGGACCGGGTGCCAGATGGCGACGCCCCTGCGGGATTCGTGCGGCGTTCCGGTGACTCTGGCCGGCTCTGGTTTTTGCAGGAACGGGCCTCCAAAAAGCGGGGAGCAGGCTTCGTCGCGGTGCGCCGAGGCGCGAGCCGTCGCATCATCGTCGAAGTCCCTCACTCCTTCTACGATGCGGGAACTCTCGAGATTGGGGTCAACGTCTTCGAAGGGATGCAGGCGATGGCGCTACTGGTCAACACCATGCACCGCGGTGGCCCGGGCGACGCGGCGGCTCGCAAGGCTGCGGCGGAGAGCGGGCAGTCCGAGTACGACGTCGCACATCATCCAGTGACCTTCTTCCTCAAGGCTCACGAGGCCCTTGTGGCGCTCGATCCACGAGTACAGGTCGTGCAGCTCCATGGATTTGCCGACGAGCGCGTGCCGGGGGTCCAGGCCGTTGTCAGTGCCGCGGGCACCCAAGCGGACACTCGCGCCGTTGCGGCGGCCCTGGGTGCGGTCTGGCCTGGCGGGGCGGTGCGGGTATTCCCCGAGGAGATCGACATCCTGGGGGGGACGACCAACGTGCAGGCCGGGGCTTCGCGTCGGCTTGGGGCACGGCTGCTGCACCTCGAGTTGTCGGCTTCGGCGCGACAGGCGCTGCGCGGCGACGCCAGGCTTCTCGGCTCGTTCACCAAGGCGCTTCGCAGCGCTCTGGACGAGGCACCATGATGGCGAGGTTCGTCGCAAAGAGGATTGCTCGTGCGCTGGTGCGTTGGGCTGGGTTGGTGCTCGGGTTGGCCTACCTCTGCCTGACGGCTTGGCCTGCGTCTGCCGAAACCCGACCGCCCCTCGCATGGGTGGCGCCTAGGGAGATGCTGCGCACGGCCTGGACGTTGCAGGGGGCGATGCCGGCGCCCGCGACCGTGGCAAGCCCGGCGGGGCGTCAGCTGCTCGAGGGCGAACAGCTGCTGCTAGTACCCGTTATCGCAGGGGACATTCTCCGCTTCGTCGGTGAGGGCGTGCGGGTCGGGGTGGGCTCGGGGTTCGGGACCAATCTCGATACCATCACCTGGCACACCGAGGAAGCGACTCCTGCAGGCAGCGACTTGCGCATTCCCAACTGGGGTACCCCTCGCTATCTCGTGGCGATGGCCAAGGCTGGGCAGCAGGGCTGGGTCGAGGTGTGGTTTGCTGCTCGCGACGACGACGCCATGACCTGGTATCGCCTCGACGAGTCCGTGGCAAGGTGGCTCGGGGATGCAGCCGGCACCCCACCGAGCGCCCCTTATCCGGCGGACGAAGCGAGCCCGGTACTCGACTGGCTCGGAGAGGCGCGTGACGCCCTACAGAGTCCGCAATGTCGCGCCGGGCTCGAGACCTACCTGCTTGCTCGCTGGCTCGAAGACAGCTCTCGCCTGCGCCCCCTCGAGCGGCCCTTCTTCCTTCCAGCGCCCGTGAGCCTCGGGGGCGGTAGGCCGGGACCCATCCCGCGCGGGGGAGAGCAGACGGTCGGTTCGCCGCATCGCTTCGTAGGTGCTGGTGCGCGTTTGGCGATTCACGCACCGGATTCGGACGTGCTCGCGGTGGCCGTGCGCGTACGTTCCGTAGGAACCGCCGTGATCCGGTTCTACGAGGCCGAAAGCCTGACCCAGGAAATCACCATCACGACGCCCATCGAGGCAACCAACGAACGGCGCTGGAGCCCCGCGCACATGGTTCGGTTGGTGGTGCCCCACGGGGCGGCACTGAGCGCGGAGGTGGTTCGCGGTGAAGCCTCGATCTCTGTCAGGGGCTTCTGGCAACAGGACTCTGCCATCGATTTCGCTCGGAGCCGCTCCCGGAAGGACCTGCTGGAGCGTAAGCCGAGTTCAGGTTGCAGCGGCACCGAGGCTCGGATTCTGGAAACCCTAGTACGGGCAGAGTCGCTCAAGACGCGCGCGGCGATCGATGGCCTGAGGATGCTCTCCGAGCAGGCGGAACTCACGCCGCTGCAGCGCGTGCTCGTGCTTCACGAGACCCTACGCCTGGGGGCAGACCTGCCCGAGATCCGCACCCTTACTCAGCGGCTCTGGGCGCAGAGTGAGGCGCTTCGGGTGCGCGCGAAGGTCGTGATGCGGCGGTCGGCGCTCGAGAGCGTGACCCGTGTGCGCGATCCGCGTCTGCATGGGATCCAGTTGCCCATCGACAAGGGGCTTGAGGATCCGCGGGTTCCCGGCGACGAGCAGCTGGCGCTGTCGGCGCTCGTCGGGGCGGTATCCCACACCGAGAGCTTCAGCCGAGTCGCGGCAGCGGAGAATGCCGAACGCTATGCTGCGGCGAGCCCCCTCAGCAGGCGCTGGCGAGAGCTGGCTCAAAGCACCTGGCGGCGGGTTACGCCCTGGAGCAACCTCGCGCCCGCGGCCACGCTGAACACCGTTACGCGCTACTACCCAGTGGAACCCGATGAGCCGGGGGATCCGAGCTGCGCCGTCGTCGGACCCATGGGAACACGCTGGATGCAGCTCGAGCCCGCGGATCGCGTAAGGGTGGCGCCGCGGGGCGGCACGCACACGGTGGCGACCTTCGTGGGGGATCCATCCAGGGATCCCGAGGATGCAACCGTGGTTATCGATCAGCTCCCCATCGTGGTGCACGCGGGCGCTGGGCTCCAGGCCAGCGTAGCGCTTAGCCCCGGAGATCATCGCTTTAGCGGGGCTGGGCTCGAGCGAGTACTGGCTCGGATCCCCACCGACGCCAAGTTCCCCTGTGTCAGGCTGCGCGAAGGGATTCGGTGGGCCGTGGTGCGGGGCCAGGGGACCTTCGTCATCCCATCCGGCAAGGCCATGACCGTGGCCAGCGTGATCGTGTCCGACAGCTCGCTCGATCGCCCAGTCAAGGTGAGCATTAGCGTTGGAGGCGCGGTCTATGAGGGGTGGACGCGCCCCAAGGCCACGGGGGCCATGGAGGTACCGGTCCCCGCGGGGGTAACCGAGATCACCGTTCGCACGGATACTCCGCTCCTGGTGCGCGTTCGAGCCCGGCTCAGCCCGGCGCCTCGGATCGCGAGCGAGCCACAGGCGCCGGAGCAGCGCGAGGATTCTCCGAGCGAGCAGGACCTCGTGGCCAGGGTCCGCGCTGCCACGCGAGCCTTGGGAGCAGCGCGAACCGAAGAAGAAGCGACGCAGGCCCGGGTAGAGCGCATCGAGGCGCTCGAGCTGCTGGGTTACTCGGGTTACGCTGGCGCTGATCGAGCTCGCTTGCCTGCGGGGGTCAAGGTTCCCCGGGCCATTCGGAGTCGGCTCTGGGGGTTTGCCGCTCTGCTCCCGCCAGGGCGCGGCAGCGTCGAGCCTCTGGGATCCCTTCCGAACATCACCGAGCTGCCCACCTTGCGCTCCACGGAGGGCGCTCGGGAGCTGCGAGACCTCATCGAGGCTCGCGCTCTGGGGGAGCCCAAGGATGCGGTCTTTACGAGACTCAAGTCTCTGGCGGAGGCTTCGAGCTCGGTCGACGCCCTGCTCCTGGGGGTGCTCGCTCAAGAGCGGGGGGACCACGCGAGCGCTGCTCGGGCGTTCGAGCGTATCGGACGTAAGCACGGCTCCGGGGTAGCGCTGAGCCGCGCTGCACGCCTGAATGCGGACATTGCCCTGGCGCAGAAGAGCCTCGAAGGAACCCTGAACGCGTATATCCTGGCTCGCGACGCCTTCGAGCTCGATGGTTCCGGGACTGACACCTTGGGTCGTCTGAGCGACGCCATCACCTGGATCGATGCTCCGCCAGAACGGAGTGCCGGTGAGGCTTACGTGCGGAGTCAGGCGGGGATTCGCGGGACACCCACCCTTGGAGAACAGGTGCGCCGCGCCCTCTTGGACGCGCCGGACCAGGGTTCACTCACCGAGAATCAGCCGATTTTCGCCGGGATGACGCGACTCGAGCATCGCTTGATCAAGATCGTCGCTCGATGCCATGCACTGGATTCGGGTGCAGAATCGTGTCCGTTCGAGGTCGAGGTGGACGGCAGCGCTGCCCCGTGTAGCCCCGAGGGGGGGCAGCCTCCTCTAGGTCACGAAGCCCCGCAGGAGAGGGCCAAGGCGTCTTCCGAGGTTCCTACGTCAAAGCCCGAGGCTGCGAGTCCTACCGTGAGGGTCGCGCGGAACGAAAGCTGCTACATCGAGGTGCCTCCGGGGGCAAAGCGGCTTCGAGTCCTTCCGCCCTCGAATCGGCGAACACTGCTCTGGGCTGCCCTCAGCGCGGTTTCCTCGCCCGAGGTCACGGCAGGAGTTCCTGTCGAGTCCGTGGTCAAGTGGTTCGAGATCGATCCACAGCACAGCATCAAGACCACGGTGCTTGGGCCGACCGTACTCCGAGTCTCGGCGATCGGTCTAGCGAACCAGCCCCAGCGCTTGGAGCTCCGGGTCAAGGCCTTGGGCACCCAAGCCCCCCTGGAAGAGCACGAGCTCGAGCTCGGCGGCGGCGCCTCGGAGCGCGACTTCCTGCGACCGTTGCGGGAGCCTCTGACGGTTCCCAAGCTGCGCTACGTCACGTTGGAAGCCGGGGGGCGCTACGAGGTGACGCTGAGTACTCGGGAGGGGCGCGCCTGGGCGCGTCTGGCCCTGGCGAACGCGGTCGCGCTGCCCGAGCCCGAGGTCGCGGAGGAGCAAGCCGCCGGCTCCGCTGCCGTTCCCACCCAGGCTTCCGCAGCTAGTACGGAACTGCCCGACGTCTTCGAATACACGGTCGAGCAGGATCCCAAGGTGTTTCCCCTGAGCGTGAGTGGCGAATTCCGCCACAGCTACGAGGTGCTGAACGAGGCGGACGACGACCGCAGGGACGACTACGAGCAGCTGTCCTTGACCCTGAGGCGTGGCTTTCCCGGCTCTGCGCTGTGGTTGCGCCAGAGTTCATGGGTGCGCGTCCGGGAGGGCAAGGAGTCCTTCGGCGGACGGCTCAGCCTCAGCCGGGCATCGGTCGGGGCGTTGCCGGGTATCGACGCGCAGGGGCACGTGGCCTATCAGCGCTTCGATGCCACGGCGCTCGGGTGGCTCGCTGCGTTGTCCGTTCACGAGCCATTCGAGCTTGGAGCTACCGCCGCGGCGGACCCGGGGCTGACGATGACGATTCGTCGACCCGACCACGACGCCAACCACGAGCCCGATGCCGATAGCCAGGTCTTCTCGCTCTATGCTGCGCGCCGTCCACGCTCGCTCGATATCTCACTGCCTGTCATTCACCGACCGTGGGTCGATATGCTGAATCGCTACAGTCTAGAGGCCCGCACGCTTCCGGACTTCGACGGTTTCGACAACGTGGACGCCTCCGTGCAGACCCGGATCGTTGCTGGGGACGGCTATGCCCCTCTCGTCCGCGTGCGCGTTGTCGCGAGCTACCGTTGCCAATCGGCGCTGCGAAGGGAAGCGTTCCTCAGAACCTCGGTCGCGCCATCCGTCCTGTTCTGGCATTGGACGAGCCCGTTCGGGCGAATCACCCTCCAGGGCGACGCGAGCTATTTCGTGGACTACCCGAGGTCGGCTGGCGCCGAGAGCGAGGTCGCCGGGTTCCTGGCGCTCGGCTTCGATCTGGTGGGGGGACGTGGTCTCACGGATTTCGCTCCCGACGAGAAGCCCTTCAGTGGGCGCCTCGAGGAGGGGGTGGCGCCCCCGAATCGACAGCGGCGTCTGGGGCAAGCCTACTGGGAGCCAGAGCGGTGAGTCTCGACCTCTTCGACGCGACGCGAGGGCGCATCCTCGAGGCACTACCCAAGCGCGACCAGCGGGCGCGCGCTAGAACCGCGGAGCAGCTCGCGCTCCGGGTGCTGGCGCTCACCGACGGCGTGGTGGAGACAGGCTCCGCTCTGGCCGGAGCGCTGGTTCGGGCAGCGGCGCAGGCGAGGTCCACGGTCCTCGAGCTCGAGCGCCGAAAGCGCGACCTCATGTCGGCCTGCGCAGGGGCACGTACCCCTGAGCGGACCAGAGAGATCCTGATCGAGTTCTTGGAGACCCAGGACACCCCTTCAGCCGATCTGGTCCAGGACCGTTTGGCCCTGGGACGCTATCTCGATAAGGAAGCGCTCTTCGATCGTTTGGGGGTGCAGGCAGCGGACTTGGTGGACGAGATCGAAGTCGCCTATGTGGCTGGCGCAGAGCTTCTGCGCAGGGTGGGAGGACGCGCGGCGGTGGGCCTGCAGTCCGATGCGCTCCTCGAGCTAGCCTTCGAGATGGTGGACACCAAGGGACCCGAGGTGCTTCGGGTGGTCCCCCTTCGGTTCGTGCTAGCCGTGCTGTGCTGCTTCGAGCCGACCGAACGCTTCATGGTACTTGGGCGCGACCGTTACCGGCGCACCAAGGGGCTCGCAGAGAATCCCCACCTGGAGTGCTGGCCCCGGATTGCGGCTTTCGATGTGCTCCGGACGGTTGCTCGCGACGATGCTCTCGAGACGATGAAGGCGACGCTCGCCGAAGCCACCGGTCGAGATGGTATGGTGGTGAGGAACAACCTGCTTCGCATGGTCGGTGAGCTCGACCTACACCCGAGGGAGAAACTCCGTGTCTTCTGGAGTGTCCGCGGCGATCCGAGCGAGCATGTTCGTCAAGGGCTCGCTCGAGAGCTCGGGCGGCTCCAGGGTCGCGGCTCTGCGGTCCGCCTGGCTGGGTTGGTCAAAGAAGACGGCGCGCCCCGCGTGCGCGCCTTCGCACTGCGTGAACTCTCGCGACGTGCCATGAAGGATCCACATGGTGCCGCGGCCTTCGGTCAGGAGCTCCGGCGGATTGCCCTCTGGCTTGCGAGGGATCCGGATCAGGTATCCAGGATCGAGACACGGGTCTTTCTCCACGAGCTCCGCTGCCACGCCTGGGACCCCGCCGGCGCCCTCACGCCGGACGACACGGTGGGGTTGCTCCAGCCCGTGCTGAACGCGGGCCGCTTGTCGCCGGACTTCCTCGAGGAGGTGGCCAGTGTGCTGGTCACCTTCGAGGTTACCGCCAGTGCCCGCCTGCGCCAACTCTGCGAGCTCTTGCGCGACGAGCTAGGCGACCTTGCCGAGGGCCATCAGCGGGACATCCGGCTCCTCCCAGGGGTCAAGCGCTACGAGCTCGAACGGGCGCTCCTCGTGGCAGCGCGTGGTGGACTCCCCGTAACCCTGGACCGCTTCGATGGTGAGACGTGTCGCATCGGAAAGGGTGAATCGCGCTCGCTGGTGTTGTGGCGCGTGCTGCACGAGCTCCGAAATCCGGCGCCAGACAAACGAGAGGCATTCCCGCACACGTGGGGGCGATCGGGGCGGGAGGCGATGGTCGTTCCTCCGTTTCAGATGGGCGAGGTGACTCCGACCCGGGTGCCGGGAGAGCGTCGGCAGATCGATGGCATTCGGTGCTGGGGTGTGTTCCTGCCACTCGTGGACGAGTTTCTCTCGGCTCTGAAGGCTTCCGGTCATACGCGGCGCCTCATCACGAGTCTAGGGACCGTCGTCGTCAGTACCCCGAGGTCCAGTTGGGGCCGTTTCGCGGCGCACCTGCGAGTGACCTGGCGTTACGCGCACTACGCTAGGCTGCGAGAACTCTCCCTTGGGGCCGGCACGGACAAGGAGCGTCGGCGGTTCTCCAAAGCGATGAGTGATCTCGGGTTTCGTGTGAGCTGGGAGCACCGCAGCGGAACCCTGGGCGAGGGCGCTCACTACAGCTTGGCCTCTCCGGCTGTCGACCGCTATTTCGGAGTTGCCGGTTTGTGGGCACTGCCTTCGTGGGTGGACCCCATCATCGAAGAGGCTTGGCGTCCCGCGGGCAACACGGCCTGGCATCTCGCGCTGGTGGTCTGGCTGGTCTTGAGTTACATGGTGCTTCGCGCTGCCTGGATCCGCGCCAGCACGGAGCGCTCGAGGAGCCGCATTCCGCTCACCGTTGGCGGCTGGGGGAGCCGCGGCAAGAGCGGGAGCGAGCGCATCAAGGCCGCGCTGTTCCATGCGCTGCGGTACGATACCGTGGTCAAGACGACGGGCTGTGAGGCGATGTTCATCCACGCGCGTCGAGACCTACCGGCGCGTGAGCTCTACGTGTACCGGCCTTACGGCAAGGCGACGATCTGGGAGCAGGCCAAGCTCCTCGGGATTGCGGATCGATTGCGAGCCCAGGTGTTCCTCTGGGAGTGCATGGCGCTCCGCCCGCAGTTCGTCCAGCTCCTCGAGCACGAGTGGATGAAGGACGAAGTGACCACGATCACCAACGCCTATCCCGATCATGAGGACGTCATGGGCCCCTCTGGCGAGGATGTGGCGCGAGTGATCGGGACCTTTGGTACGAAGCGCGGCGTGATCTACACGGCCGAGCAGGAGCTTCTGCCTATCATTCGCGAGATCGGCAAGGAGCACGAGAGCACCGTGCATGTCACGACGGAGATCGACGCAGAGCTCTTGCCCGGGGACCTTCTGGCGCGGTTCCCCTACGCCGAGCATCCGCGCAATGTGGCCATGGCGCTCGCCGTTGCCGAACATTTCGGTGTGGATCGGGAGTGGGCACTGGTCAAGATGGCAGACCACGTGGTTCCCGACTTGGGGGTGCTCAAGATCTACCCCACGGTGAGGTACCGGCGCCGAGTCCTGACCTTCTCGAACGGGATGAGCGCGAACGAACGCGCTGGCTTCATGTCGAACTGGTTCCGCCTGGCGTTCGACAAGATCGACCCGGATAAGGACTCTGGCGTGGTAACGGTTGCCGTGGTCAACAATCGGGCAGACCGCGTGCCCCGTTCACGGGTGTTCGCCGAACTTCTGACCCGGGATGTGGCCTGTGACGTGGTCTGCATCATCGGCAGCAACATCAGCGGCATGGTGCGGTTCATCGAGGAATCGCTGGATGGTTGGCTGGCAACGCTTGGGCTCGGTGATGGGGACCCCGGTCTCGCCGAGAGCCTGCTCGAGTCGCACTGTGTGCGCCTGCGCGTGCTCCGCAAACGGGAGACGCTCGAGTCGCGGGTGCGGCTGGTTCTGGGCGCGGCGGGGCTCGATGCGGCAGAAACTGAGAACACGCTGGCGGCGCTCTTCGGTGAAGACCCTGCGCTGCGTCCGGAGCCCGGAATCGAGCCGGCCCTGGCGGGGCTACTGGCGCTCGTGGAGTCCAAGGACCGGAGTGATCTCGAGGGGGCCGTCGACGCCGCGGTCTTCGTTGGTTTCGTGCGGCAGCTGGTGGGGCAATACGTGCGGTCCACCCACGCACTGCGCGCGATCCGCGAGGCTCTGCAGGCTGGCAGGCGCGACGAGGCAGAGCGGACGCTGCGGATCTGGCTGCGTGAAGTCTACCTGGCGCGGCTGCTGCCGATCTGGGAGTTCCATTCCACCGGGGATCAGGTCATCGATACCTTGACCCGACGTGTCGCCCCTGGGCACCACGCTCAGGTGCTCGGCTGCCAGAATATCAAGGGCACTGGGCTCGACTTTGCCTACCGTTGGGTCTCGCTGGGGCACGTGGACGCCGCCTTGAAGCGACTCGAGGCAGATCCGACCCCTTCGGGCGAGGCCATCGACTGGTTGCTGGGGCACGGCGACTGGGGGCTTCTGGACGCCCTGGAAGCGGTGCGCCGGCTTTCTGTCATTCTGAACGCCAAGGGGCCCTCGCCGGGAGCCTCGAGGCAAGGCGCAGAATCCCTGCTCGTGCAGTCGCGAGGGCTACTGGCGCAGAAGTTGAGGCGCTTGGAGAAGGCACCCGAGCAGGCCCTTTGGCAGCGGATCCTCAACGCCGTGGAACCTCTCGTCGACCATCTCGACGCGATCCGGCGTCACAGGACCGCAACCCGGATCATGGCGGATCTCTTCACCATGCGCGTCAGCCAGGGGCGGGCGGCCCTGCTGCTACGGACGGTCACGGAGCGTGCATACGGCGGCTGGCTGGCGCAGGACGTCCGGCGTTGGCTCGG
>CAYRKE010000094.1:0-27324 GCA_964424695.1 uncultured Polyangiaceae bacterium
GCCAGTGCCGATGCCGGTGCCGCCAGTGCCGGTGCCGCCAGTGACGCCAGCGCCGGTGCCGCCAGTGACGCCACCACCGGTGCCGCTGCCGCCAGTCGAGGTACCGTCCGCGCCATCGCGCCCGTTCTCAGTCCCGCAGCCACAGACGATGAAGCCGACGCCAAAAATGAGCATTCCCGTTAACTTGGTACGCACCGCGACCTCCAGACTGGACGTATCCTCCAGCGACGCTCGATGCCGGTCTCCGTTGGTTCGTCGAACCAGCGAACAAGCAAATCGAAGTTAACCCCCCGCAAGGTCGCCGTCCAGGCGAGTCGTGCGTCAGAAGCGTCTACCAGAGTCGGGAGGACGGGCGCGAAATGTCACGCCCTGAGGTTGCAAGTCTTCATCAGGTACGGAACCACACACGTGGCCTGCCAGTGCATCGATCAAGGCGTGGTCGATAGTGTCGGAACCGATGCGAAGGCCGGGGCGGGCATCGACGCCGATCCGGGTGGCTCGTTGACAGTCGGAGGAGCGATGGAGGCTGCCGTCGATGCGTTTCCCTGATGTCTCGAGCCGGTAGCTGGCGCGGCAGTGTTCACCGCGCAGGAGTCGAGCTGGACATGAGGCTTCGCCTGTCGTGACGAGCCGCGGGTCAGCATCTACCACCACTGACGGAGACTTGTCTGAGAGGACGCCCGCCGATCTCGGCTTCCGGCTTCGTTTCGCTGCGCCTGGGCTGGTGCCGAAAGTGGACGTCGTCCACTTCCAGGTGGTGCTCACGTACCCCTCGTACGCTCGCGCCGGTGCACTCACGCACTGCGTGCACGCCGCAGCCTTGGGCGGCGGACGCAGGCCTCCATGGACTCCGTCCGGCAAGCTGGACTCCGTCTGCTCCGGGTCTCGGGAGACTTCGCCAGAAACCGAGCTTGACGGGCGGGCTGCCTGGGAGTTTTCGGCAGTAGGACTACGACCGTGCGGAATGTTGGAGCCAGAAAGGACTTGCCAACGTCATCAAGCAAGCGTCGGCGAGGCGGCTATCGCACGCGGCAGGGCTCGGCTTGGTGGCGCTGAACGCGGACACAAGCTCCACGCCAGCGCGCTCACGGCCGCGATAGGGTCTGGAATGTCTGCACCCCCAGGCCAAGCGCTCACAAAAGGTGCTTGGCTTGGGCAGAGGATGATGGGGCACCGAGACCCTATCCGGGGCGAGTCATTGACTTCGAGCCGAATTGCCTATCCGCAACCGCCCGCTGGGCACGGTGCCGGCGTAAACGTCGATTCGCCGTCTTCAAGGGTGGCATAGATCGGTTGAGCGGCGCCTTTCGCGAGCTCGCCGCTGCAGCTGTTGTTGACGCAGGTGGCGGGGAACCCGCTGTCCGTGCTCTCGTATATCTCGAACATCCTGAAATCGGCGCGCTCGTACCCCATGAACGAGTTGTGGTAGAAGGTCCCATCCGATACGGCGTACAGATACTCGGCCACGTATCCGTCGGGGTGCGTAATGCGCAGGAATGTGTTGTTGACTGTGAACCAGCTGCCGTTGGCCAGCATGACCTTCTGCCCCCCATCGATCACGGCGAACCGGAATTCGTCAGGATCCACGTCTTTTCTGTAGTTGTGGGTGCCGCCGACCTGACTGTTGTTCTGGAACCAACAGTTGCCCGCTCCGTCGAGCAGTCGCGGATCCTGTTCCTGAGCTGACACCGGGATGTTTACCATGTCGACCATCTCATAGTCATCCCCCGCCTCGGCGGCCAATTCCGCGCCGCTCTTCAGGTTGGCAATGGTCGGTTTGGCGCCTCCCCCCTCCGCCCGTTCATACCTTCCGATGTAGCCACCGTTCATGAACCCCTTGTCGGAAATGACCGAGCCTTGGTCCTTGTCGAGGAAGATATACGCGTACTTTGAGAGGGTTCCTGAACTGGGGACAAACGCGAAGGCAATGTTGTTTGAGGTAAACCACTGACCTTCGGTGGTTCCCATCTTTGCAGTCCCGTCCTCCCAAACCTGGAGTTCAAAGTTTCCTATGGCTATTGAACCCGTCGCCCAATGCGTATCGTCGCCTGTGATCCAACGCGGATCGCGATAGGAATTCTCCGGTTCGCCGTCCAGCTTCGGTTGGCAGGTTTGGCACGGTGGAACATACTCCGGCGGGTAGTCCATCTCATTCGAGACGACCAGGCGACAGGCGGGGCCGATGCCATCGATCGAACGGATGAGGCGCCCTGTGATGTTGTCTCCGGTCGCCTTGTCGCGCCGCGTCTTCTGAGTGTGTTCTCCGGGGCTCGGCCCCACGGGATCGTTTAGTACGGTCGAATGGCTGGTGCTCCAGGAGTTGTAAGCCCATTCTTCGCTGCCGTCGATTTGCTCCAACTGGCTCAGGTGGTTCTTGGCCGCGTACTCAAACTCGGCCTCGGTCTGCATGTGATACGCTCTGCCTGAGAGACGGCTCAGCTCGCAAGCGAACCTGATGCAGTCATACCAGGTGCCGGTGCCGAAGCCCGGGGCCTCGCCCATCACGGCTTGCATCATCGCCGTCGTAATCTCGGTCTTGGATATATGGTAGCTGCTAACTGTGACGCCCTCCACGGGTGATGTGTCAGGATCGCAGCCACCGCCTTCGCATCCCAGAGTGAACGCGCCGCCCGGCACGTAAACCATTTCCAAAGAGATGCCGGCGGCCGTTTCCGTGTAGTCCTCGGCGGCTGCCCTGTCGTCCAGAACCGGCAATGTGGTGTCGCAATTGGGGTTGTCCGTTCCTTCGCCGCCGGTCGCGGTGGGCGTGCCACCTGTCTCGGCTGGGGTCCCGCCGGTCTCGGCTGGGGTCCCGCCGGTCTCGGCGGGGGTACCACCGGTTGCGCCGGGGGCACCACCGGTTGCGCCGGGGGTACCGCCATTGCCACCCGTCAGGGCCTCGACACCACCCGTTCCGGAACCGGTGATTCCACCCGTGTTCGCGGACGGGCCGCCGCCGGTTCTGCCTCCTGTGGCTGAGCCCGTCGTTCCTCCGGTTGCCATCGTGCCAGTAGCGCCACCAGTGGAGCCCGTCTGGCTTGTGGCGCCGCCCGTGGTGCTCGTGAGACCCCCGGTGGCGCTGGTGTTTGCACCCGTACCCGTGGAACCACCTGTGGTGCTTGCCGTGCCAATGCCTCCAGTGGCTGATCCGCCGGCACCTGTCTCCACTCCGCCGCCGGTGCCGAGAGCTTGGCCGCCTCCGCCCGTCTCGGTTGCCTCGCCTTCCTCGCTTTCGCTCGAAGAGCTGCAACCTAGGGCCAAAAACGCCAAGCTGATGGCTGAAAGTGATGCGTGGAGTCTGTTCATGGCGATTCCTCTGCTTCCACTAAATTCGTGCAAATCGGTGGCAAGGGTCGTGCGCGACGGCGGGATAATCGGATGGACTGGCCTGCGCTATCGTGGAGCCCGGCAGGGCAACAAGGACAGCGTCGACGGGAGACCTCTCGGGCGAGGGCTCTAGCGGAGTTGAGCGTGACTCTGGGCAAGATCCCGATCAAGAATGCACTTTGACGCGCTGTCGGGGTGGATAACGGCAGTGGAGGTGGATGCGCCTGCACTGGCGACTTGGAGCACCCGCTGGTCACGCCACCTGTCCCAGCGCCCTTGGCTGCATTTGTTGGTCAGGCCACCTTCCGAGGGTGTGGCGAAACTCGTGTAAGTTAGCGAAGTTGCAGGATTGTGGCGGCTGACTTGGGGGGTCTGTGAGCCCTTGCCCCGCGGGACCCGGTGCCGGAGACGCTGGTGCGGTCGCTGCCTGTTGAAGAAGTTGGCGACGCACTAGTCGAACGCGCTGCGCGGACGTGCCGTTGCGCAAAAGGATGGTGTGAGCCAGTCACTGGCGGCGGACTCCACCGAGAAGGCGGAGACCACTGAGCAGAGTGATACGAGCCATCGCGATGGATCGCGTCACGGAGGGCGACCGCTACACCTGGCGACCAGGATCGAGCCAGCGTTCACTCGCCCAACAGTCGTGCCAGGCGATTTCGGCCGATGCCGAGGCGGCGAGCCGCTTCCGATTTGTTGTCGTCACACGCTGCCAAGACCGCCGTGACGTAGCGCCGTTCCGCTTCTTCGAGAGGGAGGTCTAGCGGGAGGCAGACATCACATGTTGCTCTGTCGCGCTCCGCGGCGCTGGCGCGGGGGCTTCGACCCGGGTCGGGCGCTGCCGCTCCGACGCCCGCACGCCCTGTGCTGCCGTCGGCGCCCACCCACGAAGGGCCGGCAGCCGCTACTGTCACGTGCCTCAGGGCTTCGGGATGCTCGAGGCGCATGGAAGGGGGCAGCATCGATTCGCCCACTTCTCCGGTGCGGCTCAGGGCTACGACGCTCTCCACCCAGTGCTCGAGCTCCCGAACGTTGCCTGGCCAAGTGTGGCGGCGGATAGTAGCGGTCACCTCGGGTGCCAGTTGTGGCGTGGGGCGTCCATAGCGCTTGGCGTAGATTGCACCGAAATGCTCGATCAAGAGCTCGACTTCGGCAGCTCCTCGCTCACGGAGCGGTGGCACGACGATCTCGACGACTCGCACTCGGTAGTAAAGGTCTTCGCGGAAACGTCCTTGACGCACCAGTTGGCGCAGGTCGCGGTGGGTGGCCGCCAGGATTCGCGCCGAGGTCGTCCGGACCTCTCGGCCTCCCACCCGCTCGTACTCTCGCTCCTGGAGGAGCCGGAGGAGCTTTCCCTGCACCTCCAGGGGCAAGTCTCCGATCTCGTCGAGGAAGAGGGTGCCGTCTTCGGCGAGCTCCACGCGGCCCACGACCTTCCGGTCGGCACCGGTGAACGCGCCTCGCTCGTGGCCGAACAGTTCGCTCTCGATCAACTGGGGGGCGATCGTCGTGCAGTCGACCGTCACGAAGGGCCGACCTTGACGATTCGAGTTGTCGTGAATGGCGCGGGCAAGCAGGCTTTTTCCTGTGCCCGTCTCTCCGTGTAGAAGCACGGTGGCGTCAGTCTCGGCGGCGACGGCGATCCGGTCGTAGGTCACTGCCATGGCCTGGCTGAGTCCCACGACGCGATTGAAGCGACCGCGCCGCGTCACGCCGATGGCCGACGCATCTCGAGCGCGGAGGGTCGTGAGTGCCAAGGCTGCCGCAAGCTGACCCGCCAGGGCTTCGACGTAGCGGGCGTCCTCTTCGCTGAACGGTCCGCCGCGATGGTTGAGCACCTGGAGGACGGCGCGCACCGGCGCGAGGGGCGTCTCTCGGACCGGGACCACCACCATATTGATGGTCTGGAAACCCGTCGCCCGATCGAGGGTGGGATCGAACCGCGAGTCGACGCGAACGTCCGCGATATTGAGGGACTCGCCGCTACGTGCCACGTGGCCCGCCAGCCCGCGGCTGAGGGGTTGCCGCAGCTCCTCAAGCTCGGGGAGGACTGCGGCACGCGCGACGAGGTAGTGCTGATCGGCGTCCACCAGCCAGAGCGTCGCGCGCTCGGCGTCGAGAGCCACGGCAATCCGCTCGCAGGCTGCGCCGAGCAGCGTGTCGAGGTCGACTCGCCGCGGCAGCATGGCGGCGAGGTCGACGATGAGAGAGAGACGGGACATGGGATGCTGCCATGGTAGTGGGCTTTCTCGGCGTAGGGAACAGGTCGCCACGAAGCACCCTCCGAGTTTCACGCAGCACGGGGCTCTGCCCGAGGGGGGTGCCGTGTCAGAGGAGGGTCGACTGGGACAAGCTCGATACTCGTGCCTTCCCGAGCCGCCGATACCGCGGCGAAGTGGCGCGACGCGCGATCCACCAGCTGATCCATCTCAGTGTCGGTGCGGGCAGGATCATGGTGGAAGAGCACGAGTCGTCCAACACCGGCGGCTCGCGCCACGGCTGCCCCGGCCTCGAAGGTGGAATGGCCCCAACCCACCCGCGCGTAGCCGACGTCGCCGCGATACTCCTCGGGGAGGTACATGGCGTCGTAGATCAAGGTGTCGGCGCGACGGGCCAGGGCAACCAGCTTCGGATCTGGACAAGAGTAGTGTTCTGTGTCCGTGGCATAGGCGAGCGCGCGGTCCTGCCACTCGACGCGGTATCCCAGGACGCCCCCAGGGTGATTGAGGCGTGCGGTCGTGACTCGGACGTCTCCGACGGCAACGGCGTCGCCGTCGCCCAGCTCGTGGAACTCGATTCTCGCACCGAACTCGGTGAGTCGCACGGGAAAGCCCGGAGGCCGCATCTGAGTGTTCAGGATCTCCGTCAGCGAACCCTCTCCGACCCGAGGTCCGTAGATGCGAATCTTGGTGCTTTCCTGGTAGAGCGGTTTGAAGAAGGGGAGGCCCTGGATGTGGTCCCAATGGAGGTGGCTCAGGAAGAGGGTGTACTCGCGAGTGCTGCCGCGCTGGGACGCCGCGGCATCTCCCAGGAGCCGGAGACCCGTGCCCGCATCCAGAATGAGGCGGCTCGGACCGGCCTCCACTTCGACGCAGCTGGTGTTGCCGCCATAGCGCACGGCTCCGGAACCTGGCGTTGGTATGCTGCCTCGAACACCCCAGAATCGGATCTGCATGGTTGCTCCTTTGGTGAAGACAATTCCTGCAGCTGCGAGGACCATGCCAGCGCTGGTCGGAGCCGCTCGATACCGCGGTTCTCCGCTTCCTGGCGCGCGACGAGCCACTGGATTCGTTCGCCCTGGTGCACCGTTTTGGAGCACTGCTCCGAAATGGCGCGGGAGGGGCGGCGCTCTCCGGGGGGGCCGGCGCCGGTGTGATCAATCACACCATTGAACCACGATGCCGTTGCGTGCACCCTGAGGGCAGAGCTTTCGGCCGAGTGAGGTGTCGCATGCGGCGCGGGGGTCAGACTCTGCTCTGCCGTTTCAAGCGACCACCGGCCGGGGCAGCCCCCACAGGCCAAGGAGCGCCGCAGAGCGGGTATAGCCAGTTGCTATTCCTCGCGCCTTGTCGGAGCCTTCAGGTACGGGCGGCGTGATCGGAATAGAGTTTCGGGGGCATTCAAGAGCCAACCCGTCTTCAGAGAGACTTGCGGTGAGTACTATGCTGGGATTTTTTCACTCCTCTCGCACGATTCTGCCTGCTTCTTCGCTGGTTCTGCTAGTGGCTTCCAATGCCCACGCCGCCACATACAGTGGCCCAGTGAACAAGGCCGAGTGGGGCACGAATGTGCCCAGCCACATCGACATGTTCATTGCGGTTCCGGACACGATGCCGGAGCACCCACCAATCCTGGTGAACGTCCATTCCTGCGGCAACAATGCGGGCGGGCAATGGAGTTACGACGGTTTCGCCCCGCTCCGAGCGGCCATGGATTCGGTCGGCTTCATCATGATTCTCCCCCAACAGTCCCGGAATTGCTGGGACGTCGGGACCTCCGAGTCGCTCACTCACAACGGCGGCAAGGACACGCTGGCCATCGTTCAGATGGTCCAGTACACCCTGGAAAAGTACAACGGTGATCCAACTCGCGTCTATGTGATGGGGGGGTCGGGTGGCGGAATGATGACCCAGGCGCTCCTGGCCGTTTACCCGGAAGTCTTCAAGGCTGGACACGCTAGGGCCGGTGTCCCAGCAGGGTGCTGGGCGGACGGATATCAAGATGAACCGAACCAGTGGAGCAATCAATGCGCAGGCGGTTCAGTGAACAAGACCGCTCAGGAGTGGGGCGATCTGGTTCGTGCGATGAACCCCGATTTCACGGGGCACCGCCCGCGCGTGCAGCTCAATCACGGGAACAACGACGAAACCATCTCCTTCAACAACTTCGGTGAAGCTATCGAGGAGTGGACCAATGTCCTCGGTCTGGAGGCTACGCCGACCAGCACTGATTCCAACTTCCAGGGTGCGTCGGCGACCTACGACCGACAGTTCTGGGAGGACGATTGCGGCTTCGTAGTCTTCGAGGCGTGGGAGGCCTTGGGTAAGGGGCACTCGATGGGCTACGAGGCTGTGCATATTTTGGAGTGGTTCGGGCTGGACGAGGTCCGTGAGCAAGATCCGTGGGACGCCGCTTGCGGGAGCTCGAGCTCGACCGGAGGGGCCGGGGGCGTCGGCGGCGCTGACGGCCAAGGGGGTAGCGGGGGAACCGGAAACCAAGGGGGGACCACCACCGACGGAGGTACGTCCAGTAGCGGCGGCCAGTCCAGCACTGGGGCGAGCACTTGTGTCTCAGGAGTCGTCACTGGAGCCAGCTGCAACCCGGCAATCGACACGGAGCTCTGCCTGCAGCCGGCGGGGGAGTGTGTGTGCGGGAGCGACAGTCAATGGACTTGCGCGCCCGCGAACCAAGGCAGTGGCGGCACCGACGGCGCGGGCGGAGCGGCGACTTCTGGAGGCGCGGCCGGCACCACAGGCGGGACGAGTTCGTTCGGAGGCAGTCCAGCCAGTGGTGGTGGATCGAACTCCACAGGTGGGAGGTCCGGGACGGGCGGCACGCCGAGCACGGGCGGCACGCCAAGCACGGGTGGCATGCCGAGCACGGGCGGCACGCCAAGCACGACGGGCAACACCGGTACAGGTGGAGTCATCACAGGAGGTCAGGGGAACGCGAGCGTCGGGCTCGGAGGGGGTGCGGTCACAGGCGGCACTGGAGGGCAGGCAAATCCGGGACTCACTCAGGTGGGTGGGAGCTCGATAGGGGGACAGGGAATCGGCGGGGCGGCGTCCTCGCAATCCAGTGGCCCGGATGAAGGCTCGGGAGACGACGGAGGCTGCGGTTGCCGGGTGGGCGGAGCACCCGGACATCGTGGTGCGCTGGGCGTTGCGCTGGCCCTGCTCTCGGGGGGCCTACTGAGATCTCGGCGTCGGAGCGCAAGACAGGCAGAGCGGGACAACCGGGGCCGATGGCAGTAGTTCCGCCGCCGAAGACTGTCAGGTAGTCCGCCCGCGAGGGGCCAAGCCGCGGCCCCTTCGACGGGCGGCGCCGCAAGCACGGGAGGGCACGAGTCTGCCCGAGGGCGGCAGCGTTGTTGCTGCGGGTTGTGTTCCTGCAACAGGCACAGTTCGTCCGGCTTGTGCTGTGAAGCTCGGCGTCGCTGCTCCGCAGGAGCCGTGCTAGAGCACGGCTGCCATGCAGCTCTGGAACGTACTCGGACGGCACGATGGCGCAGCAGCGGAGCTGCTCTTGCTCACATTGACGGCCACGGTCCGAGTGCTTCCAGCGTATCCAGGCTGGGCCAAGGAGGGGCACCCGGTGGTGTGCACCATCGAGCTGGGAGTGACCCCACCCACAACGACGTGTCAGTCGACACCATAGCGAGCGTCCACGAGCCGGGGTGCTTCGCTGCTAGCCCCTTCCAGCGTCCTTCTGCGGGAGGTTGCTCAATGTGGGGGGAAATGGCCCATGCGCCGGCTCAGTGTGCCGGAGCGTCTGGCCGGGGGCTCTTCTTCGCTGTAGAGTCGGGGCGGACCATGACGGGCAACCATGGAGAATCCACGACTCACTTCTGGAACCGAACGTCCTCTGACGCCTGCAGGCGCGGCGCCGCAGAGTCGGCACCAGGCCACGAAGATCGCCGCGTGGTACGCAGTGCTGGGCGCCGCTTGGATTCTGGGCTCGGGCTGGGTGCTGCATCAACTCGTTCACAATCCAGCAACCGAGGCATGGCTCGAGACCCTCAAGGGTTGGTTCTACGTTGGGGCGACCGCCATTCTGCTCAAGGTGGCGCTCGGCCGGTACTTCGGCCAACTCGAGCAATCCACCGAGCTTGCCCAGGAAAACGAGATCAGGCTGCGTCGCCTGGGTGACAATCTCCCCGAAGGCTACGTCTACCAGTACTTCTACGACGAGAGTGGGTGTCCGCACTTCAGGTATATCAGTGCCGGGGTGGAGCGCGTCACGGGGCTCACGGTCGAGCAAGTGCTCGGAGATGCGGGGCTGGCGCACGCACAAATCGGCGCGTCTGAGCATGAGCGCCTGGTCGCCGCAGAGCGGGAAAGCGCCGAGAAGATGACGGACTTCTCGATGGAGGTGCACATACGGCGTCCTGACGGGGACGTACGGGCGCTGCAGCTCAAATCGCGGCCGCGCCGCAACGCCCGGGGCCGGGTCGAGTGGGACGGGTTTGCCGTTGACGTGACGAAGATGCGGCAGGCCGAGGCAGCTGCTCGCGTTGGGGAGGAGCGGCTCCGGCTGTTCATCGAAACCGCAGCCGTGGCTCTGGCCATGTTCGATCGGAAGATGGGTTACCTGGCGGTCAGTCCGCGATGGAGAGCGGACTTCCACCTTGGCGATCAGGAGCTCATCGGTCGCTGTCACTACGACGTCTTCCCCGAGATTCCCCAGTCACTGAAGGCCGTCCATGCCCGCTGTCTGGGCGGGGAGGTGGTCCGAGGTGACGATGAGCGCTTCGAGCGCGCGGATGGCACCGTCCAATGGTTGCGGTGGGACGCGCGGCCTTGGCGAACTACTGATGGCACCGTTGGCGGCATCATCATATCCAGCGAAGAGGTGACCGAGCAGAAGCGGATCGAGGAAGAGCGGGCGCGGCTGGCGGCAGCAATGGAACAAGCCGCCGAAGCGATCTGCATTACGGATACCGCTGCCCGGATTCTCTACGTCAATCCGGCATTCGAGAAGTCCAGTGGTTTCTCTCGTCAGGAGGCGCTGGGACGGACCCCCGGCATCCTCAAGAGCGGCAAACAGGATCCGTCGTTCTACGAGCATCTGTGGAGCGTGCTGCGGAGCGGAGAGGTCTGGCGGGGCCACTTCATCAACAAACGTAAGGACGGCTCGCTCTTCGAAGAGGACGCCGCCATCTCTCCGGTTCGAGACCAAACCGGAGTCGTCACCAACTATGTAGCAATCAAGCTCGACGTCACGCGTGAGATGGCGCTCCAGGCCGAGCTCCGTCAGTCGCAGAAGCTTGAGGCGATCGGGCAGCTCGCGGGCGGCGTGGCCCACGACTTCAACAACCTTCTGGCCGTGATCCTGGTGCAGAGCGAGGAATTGCTGGAGGAGGAGATGTCGCCCAGCATGCGGAGCTGCCTCCAAGACATCAAGAAGGCCGCTGAGCGCGCGTCCACGCTCACCCGCCAGCTCCTGCTGTTCAGTCGCCGGCAGGTCATGCAGCCGCGCATTTTGGACGTCAATGAAGTCGTTACCAACCTTGCCAAGATGCTGCGCCGCATTCTGGGGGAGGACATCCAGCTGCGTCTCGATCTCCACAGCAAGCCGCTCCTGACCAACGCTGACGCCGGCATGATCGAGCAGGTTCTCATGAACCTTTCGGTCAACGCGCGAGACGCCATGCCAAGTGGCGGGCGTCTCACGGTTGCAACCGGCGCGAGATCTGTCGACGCTTCGACGGGGGACGAAGACCACGAGGTGACCCCCGGTCGATACGTGTGGTTCTGTGTGCATGACGACGGCGAGGGCATCTCGCCGGACGTGCTCCCGCATATCTTCGAGCCGTTCTTCACTACGAAGGAACCCGGCAAAGGTACCGGTCTGGGGCTCGCCACCGTATTCGGGATCATCCGACAGCACGGAGGGTGGGTCGACGTGCGTAGCGAGGTTGGTCAGGGCACAACCTTTCACATCTTCTTGCCTGCAAGTCATGTCGAAGGGACCCAGGCCGATGAGGGAAGTCCCAAGCCCAAGCCTCGAGGGGGGAGCGAGACCATTCTCCTCGTCGAGGACGAGCCGAGCGTGAGCAGAGTCGTGCGCTCGATTCTTGAGCGACATGGGTATCGCGTGCTGGATGCGACACACGGCAAGCCCGCCCTCGAAATCGGCCGGCAGGGGACGACTCACATCGACCTGCTCCTGACCGACATGGTGCTTCCTGGAGGCATGAATGGCCTCGAGATCGCGACGGAGCTGCGTGCCCTGATGCCGGCGCTCAGAGTCGTTTTCATGACTGGCTACAGTCCCGAGCTGGCAGGGCATTCCCTCGAGCTTCAGGCGGGAGACGGGTTCATCCAGAAACCCTTCAGGCCCGACACTGTCCTTTCGGCTGTTCGGCAGGCTCTGGACGACTGAGCCGCGCGTGCGGGGGTTGGGCTGCGTCGAGCTCCGCCTCACTGCGGCGCGAAGGCGTCGCTGCGCTCGGGTCGGAGTGGCCGCGCTCTGCGGGAAGAGTTCAAGATCAGATCATCGAGAGCGCAGGACAGAGAGAACAGCGCGGCGTCGGGGCGAACCATCACGCTTCCATCATGTTCATCCAGGAACGATCACATACGCCTTCAAGAACTCCATGATAGCGTGAGCTCATCGGTCGCGACGACGACCGGAGGAAGCGCCCGAGAGCCCACCCTCATTCTCTGGTGGGCAGTACTCGGGCGGGGAGACACGCAGAACCGCAAGCCGCCAGGCGTCACCAACCTGGCAGTCAGTGAACGCTCACTCTCCGCTGAACCGAACCCGACGATGAACCGAACCGGCCAACAACTCGACGTGATTCCCTTGGGAGGGTGGAATACGCCGAGCTTGCGGCCAGTCCTGCGGACCTCGCCAGGCCTCTCTGCGAGTGTCGGCAGGACCGAATCTGGGAGAGTCGAGCTATTGGAAGCTAGCGCCCGTCGCCCGTCTAGCGCCGACCGTGCCCCGGTTGGCTCCGACCAGATGCGACGGATTCACACTGGACTGTGAAGGGGAGCACGTTCACCGCGTCAGCGGGAGGGCGTACAGTTCAGCGACGGGCGCTAGCCATCCGCTTTGTGGCGAGCCCGATTGTCTGCGCACCCGGGCCACGATCGTGCGGCTGAAGCCAACGTCGTCCACGTCACGCGAGCTGGTACAACACACACCGATGTTCCAGGCGCCCTCGAGCCCCTGGGGATACACCACGATGAAGCCCGCTTGCTCGGCCAGCTCCCGATACCCCGAGGCATCGGCTTCTGATGCCGGGGTTCCCCCAATGGTGTGGAAGTCCAAGACCAGGGGGACGGCGCTCTCGCCCGTGCAGCTGGCGGGCAACCGAACCACGTAGCTTCGAACCACGTTGCCGACCGTTATCGTGCGTTCGTTGTCACCGACCGCCAAGGTCAAAGCCGAGCACGTCTCCGGGACCGCGCTTTCATCGGGCACTCGGCAATATCCGTCCAGACATTGTCTGCTCGATTCGTTCGGACCCGAGGAGCCGGGCGACCGCACCATCGAGCTCTGCACTGTCAATCTGAGTGCTTTGGAGCAGCTCGTCGCGACTGAGTGGGCCCTCTCGATAGCCGATGGCCCACACGAGTTCGTCCAGCCCATCGGCTGAGCGCGCTGCTCCCACGGCGCCAAGTTCGTCTTCCGAGACGGCCCGGTATACCGCTTGGGCGCCCTGGCCAGCTTGGAACACCAAACGGCTGTCGCACAGATCGAAGAGGACTCCACGAAGGAGTACGTCGTTGTCGGTGGAGAAGGCGCGCAGGATCTCGGTTCGAGACACGATCCCGCGGGTTCGGATGTGGTCCAAAACAGCTTCCCAAAGCGATCGTCCGCGCTCGGCCGAGCTCTCCGTGATTCGGCGGAGCCGGCGCTGGTAGGTTCTCAGTCCCATTCCAAACATATCGGCGCTCACCTTGCGGCTAACGCCTTGCCGCCCAAGAGCCATTGCCAAGTCCTGGAAGACCTGATTGGCCAGCTGCGCAAGGGGAGCTCGGAAGCCACCCGAAGTGGCCAGTTGTGCGATGAGAACCGTCGTCTGACGCACGATTGCTTGAATCAGCTCGAGCGTCATGTGATTCGCCAGAGGCCTGCCGCAGTGTCGAGGGTACTCTGAGAACTTGGTGGCAGGAAGTGACAAACCTGACCCCCCCTGGCGAGGCGGAGCGCAAGATCAGTATCTGCGTGGGACTTTGGACGCCCGCGAGACCCTACCTGCGAGATACACCTCGCGATGGCGCCGTTCTCCAAATCGGGTCCAAAGTCTGCATGAAATGCGAGATTGGATTTTGGGAGCGCCAGCCGCGGCCGACGAAGACAGCGTAGCCGAGTGAAGGATTGCCGCGAAGGCATCAAGAATGGCGCGCAAATCGAGGCTTCGCGCCCACGCCATCCGCGCCGTGCGTGGATGGCACTGCCCTTCCAGGGGCACAAGTGGGACGCTGCTCGGGTATGTGAGCGGTCAGCGGACACCAGTAATCTGACGGTTCCGCCCAACCGATCTCGATTTGGGCCAAGAAATGGTTCGGTCTGCCTCTGTGATGAGTCGAGGCCGTGGTGATGCCTGGATGCCGCCAGAACAGAGCGACCGTGATTCGCGGCACAGCGCATGAGCGGCCGAGAAATCGGCTACGGGAGCACTCGCTGTCAGCGCGGTTGGCGCCGGATCGCCAGTGGAGCTCGTACTGCGCACACCGTCGTGCTCACCTCGCGAACGCGAGCGTGGGGAGCGCTTTCTCCCCACTCTGGTGGAAACGTCAACACATGGGGCGAGAATATGCACGGCTGAGCTCCCGCGAGCACTGCCGATATGGTAAGGGTTCAGTGATTAAGGGTGATGGAAGATCCTGCGACAACCACTGGACTCAGCGGGCGCGATGCTTGTTGGTACGCGCTCACAGTTCGTTCAGGCCGCGGCCCGTTCCGCCTTGTGCGCGCGGCACAGCGAACACTGGAGCGCAGCGTGCCTCGGTGCGCGAGCAGCGCATCGAAGCAGTCGGTTTCTGGGAGCGCCACACTCGGGCATTGCCCGAATGGACACCCATGTCGCGCGATGCGGAACGCTGCCGGTGCGACATGCGCGGCGCATCCGAGCGTGTCCCCTGCGTTGCGTCGCGCCACGAGGGGTGCCGAACATTCCACCGCTGTGGTGCGTCGAGCGCTGGAGCCCAGCGTCGCGCCAACTCGGAGGAGTGTGCGGAGGTCGGCGCCGGTTCAGCCGCTGACTGGTGCCCAGTCAGACGGGGACAACCAGCGGGTGTGCAGGAGGAGAGATGGATGTCCCCTCCTGGGTGCAACATTCGACCGCCGGGGGGAGAACGTGCACCTCTGAAGAACGGATGGAGTCTCGGACACACTCGTTCGCCGGTAGCGAACGACTCGGATGTCCGTGGCCTCCACCCAAAGAAACGGTCACTGTATCCGAGGAGTCCTGTTACCTCATGAATGCCCAGCTCCTGATCGACGCCATCGTGCGTCAGACGATGGTGCTCATCGCGCAGCTATCGACCGCGGAGGGCGTCCGTTCGCCGCTGTCTCACATCGCGGACCACGTGTTCGTTAATCTCGTTCGTGAGCTTGAGAGCCAAGGTCTTGGGAAGAAAGTGGTCGCCGACATGTTCGGCCTAGCGCTGCGCTCGTACCGACAGAAGGTCCAGCGGCTGAACGAATCCCTCACCTGCCGCGGCGTTACGTTGTCGGGAGCCATTCACGCCTTCCTTTCCGAACACGACTCCGTGACTCGCACCGAGATCCTCAAGCACTTCGAGCGTGATGATGAGCCGACCGTCCGGAGCGTGCTGAACGATCTTGTGGAAAGCGGGCTGGTCTGTCGCAGCGGCCGCGGACGCGACACCAAGTACCGGGTGGCAACTGCCGATGAACTCGAGGAGCTTGGCATGTCCTCCACGGCCAATTCGCGGCAGACCAATGAGGCCTTGGTGTGGCTTCACGTGTGCCGTGGGGGGCCGGCACGCAAGGAAGATGTCGCGAAAGTCCTGGCTCTACCGGATTCCATTATCGAGGAAGCGATCAGCGGCCTTCTGGCCAGTGCGAGGATTAACGCAGAGGAGCGTCCGGATGGCGTCTATTACTCTACCGATCACTGCCTGATTCCAGTGGGAGAGGCGGCAGGATGGGAGGCCGCCGTCATCGACCATCATCGGTCGGTGCTGGGGGCGCTGGCGGCGAAGGCAGTGAGTGGGCGCCACGTTTCTGCGGCGAATGACACGCTGGGCGGTATTACGCTGTCGTACGACGTCTGGCCTGGTCATCCAAAGGAGGCGGAGGTGCTCGAACTCCTGGCGACGACCCGGAAGCGGCTGGTTGCGTTGTGGGAGGAAGTGGAGGATCATAACCGGACCCATGAGTCGGAAGCCGCCTACCAGGTTACGTTCTACTGCGGTCAGTCATTGAAAGAAGGCGAGAACGGCGGATGAGGAAATGGTGCGTACCTCGCGCGATTGGCGCTGCAGTTGCGGGGCTCGGCATGTTTGCTGTGGCGTGCAGCCCTGGCAGTAGTCCGCGGGCTGGAACTCAGACCAATTGGCTGACCTCCTGCGATTCCGACGCGGACTGTGGGGATCTCCAGTGCCTGTGCGGCGCGTGCACGCTGGTATGCAGTGACGACGCAAGTTGTTTGGGATTGTCGGGCGCCGCCTGCGTTCCGGCCGAGGACGACGGTGCGGTTGCCCTCTGCGGAGGCAAGGTCTCCGCCAGTCCAGCCATGTGCCTCCAGCCCTGTTCAGCGGAGGGCTGCGGAGAGGGGACGAGCTGTCAGGCCGGTGTGTGTGTGCCCACGGGCGAGCCGACCGTGGTCGTTCGTCTCGACCCGTCCCGCCGGTACCAGACCCTCGTTGGGATCGGCGCCGCCATTGGATATAACCTGGCGGAGATCGTGGGGCATCCACGCAAGGACGCGCTCTTCGACGCCATGTTCTTGGAATCGGGTTTCACGGCGCTTCGCCTGCGAAACCTCTACGGACAGTATGATGAACCGGACATCGAGAGCAGTGCCGAGATCCTGACCGCAGCCACGGAGCGGCTCGGACAGGTTCCGACGGTCATTCTGAACTCGGCAAGTCCCCCGGGTGCGCTCAAGAGAAATGGCTCGAATGGGTGCGACGGAAATCCGGACACGTGCACCCTGGCCAGCCTGGACAGCGGGGGGTTCAACTACGGTGGTCTCGCCGTCCACTGGCGCGAGTCGCTTGAGGCCTATGCCCTTGCGGGCATAGAGCCCGACTACATCTCGATCCAGAACAACCCGGACTGGGTGCCTGACCCGGGTGAACCGAACGAGGCTTGCCGGTTCCTTCCCACCGAGGGGACTGCGACGGTGGCCACGGATAGCGGCGAAATAGACGTCGAGTATCCCGGCTACGCAGAGGCCCTCGATGCCGTGCTGGGTGAGATCTCGGGTCTCCCGTCGGTACCAGGGATCGTGGCTCCCGAGACGACCGGTATCGCCCAGGTGGCAGAGTACATGGCCGCGCTCGACGCCACGAAGGTGGACGCCATCGCTCACCATCTCTACGACACCAACGCGGAGAATCTGGACCTGGGGGCGCTTGCGGCTCTCGGTGAGCTTGCCAAGGGGTATGAGCTTCCGCTCTTCCAGTCGGAGATGCATGCCGAGCCCTTCACGACCGCTCTGCTCATGCATGCCGCGCTGGCGGTGGAGGGTGCCGCCGTCTATGTCGACAACGGCTTCATTGCTTCGGCGTCGGCAACTGAGTCCGATCCTGGTGCGATCATCTCCTTGAGCGAGGATGATTTCGCGATTGGGGACAACTACCACGTGATGCGCCACTACTCGGCACATGTTGGGCAGGGCTGGGCGCGCGTCGCCGCCTATTCGGATGACGATGAGCTGCTGGCGTCGGCCTGGGCCTCGCCCGAGCCGGGAGTAGTGGTGGTGGTTCTCACCAACACTGGGGCGAGCGAAAGAATTGTCAGGCTCGATTCCAGCCTTGGGGTTCCGAACGGGACGGAGGTGATCCGGACCGTTCTGCCGGGGATCGAGCGTTCCGCGCCGCTCGGTATACTGTCTCCTGAGGGCGTCGTGACGGTGCCTGGGCAGTCTATCGCGACGGTGAGGATCGTGAATCCGTAGAGTATCGGGGAGTGTTGGGTGTGCGTCTTGTTCGTTTCCTCAGCTAACCTGCTCCTCGGTTCCGCAGCGCGTTCACGGTCCCTGGAGGCCCCGGCTTTGGGCCGCCTTGCGCGGCGCACGCAGCGAGCAGCGGGTCGCGGCCGGTCTCTCATGCAGGGAGTGACCGGATAGTCGCTGTTTCAAGCATGGAAGTTGCGGGCGCTGGAGCGGCGGCGTTCGAGCAGGCTGGGGCGTTCGAGCACTGCCCCCCGGGGAAGTGGGTGTGGCACCCAGAACGTGGGGTGGTTGGGGGGGACAGATTTGCCCTCCGCCGCGCTTGCCGATCCGTCGCTATGGTCGAAAGATTCAGATTTCGAGCAGCGACGCGACATGACAGTCGACTTCCTCATCAACGCCATCGTCAACCAGACGACGGTTCTCGTCGCGCAGCTCGCCACGTCGCGCGGGATTCGTGCTCCTTTGGCTCAGATCGCCGATCGGGTGTTTCTGGATCTGGTGTCCGAGCTCGAGCGCCAGCGGGTGAGTCGCAAAGTGAGCGCGGACATGTTCGGGCTCGGGCTCCGCACGTATCGCCGCAAGATCCAGCGCCTCAGCGAAAGCGCAACGGATCGGGGGCGTTCCCTCTGGGAAGCGGTACTCGACTACCTGCGGGCACGAGCGTCTGCGACGCGCACCGAGGTGCTGCAACGGTTCTCCGGCGATGACGAGTCGCAAGTGAAGGCCGTGCTCCACGACTTGTGCGAGAGCAAGATGGTGAAGGTGTTGGGCTCGGGAGCGGGTGCGGTCTACAGGGCGGTAGGCAGCGAGGAACTCGTCTCCTTACTGCACGGGCGAGGCGAAGAGGGGCTGGACGAGCTTCTTCTGTCTCTCATCTTTCGCGAGCCTCCCTTGCCGGCGGACGAGATTGCCCGGCGCTCGAGGCTCGACACCGACAAGGTCGAGTCTGCTCTGAACCGGTTGATTGAGGAAGGGCGCGTGGAACGGTTGGTGCGGGATGGGGTTCCTCACTACCAGGCCGCCACCCTCTTGGTACCCCTAGGCGCCGTTGCGGGATGGGAGGCCGCCGTCTTCGACCACTTCAAGGCTCTCGTTTCGACGGTTGTGGCGAGACTCCGCCACGACCGCGCGGCCCCGGCGCTGGCCGACCAGATCGGGGGGAGCACGTTCACCATGAGCGTTTGGCCGGGGCACCCGCTGGCAAGCGAGGTTTACGGTACCTTGGGCCGAATCCGCGCGGAGCTAAGCGAACTTCGCGCGCGCGTCGCCACCGTCAACAGAGAAGGCGGCGTGCCTGTCGCGCATGACCGAGTCGTGGTGTACTTAGGTCAATGCGTCGTCCACGAAGGAAGCGAATCGACCGATGAAGTGTCCTGACCGCCTGCTCACGGGAGGACTGACCCTGATACTGTCAGGCTTGGCCTTGCCCCTCGGTTGCCGGGAGGCGCGCGAGGGGCCTACCGATGGCGAGACGCACTTCCTTCGGGCTTGTCAGCCCAACACCGATGACTGCGGCGAGGGGATGAGTTGCCTCTGTGGCGTCTGCACCCAGCTGTGCTCGGGGTCGAGTTCGTGCGAGGCTCTTCTCCCTTCCGCCCAGTGCGTATCCGGGGCGGGGGCTGAATCGAGAGCCGCCTGTTTGGGGCTCGAGGCGGCATCTTACTGTGATGTTCTATGCGTGAGCGACGAGGATTGCCGTCTGCTGTCGCTCGCGCATCGGTGCGCGGGCGGTGTCTGTCGGATGGGTGAAGGCGGTAGCGATTCGCTGGACGGCGGCGCTGGGGGCACCTCTGGCATCGCACCAGGGTCCGGCGGTGGCGGGGCAGGGGGAAGCGCGGGAGCCTCCGGCGGTGGCGGCGCTGGCGGTGTGGGCGGGGCCGACAATGCGTGTCCCGAGGGGGACGTGAGCGCCAACGAAGTGCTGGTCCTCGGCGATGTGTTCATTGCCTACCGACACGAGATCACGGCGTACCTCGAGGACCTGGCGCGCCAGGCTGGGGCGCTGGACACTGGCGAGCGCTATCGAGACTACTCCCTAGCGACCGACAACGGGTTCGTAACGGGGCAATCGGTGCTGTTCGACCAGTACGTTGCCGGGCAGACGGAGAGCCCGGTGAAGGTGGTGGTCATGGACGGCGGAGGCGCTGACATCCTGGTAAACTCGTGTGAGACGGCTCCGACCCCCGAGTGTCAGCTCATGATCGACGTGGTGGCAGCTGCTGAGAGCCTAATGGATCGGATGGCCGCCGATGGCGTCGAGAGCATCGTCTGGTTCTCTTATCCGAACCCGATGGACCCCGCCCTCCTAGCCGAGATGGACGTGCTTCGCCCACTCCTTCAGGCCGTCTGCGAAAGCAGCGTGGTTCCCTGCTATTGGGTCGACCTGAGAGCGACGTTTGCGGGGCGCGACGAGGAGTTCATGCTGGCGGACGGCGTACCCACAGCTGCCGGGGCTGAGGCGGCGGCCCGCGAGATCTGGTCGGCGATGGAGCTCTACTGCGTGGCCCAGTAGAGAACTGAGACTTCAGTTCTGGGATCCTTTGCCGAGCTCTGAACGCCCTCAGTGGCCCAGCGCGGCATGATGAAGCGAGAGCTTCATCGGCCAGGCTGGGCCAAAGGGTCTTCCGCTCGAGCGGACGCTCCAATAGCACTCACAGCGGAAGCAGTACGGTGTCGTTACGGCAGGGTGTGGCTCTTGAGGATGGGCCAGGCGATGCTGGCGTTGCCTGCCTCGTGCCCGCCACCCTGTTTGGTGCAGAGAACGACTTCTACCCCGTCTGCGCATCCCGAGTAGGCGGAACAACCTTGGCCGTCCTCCGCTGATGGCGCGCCGCTGCACTCATTGAACTCACCCCAGGTCTCGAAGGTCTTTTGCGCGCCCAGGAAGGTGATGGGCATGCCCGATACGACCGGCGAGTATCCACCGCTATAGGACACGACACTGTCGCCCGTGCCGCGGAACGATACCACCGTGATGGGACGGGCCGGCTGGCAGTCGCCGACGTTTTCCTCGAGCAGGTCGAAGGCTGCAGGCGCTACCGCCGCGAATACGTCGGCGGCGTGGCACGCCAGATAGTGGGACATACCACCGCCCATGGAGAACCCTACGGCATAGACGCGCGCGGGGTCGATGCAGGCCAACCCCTGGATCTCCGAGACCATGGCTTTGGCGAACTCCACGTCGTCCACGCCCGCCACGCAGCACGGACCCACGTTCCAAGCGTTTCCCATGGGCCCCGATGCTCCGGTCGGGAAGGCCATAATCACGCCTTCAGCGTCGGTCTGCGCCGGGTACGGAGAACTCGAGCGCTCCCCGGGACCATTCCCCGTGATGCCGTGGAAGTCGATGATGAGGGGCACCGGCGTGGTGCCGTCGTAGGCCGCCGGAACGTGCAGCACGTAGCTTCGGCTCTGGCCTCCCACCTGGATTGTCTTGTCCTGGTCTCCGGACGCCAGCACCTGGGCCGGGCAAGTTACGCCTGGAGAGCTGCCTGCCGATCCGCCGGCTCCTGGGGCTCCCGCTGTCTCGGTCGTTCCACCCGCGTTCGGGCTGCCCCCAGCGTCCGTGGCGCCGCCCGTGCTCTGCTGGCCTCCAGTGCCCGTTCCACCATCGCCGTGGCCGCCTGAGCCCGCGTGCCCGCCGCCGGTGTTCTGGAAGCCACCGTTCTGTCCACCCGTGTCTGTCGTGCCGCCACCCGAGCCCGCGTGCCCGCCAGTGTTCTGGAACCAGCCGCTGCGGCCGCCGGTATCTGACGACGAGCCGCCGATGTTCTGAACCCCGCCCGTGTTCTGGAAGCTGCCGGTGCCGCCACCCGTGTTAGCGGTTGAGCCCCCGATGGTCGCGCCGCCCGTGCCTGCGGTGCCACCTGACGCAGGGTTTCCGCCCGTTGCTGGGGTCACTCCGGTTGACGGAGCACCTCCGACCGACGTGAGTCCACCCGAACTCGGCGCCCCGCCCGACGATTGGCCCGTGCCGGTGGCTCCGCCGGTTGTAGTGGTTGTGCCTCCGGTTCCGGATGAGTTCGGTGTCCCTGTCGAGCCCCCAGTTAGCGACTGGGCATTACCAGATCCACCGGTGGCGGGCTCGGTCTGCTCGTCTTCACCAGAACAGGCCATAACCAAGCAGAGGACTGCAGCGCAGCTGATTCCAAGTTCGGTCTTCATGAGCGCACACACTACGCGTCGGCGTCCACACCCGGGGAGAGACCGATTTGTCCCCCTTCGTGTCGCGGGCGGTCATTCGGGCGGCTGGCGCCACGGGCACCAGAAGGGGACTTCGTCACGAGTGGGCCTCACCCGAAAGCAACGAACGCGGTGCCCAATCCTGCCCTTTGCGACGCCTCTGAATGTGTTGGTTTGCGCCTCACACGGAGGACCGGTCGTGCTGACCGAGCCGATCTTGGAGAGGGCTTCTCGGGCGCTTTGCGGGCTCGTGCCGTCGTTCTTGTCCTGGCCGCGATCCGGGCCGATCTCGTGCTCGTTTCCGGAAACCGTGATTTCGTCCGACTCGACGTTGCAGCATACGTCGCTGGGCGCGCTGAAGGTGCCCGGCACCACGTCGCCCCCGTCGTTGAGGCAAAGGTCCGTGCATTCATGCTCGCAGGGACCTGCCGGGGTCGCGGAAGAGCCGCCGATGTCGGCCCCGGCGCTTGACTCGAGCCCACCCGTGCTCGAGTTCGGCGTGGAGGACGCTTCGCCCGCGTGCGTTCGCTGCGGGCGACGAGCCGCCGGAGCTCCCGGCCGGACCACTCGATGCGCCGCCGGTGTCGGCTCCCGAGCTCGACGTCGTTCCACTGATGTTGGAATCGAGGGCGAACGATGTGCCTCCGGTGTGCCCGGGTACGCTCGTGCCGCCGTCGCCGGGGGCTGGTGGGATGGAGCTTGTGCCGCTCGCATTGACGGGTGGGATCGCTGAGGCTTGGCCCGTGGGGGGGGGCCGGGTTGCGGTGGAGCCACCTGTGTTGGTGGGCCAACCAGCACCTGGGCTCCTGGTGGCCGTGCCGCCAGTTGGACAAGCGTCGCTCGAGTCGTTCCATGGGGATTCCTGAGCGTCACGGGGGCGCGAGTCGGGGTCCGCGCCGGTCTGCGGGATCGGCCCCGGTCGTCGCGCACTGCGCGTTCGGCGCTCCCTTGCCCCGCTTCGGCCGTGGGCCTTCGTCGATTCGTGCCGCTCGCTGCACTCGTCCATTCTGGGACGCGCTCGCATTGGTAGTCGCGCGCTTCTTGTTCCGTTCCCTCCGACTGCCACTAGCTCGGGCAGTGGTGTTCGGAGCCCACCGTCACCGGGGTAGGCATCCCCGAGCCCGGAGTTGCGCTCGGAATGCTGCGCGTATCTCGCTCGATGCGGGGCATTCGCCAACGCTGATGCCCGAACGAGTCTTGGCAATTCGTTGGCGCGTGGGTTTTCGAGGCAATGACGCGACGCCGGACTCCATGAGGCTAGACGGCTGTGCTGGCACTCCGGCAACCCCGTGGATGAGCCGAATACGCGCGGCGTCTGCACTGTGCTGGATAGAAAACGATGTGCCGAAGATTTCCCGAAATGCGGGAGCACATCAGGTGGGAACTGATTGCTGTGAGACCCAAGACGGTCGCACTTACCAATGGGAAGAGCCATGCTGCGCAAGAACAACACCTCGCTGCTCCTACAGCACCCGTGCCGAAACCCAATGACCCTGCTGTTTCCCGCGTTGGCCGCGTTCTGGCAGTGGTCATGCACCGACAGGCCTGTCTCGGAGACGACACCGCTCACCAACAATCTCTTCGTTGATGCCGCCAACCTCAGTCGCGTCGAGAAGCTCGATCTGTTGTTCATGATCGACAATTCGGGGTCGATGGCCGACAAGCAGAAGCTGCTGTCGGAAGCCGTGCCCAAGCTACTGGACCGACTCATGAACCCGCCCTGTGTCGTGGAGAGCACGGGTGAGATCATACGGGTGGCGTCTCCCACCGAATTGTGCCCGCGCGGTGAACGGGAGTTCCCACCGCTGAACGACGTCCATGTCGGCGTCATCACATCGAGCCTTGGCTCGCTAGGTTCGGCGAACTGCAAGACCAACAGTCTGGATCCCGAGTCCCTGTTCTACGCCAATGACTTCGGTCACCTGGTGGCAACCGTCCGTCCCAACGCACCTGCCACCTACAAGGATCTCGGGTTTCTCGCCTGGGACAACCGTCCCGTCGGGGCGCCGAATCGAGACCCCTTGGCGACGAACGATCTGACCGCGATTCAACAGAGCCTGGGACAGATGGTCAATCTCGCGGGTGAGGCGGGCTGCGGATTCGAGTCGTCACTGGAGTCTTGGTACCGTTTTCTGATCGATCCGGTCCCGTTCGAGAACGCGACGGTCCTCGAAGGTGGGAAGCTCGAGCTCACCGGGATCGACCAAGTCCTGCTCGAGCAGCGTAAGGCCTTTCTCCGCCCCGATTCGATGGTGGCGATCCTGATGCTCACCGACGAAAACGACTGCTCGATGCGGGCAGATGGCTATGGCTGGCTTGTCGGCGCCGGTCGGAACGACGTCAAGAGTAGCCCTTCCAATTCGACGACCGCCTGCGATACGGGCGGTCCCAATGACCCCTGCTGCGCGTCGTGTTGGAGCAGAGCCGAGCTGCCTGCCCAGTGCACTCCCGTCGCCTCGGACCCCAAGTGTGTCGCCGAGCCTGACAAGGCCCCCGACGATGCACCCAATGCACGTTGCTGGGAGCAGAAGCGTCGTTTCGGTCTCGATCTGCTGTATCCGACCTCGCGCTACGAAGTGGCCCTCAAGAACCCGATCATCTGCCCGAATTCGAGCTTCGGTGACGCGGACTGCAGCTGCACCCGTGCCAAGGAGCTCGGGGTACCCTGTGATCCTGGCCCCGAAGTCCTCAACCCGCTGTATCAGGATCTCACCAAGGGTATGGCTTCCGGGCGTGATTCATCCTTGGTGTTTCTTGCGGGTATCGTGGGGGTTCCTTGGCAGGACATCGCGACCGCGGAGACGCGGGATCCGGCCAACCCTGAGCTCGACTACCTCACGGCAGACGAGCTGGCCGCGAACGTGCCGGGGACCGATTTCACCTACTGGGATTTGATACTCGGGGACGCCAACAACGGCATCCTTCCGAAGGACCCGTACATGATCGAGACCCCGAACCCTCGCCTCGACTTCCCACCAAACCCCCTGGTGAACGCCCCCATGGCTAGTGCCGAGGCCACGAGTGCCCTGGCAAGCCCCATCAACGGGCACGAATGGAATCCTCCGCACAACGAAAACCATTTCGATCTGCAGTACGCATGTACGTTCCAGTTGCCCGAGACGATGCAGCGTGATTGCGAAGGGGATACCGGTTCTTGTGACTGCGAGCCAGACTCGTCAGCCGATGCGCTGACTTCGGTTCTCGCCAACAAGTCGCCGCTCTGCCAGGATCCGGCTACGGGTGAGTACCGGACGAGGCAGATGTCTGCCAAAGCCTATCCCGGGCTCAGGCAACTCGAGGTGTTGAAGCGAACTGGCACCCAGGCGATCGTCGCGTCGATCTGCCCCAAGACGCTCACCGACGGGCCGAGCTACGGCTACAACCCTGCCGTCAATGCCCTGGTGGATCGCCTAAAGATTCGCCTTGGGGACAAGTGCCTCCCCAGGAAGCTGGCCCCGGATGCCACTACTGGTCAGGTCCCCTGCCGCGTCATCGAGGCGCTACCTCCCGACGTCTGCGCAACCGCGCTGCCGCTTCCCGGGCGAACCGTCCTGGAGGGGGGAGGCATCGTCGACGAAATCATGAAGTCTCTCGAGACGCGGGAACTCTGCACCAGCGACGGCAGCGTTGCGGGCGCCAGCGACTGTCAAGCCTGGTGCTTCTCGGAAATCGCCCAGCTCCAGGGACTGGCCACGGGCGAGCCCCTCAGGAGCTGTCAGTATGGCGAAGAGGCGGGACTCGGGAGCAATGTCGCCGGATACTGCTATGTCGATGCCGACCAGGGGCTTGGCTCGGCGAGCCTGCTGGCGAACTGCCCGGATACCCAGAAGCGCCTCCTGCGCTTCGTGGGGGCCGACACCCCGCGGACCGGCGCCATCACGTTCTACGCCTGTTCCGGAGCAGCGACACGAAGGGTTACCGGACAGCAAATGGCCAGTGCCCCAGTTGACGGGCGCCCCGGTGAGGCGGTCGAGTAGCGCCCGGCGGGGCACGCCGAGCTACCTCGGGACTCACTAGGCGAGAGAGAGCATCGGGACGCGCGGTCCACCTTGGGCGGGCCGCGCGTTCTGCATTTCTTGGAACCGCCACCGCTGTGAGACCTTGAGTGGGGACTCTGGCTCGCGTTACTCGGGGCCTTCGAATGGGCCAAGATCCGGCGCCGCACCGGTGAAGGGGAGCCCCACGTCGATGCCGGCATTCCAGAGATCACTGCTGTCCTTGAGCTTCAAGTAGTCGATGTCCGGCAGACTACCGTCGCTCTTGCGGGGCGACTTGAGGAGGGCGGTGTCGACGCTGATGAAGTCGTCCGTCGACGCAGACAGACCGCCCTGCCAGCTGTTGTTCGTGATGTCGGTGCGGGTCGCCTCGAGTGCCCCATTGTTGCCGAGTGAGATGGTGTTCTTGATGGTAAGCGATGCGGCGATGTTGCTGCTGCCGAAGTTGATGTTGCTGCCGTTGCCGTGGGCCGCACTGTTGAGTATCGTGACGCTGCCGCGGTTGCTGTTGTGGTCGAATCCGTCGTTCACGTTCCCGGCGGCGATGCACCGCTCGTAGAACGCATGGTGACTGAGGGCCTTGTCGTCGCTGCCCCCGGTTTTGAAGCCGTTGCCGTCGCCCGCTCCCACGGAGCCGTTCTTCAGTTTTCCGTTGTCGATCGCCCAACAGCTTTCGTGAGTCGTCGTGATGCCATCGGCTGGCCGCAGGTAGCCATCCCAGCCGTCATCCAGGTTGTTCCAAGCGCGACATCCGACGAACCGGTTGCCCGTGCCGACGTCCAGCTTGGCCGCGAACCCGTCTGCGTTCTCCAATGAAGAATCGGCGTTGAAATACGAGTCGCAGTTCAGCACCAGGTTGTCCGCGGCGCCGCCACCGACTTGGAGTCCCGTGTCTGCGCATTCGGAGAAGGTCAGGTTCTCAACGACGTTGTTCGAGCCGCTGACGAACATGCAGTTGTCGCCCGCGCGGTACAGATCCATGCCGTAGATGCGCCAGTGGCTGCCCGACAGGCTCACCCCGCGATTGCTGGAGTTCTCGGACATGGCAGAGAAGTCCAGCCGCGGGCGCTCGCTGTCGAGTGGATAGGCACTCAGGATGATAGGGGAGCCGTCACTTCCGCTCTTGCTGAGGCCGATGGTACTGCCGAAGGCGTAGGTTCCTCCGCGCATGTAGATGGTCGTTCCGGAGTTCACCCGGGCCAGCGCGTCGGGGAGCGTCGTCGGTGCATCGATGGTGCCCTCTGCCCCCTGAACCCCATTCGGAGCGACAAAGAGCGCATCCGCGGTGACTTCGAGCGCGGAGTTCCCTCCCGTGGCAGCAGATGCTCCTCCATCGGCCGTCGCAGTCCCTCCCTCTTCGGAGGTGCCGCCCCCTCCGACAGGAGCGCTGCCTCCCTCGGCCGCGGATTTGCCGCCCACAGAGGTTGAGGCACCGCTGCTGCTAGTGGAGCCGCCGCCCGTGGTAGCGGCCGCACCGCCCGTGGTAGCGGCCGCACCGCC
>CAYRKE010000094.1:27424-28909 GCA_964424695.1 uncultured Polyangiaceae bacterium
GTGGTAGCGGCCGCACCGCCTGTGGTAGCCGAGGTGCCGCCGGTGGTGTTGGTGGTTCCGCCCGTGACTGCTGAGGTTCCGCCAGCGACCATCGACACCCCGCCTTGACTCCCGACGCCCGCGTCATCGCCGCTGGTCGAGCCGCCGATTCCCGGCATTGCGCCGGTGCCAGACCGCCCCCCTAGCAGGAAACCCCCGCTGCCAACGAAGACAGCGCCCCCCAGCGAAGAGCCAGGACTCCCACCTGCTTCGTCGGGGGTTGTTCGTCCGCCGACCGAAGGGCCGCTGCCGAGTCCCTCCTCGTCGCCAACGGCGAGACTACCACCCGAGCTCTGGCTCACCCAATCATCCGACCCGCCGCTGCAACCGACGATGGCCGTACCGAAGGTGCAGAGCGCGGCGGTGGTGGACACGGAGACCCGGAAACGGAGGGCTTGGGCAGAGGTCATGGCGCGACTCGTCGAGCGTCGGCTAGATGCGCGCCCTCTCGATTGCGATCACATGAATCGCTGTCCCGGCTCGGCTCGCGCTACCCGCTCGTGCCTCCGGCGTCGAATCGCTGCAGCGGAGCAACGGTTCTTTGCTGCGGTTGCGTAATTATAGAGAATTGTTTACAAAATTGGCGAATTGGTAGGCTCGCGCAGGCTATCGGGTCAGCGTGAGCAGTCCCGGCCGATACGGGAGTCGGCCGTAGTCCCCACCCGAGTTCGGATCACGCCCCTGATAAAGCAGCTCCAGATGACACGGGTCGATGGTGAAGGTCTCGTCAGGGTTAGTGCGAACCAAGTCCCCGTGGCTGATATCGTTGGTCCAGGCCGAGCCGCCCTCGAAGGTGACGTTGGCCTTCCCGGCGAAGGGACTGTTCTCAGAGGTGGCCTGTGGGGTCCAGTCACCCCCCAAGTCGGTTGCGGTAAAGGAGCGGAAGTATCGCCCGCCGCCCCCGATGGACTCGACGATCATGAGGTACTGGTCCGACCCCTTCACGGCATAGACCTGCACCGCCTCGAAGAGGTTGTTGGTGCTGTCGGACATGATGGTGGTGTGGTTGCCGAAGGTACCCGGGAAGTTGTCGATGGCCATCGACGAGCGATAGATCTTGCCGTTGTCTCCAGCGAAGAAGAGGTAGCAATCCGTGCTGTCGCAAATCACCGTTTGGTCGATGGGGCCGGTGTCCGAGTTGTCGATGTTCCCATTGAAGAGCGCGGCCTCGGCGGACCAGCTTGACGCGCTCGTCGGATCCGACGACGTCGCGTAGCTGAACTTGTGGGCGCCCCACTGGTACGCTAGTACCCAAATGTCCTTGGGACGGAAGTAGAACAGCGTCGGCGCAACGGCGGTTCGAGACATCGAATTCTGGGTGGCCGTGGCTGCCTCGGACCAATCCCCAAACGTGAACATGGCCGCGCCCCACGTTGACCCCGTGTCATGGTTCGTCATATAGACGATGTGCTGATCGTTATGGACGACCACGGTGAAGTCTTTTAG
>CAYRKE010000095.1:0-28614 GCA_964424695.1 uncultured Polyangiaceae bacterium
GCGGCAAGCAATCACCGTGCCGCCGCCCACGGTGACCTGCGAGCCAGGAAGTCCTAGTAGTATCGGGGGGGGGTGGAGGCTCGGGGGTTCGAGCGCAGCCTCGGACCCTGGCACAGGTTGTGCCATGCGTGCGACGAGATGCGCCCGCGCGCCTTCAAAGGGGCGGGTTTGCGTTCTTCACCAGCTCGACGGCGTGCGCCTGGAACCAGTGTCCGGCCTCGGGTGCGTTCGGCATGCTATCGCGGGAAACACAGCCCTCATCGAAGCGGGCTGCGCCGCGTCGCGACGTTCCATCGGACTCTCCCGGTGGTTTCACCCAGAAGTAGGCATCGACGAGGGGCATGGGCGACGCTTGCGGGCGCGGCCCGACGCCTGCACCGCGGATGTTGCACCAATTGCCCCACGAGCCCCGGACGATACGGCCATTTCGCGCGGTATCGATGATGAACTTCTTGCCCGTGATTCCCTCGGCGACGAGCGACTCGTTCAGCTTGGCGACGTAAGTCCCTTCGTCGGGACACGGGTTAGCGGGACCCAGGGATTTGCCATCTCCCCCGGACACGGTGTTGTAGTTCGACACGTTGGTAGCAAACCCACGGATCTTGTCCACTCCGCCTCCTTGATTGAGCACCTCCTTGAAGATCTTCGCGATCTTCTGGCGATTGCCCTCCCAGCCCAGCCACCCGGCGTGAGCCGCGTCGAGGTACAGCGAGACGTGAGGCATGCTGAGCTTGGAGATCGCATAAGCAATCGAGTTCCGATAGGCGCGCTCCGATGCCGCGCACTTCGGGATGCTGAGGTTCGTCGCGAGGTTGGGAAGGGAATCGGGCTCGATGATGGCAGCGATGCGAACGCGGGGATACGCCGCGAACTCTGCCGCGATCTTGTCGATGAACTGCGTCTGGTACTTCTCCTCACCACCCTTGTCGACCGAGAGCTCCCCAGCCGATGCCTTGGCCGAACAATCGCGGTTCGGCAGATCGTAAACCACGAAGAGCGCGAGAACCGGCTTGCCGGAGGCCACCTGCTGCTGGTTCGCAGCCTCGAGCACCGTGCGGATCTGCGAGACCGACGCGATGGAATCGAGCCAGGTGGCGGTCGGGTTGCTCGCCAGCTTCAAGATCGAGCGGGAGTTGGCTTTGTCGGCTTTGGCAGCGGCAGCCACCTTGAGCGTGTAGCTCGGGTTGAGTAGGAGCTCCGCGCCGTCGAAGGGATTGGGTGCTTCGACGACGGTCGCCACCGCGCTGGTGGGGGCCGCACTGCCGCTAGGTTCCACAGGGGCAGCGGGCGGAGCCGGGGACGCCGAGCTCGAAGGGACGGTCGAAGTTGACAAGTTGACGCTCAGCTCAGTCTTGGGTTGGGCCGAGCTGCACGCGAGTGCGATGGAGAAAAGCGGTAGGGTCAACCAACGAAGGGCCATGCTTGGGTTCCTGACGGGGTGCCGTGGACTTGCCGAACGCGGTCCAGTATACCGGCGCCTCGTGGGAAGTCTCGCTGGCAGTTGCCTCTTGCCGGCTCCGAGCAGCCGTTCTTCGCCACGACACATACTGACTTGCCGGGCGGCAGAGGCCCGATGCTCTCAGGGCCAGGGCCCAGGGCGTTTCGCCGACGGCTGCGTTTTCGGGCGTCCAACCCGGAACCCGGCGCGCCCCTCGGGGCGTAGCGGTTGCGACCGTTATCGACGCCCTGACGGCTTCAGGTGGGCCTGCAGCGCTTCGCAGAGGTCGCGCTTGCGGAAGGGCTTTGGGATGGCGGCGACGAACCCGAACTTCTTGGGATTGCACATCACCGGGTCTTCCGAGTACCCACTGGATACGAGTACGGGAAGCTCGGGGGCGAGTGCATTCAGCTGTGCGACCGTCTCTAGGCCGCCAAGACCTCCCACGATGGTTAGGTCGAGGATCGCGGCGACGAAGGGATCGCTCGGGTCCTGCGCCTGGACTGCGGCAATGGCAGCTTCCCCCGTGGCCACGCAGACCGGAACGAAGCCGCTTCGGCGCAACATGGCGCCCAGTATGTCTCGCAGAAAGTCCTCGTCGTCCATCACCAAGACCCTGCCTGAGAACAATTGGGTGTCGCGCGCGACGGGTAGTCTCTGTTCGCTACCGGCGTTCGATGCCGGAAGATGGAGGTGGAAGACGGTTCCGACTCCGAGCTCGGACGTCACGTCAATGGCACCACCGTGCTTCTGCATGATGGAGTAGCACGTGCTGAGGCCGAGTCCGCTGCCCTTCTGCTTGGTCGTGAAGAAGGGGTCGAAGACTAGGGGCAGGCTCTCTTTCGGGATCCCCACGCCCGAGTCTGCGATGGAGACGTGCACGTAGTTGCCGGGCCTGAGCGTTGGGTGATCCCCTGGGGCCACCGTGGCATTTCGCGCGCGGATGCGAACGATTCCGCCTCGAGGCATGGACTGCTGCGCGTTGATCGTGATGTTGTCGATGACCTGGCCAAATTGGTTCTCGTCTACCTCACACCGCCAGAGATTGGCTTCGAAGTCACACTCGGCCCGGACGTTTGTTCCGCTCAAGGAGAACTTGGCCGATTGAGCGACGAGGTTCTCGATGGACTGGGTCTTGAGGATCGGCTCTCCCCCCTTGGCGAATGTGAGCAGCTGTTGGGTCAGGCCTCGCGCTCGCGCCAAGGAGAAGAAGCTCTTCTCGAGATAGTCTTGCACAGCCGGGTCGTCGGTGACCTCCTTCGCCAGATCGAGGTACCCGAAGACGCCGCCCAGCAGATTGTTGAAGTCGTGGGCAATGCCCCCGGCGAGCACCCCCAATGACTCGAGCCGCTGGGTGCGCTGCATCGCGTCTCGGAGCTTGGACCGCTCGGTGACGTCGCGGAAGACCAGGACGACCCCGATGATTCCACTCCCTGCATCGAAGATGGGTGCCCCGCTGTCCGCGATGATCCGCTCGGTACCGTCCTTGGCGATGAGTACGGTGTGATTCTCCAGCTCCACCACGGACGTCGTTCGCAGCACGCGGTCGACCGGGTTCTCGGTGGGTGCTTTGGTGACTTCGTTCACGATGTTGAACACCTGGGCGAGGGGACGCCCGGAGGCGTCGGCGAACGTCCACCCTGTCAGTGATTCGGCGACCTTGTTCATGAGGGTGATTCGCCCTTGCGTATCGGTCGCAATCACCCCGTCGCCGATACTTCGCAGCGTGACGGAGATGCGCTCCTTCTCGTTCTTGAGGTTGACCTCGGCCCGCTTTCGGTCGGTGATCTCCAGAAAGACGGCGACCATCCGGTTTGGACTGATCTGGAAGGCGTGAACCTCGAACGCCCCGACGATTTTCTCGTCCGAGTACGCGATCTGCTCGGTGAACCACGGGATCCCGTCTCGCGCCGCGCGCCGGTACCGAGCGGGGATCTCCGTCTGGGCCAGCGGAGGGAAGGCCTCCTCGATCGTCTTGCCGATGAACTGCGCGTTCGTCACGTCGAGCAGGCGGTCCGCAGCGGGGTTGGCGTCCGTGAAGACAAGCGCATCGTCCTGGAGCTCGTAGAAGTGCATGCCCATGGGGGAGCTGTGTACCATCTGCCGGTAGCGCTGTTCGCTCTCGACGAGCTCGCGTTGTGCCTGCTTCTGCCTGGTGATATCTCGAGCGATGCCGCGGCCTCCGACAGGCCTCCCCAGGGAGTCGGTCAGTACCTTCGCGTTGAACGCCAGCTCTACGGGTTCTCCGTTCTTCTTGAGGTATACCGTCTCGTAGTTGTGGATGGAGCCATCGCTCATTATCGATTCGAACACGGGTCGGTCTTGCCCTGCCTGATGGACGGTCATGAAATCCGTGAAAAAACGGCCGAGCATCTCTTCTGCGCGATAACCGAGGACCCGCTCCCATGCAGCATTGAGGTAGGTGTAGCGGCCGACGCGATCGCACTGCCAGAGGAGATCGTCGAGGGAATCGACCAGATCGGCATAGAGTCCCTCCGAGCGAACAGCGCCGGGGGGGGGTCGGTCGGCGCTCGACAGTCTACGCACGGTGGCCAGATACCCGCGCTGGCTGCCGCCGAGCGGAACGAAGGTCATCTCGAGCCGCGCGCAAGGCTGTGGCTTCGAGTGTACTGCAGCTAGCAGCCAGTCCCGCAGGGTGACCTCCTCCACGACCGTGACGCTCTTCCCGCTCTGGAGAGTGACCCTGCCCGCATCGTCCAATAGGGCGTCTGTGAAGAGCGAGCGATGTGCCAGTTGGTCGGCGCTTTCGATGTCCAGCAGTGCAAGCAGAGCAGGATTGGCCGCGATGAGGTCTCCCTCTCGGTCGAATAGCAGCGTCGGCACGGGGAGCTGCGTGAAGATCTCCGCGTCGAATCCGGACATGCCTGTCGTAGCGCTGGACATTGGGCGAATCCTCGGGTTCCCCCCTCCGCCGGAGCCCGACGGAGGGGCCTTCCCGAGTGTAGCGTCGGGTTCCCGTTCCTCCAGACGTAAAGGGAGGAGGGCCAAGGTTCTGGGCCAATTGCCCGTGGTTCGCGCATGTTCCAGCAGCTCACGACGCGCCGCCAAATGTGTGGCGTTCTGGATGGCCGTCGGGGGGGGTCGGCACCCAGAGGGACGGTCGGACAGCGCGAGCGCCGCGCTTGCCTGCCCAGGCGCGACGCCCGTCGGTGGGCCGAGGCGCGGCTCCTCGCACACGGCGTCTGGGGGCCCGTCCCCCCCGGCGCCATATCTGCTCGCACGAGTCCGTCGCGCACCGGCGAGGCTGGCTAGGATCCTGCTCTGGAGCCGCTCAAGCCTTCGCGGCTCTCGGTTTGGTTCGCTGGGGGTGCCGTGGCCCTTCGCTGCTTGCTTCTCGGGTACGGACGAGGCAATTCGCCAACCCACCCTCTTCCACGACGAAATCGATGAGCGCCGAAACCCGCACGTGCTGCTCGATTGGATGGCGCAGGGGCAGTTCCCCACGAACCTCGTAGCGATTCCGGCGGCCACAACGGACCCTTGCGAGGTGTCCGGCTGCTTCCAAGTCGGCGATGATACGCTGGACCGCGCGCTCCGTGATGCCGACCAGCTGTGCAATGTCTCTCATCAGGACCGCCGGGTCGCGCGACAGGCAGAGCAGGACGTGCGCGTGGTTGGTCAGGAAAGTCCACGACGGCGCAGCCTCGGTGGAGGCGGGCGCGGACGCGCCACGCCGACTCACAGGGGACCGGCGCTTCTCGGGCCTACCAGGCACGGGGCAACCTCCTGAAGCCGGGCAGGCCTGGAATTGCCCAGGTGCGCAGGGACACCCGGGAGCCTGGCCGGAGGCGGCCTGGCTCGGCAAAGCGTGGCGAAGAACTCGTGCAGCGGGGTGACTGCCCCATTGCGACGAAGTTACTGCTTCGACTGGTCATTTCCCGCTTGCGTCCAGAGAGTAACACGCGCTAGTTAATACGCGATAAGAATGTCGCGTGTCAAGCCTGGTCCCCGCCGCAAGTAGTTGACGACTGCGGCCCAGCGATCCCCAGCGCAGACCGCGCGCGACACGACCCTGGCGAAGCGCCGCCGCGCCACGCACCCGAGAAGGAACCCGTCATGAAACGCGAAACAGCTGATTTGCCGACACGCCACCAAGGTCTGATCGCCTGGGTAAACGAGATCGCCGCCATGACCACGCCAGACGCCGTCGTTTGGTGTGATGGATCGGCGCGTGAATATGCCGCCATGATTCAGATCACGGTGGACTCCGGGATGGCGACTCCGCTCCCCAAGCGTCCGGGCAGCTACCTTTTCCGTTCCGATCCCTCGGATGTGGCCCGGGTCGAGAATCGAACGTACATCGCCTCTCGGAGCCGGGACGATGCTGGCCCGACCAACAACTGGATCGATCCGGCAGAGCTCAAGGGCACCATGAAGCAGCTCTACACGGGGTGCATGAAGGGACGTACGATGTACGTCATCCCGTTCTCGATGGGGCCTGTGGGATCCCCCATTGCGAAGATAGGGGTGGAGCTGACCGACAGCCCGTACGTTGTGGCGAACATGCACATCATGACCCGCGTCGGTACCCGTGTCCTCGACGTTTTGGGGGACGGCGGGGAGTTCGTACCGTGCTTGCACTCCGTTGGTAAGCCCCTGGCGTCCGGCGAGAGCGACGACGGCCACTGGCCCTGCGCGCCCCTCGAGAAGAAGTACATCGCGCACTTTCCCGAGGAACGCACGATCTGGTCGTACGGCTCGGGGTACGGCGGCAACGCCCTGCTCGGCAAGAAGTGTCTGGCGTTGCGCATTGCTTCGGTCCAGGCGCGCGACGAGGGTTGGCTCGCCGAACACATGTTGATCCTGAAGATCACGAATCCTGCCGGCAAGACCAAGTACGTTGCGGCAGCGTTCCCCAGCGCCTGCGGCAAGACCAACCTGGCTATGCTGGTTCCCACCATTCCCGGGTGGAAGGTGGAAACGGTGGGTGACGACATCGCGTGGATGAAGTTTGGCTCCGACGGTCGTCTGTACGCCATCAACCCCGAGGCGGGGTTCTTCGGAGTGGCTCCGGGGACCTCGAAGTGCTCCAACCCGAACGCTATGGCCTCCATCGAGCGCGACACGATCTTCACCAACGTCGCGCTGACCCGCGACGGAGACGTTTGGTGGGAAGAGATCGGGTACGATGCACCCGGGCCGCTCGTTGATTGGAAGGGAGCCCAATGGGTGCAAGACAAGAGCAACAAAAAGCTCGCCCCGGCGGCCCACCCCAACGCTCGCTTCACGGCGCGCGCCGCCAACTGCCCGTCGATTGCTGCAAACTGGGAGGACCCGGCCGGGGTTCCCATCGACGCCATTCTGTTTGGCGGGCGGCGGCCCAGCACGATCCCCCTCGTGCATCAGGCGCGCAGTTGGAACCACGGGGTGCTCATGGGATCCATCGTTGGCTCCGAAGTCACCGCGGCAGCGCTCGATCTGAAGGCAGGCACGGTCCGTCGTGATCCGTTCGCCATGCTCCCGTTCTGCGGGTACCACATGGGCGAGTACTTCCGGCACTGGATCGGCGTGGGCAAGCGCGGAGACGCGGCGAAACTGCCCAAGTTCTTCCTGGTGAACTGGTTCCGCCGCAGCGCGGAGGGCAAGTTTCTTTGGCCCGGTTATGGCGAGAACAGCCGCGTCTTGGCGTGGATCTTCGACCAGTGCGATGGCGTGCCCGGCCAGTCCGTCGAGACGCCCATCGGCATCATGCCCACCCTCGGCGCCATTACGCCGCCCGCTGGTGTGTCGGAAGACGACATGCGAGAGCTGCTCGAAGTGGATGCTGACGGTTGGCGCAAGGAACTCGCCGATGTCGAGGCGAACCACTACCCCAACTTCAAGGAGAAGCTCCCCCGAGAGCTCGCAACCGAGCTTGCCGCCTTGAAGAGCCGCCTCGGCTAAACAAGTCCAGCTAGAGGCTGCAGCATCCGCGGATGCATCGTTGGCCGTTGCGGTGCGTGCTCGCGTACTAGAGTACGCTCCGCGCGCTCCTCGCGGCCGGCCTCGCCTGCGCGGCGCTAGAGCCTCAATCTGGAGCTGTTTAGTTCCGCGCGTGCTCCGCCGCGGTGCACGCGCAGGCCCAACTCACTCGGCGAGTGGGCGCGCCCGTCAGGTCACCCGGCGCCATCCCGAAGATGCTCGTGCCGAACGCGCCAGCGGCTCTACCGCGACGGCGATTTCGGCACGAGCCCAGGTGGATCAGCAGGGCAGGGGCGCTCGCAGACTGACCCAGCCACGAATGAACCGTCGCGCTTCCTCGCTGAGCCGGAGAAACCGCACGTAGTAGCCAGGGGACGCACCCGGCTCGACATCGGCCTTGGTCAAAGCGACCACACCTCGCACGATCACGCGATGCCCGGCACTTCCGAGCAGCGTCAACTTCACGATGTCACCTACTGCCGGCGACTTGCCGCTTGCTGCAACGAACAGCCCGCCATCATCCACGACATCGCCTCCAGCATGGGGGGAGTAGAAGTACGAGGGGCTCTGCTCGGTGAGCTCCACCTCTTCCTCCCAGACAGCCAAGCTCTGGGCGTCCGCCACCACTCGAGTCATGTTCTCGATGGCTGCCAGGACCTCGGTGAGCTTGGTATCGAGCGGAGCACTGGATGCGGCGTTCACGCCAGTCTGAGTGGCTTGCGCCAACGCAGTGCCGAGGTGATCCAGGTGAGAGCCCAGAAGGGCCACCAAGTCGCCCTGAACCGGGTTGGTGAGCGCCACGTCGACCTTCGGATGCCCCAGCTCGCCCAGTGCCGCTCGCAGCGGCTCGAGCCAGGCCGGTTTCTCTGCCGTGCCCGGATCCCGTTTCTGGAGCCGTTCCACAGCCTGCGAGAGCGTCTCCCGGATACCTCCAAGCTGTACGTCGAGTCCCGAGATGGTGCCGGTCATGCGAGCAACCGGGTCGTCGTCCCTTCCTCCCATGCGTTGGACACGACAGTACCCGGCCTTGAGCTCGTTCCAGCGAAGGAGTTCGGCTGGCGTGAGTCGACCGCGCAGCTCCCGCAATTTGAGGAGGTTTTGCTCGGCGGCAGACGTGAGCGTTTGGGACTCGCCCGCGTAGTGGTCGTCGATGAGGCGCTCGATCTCCGCATCGTTCATGGCCCCCACGACCTTCTCCGCCAGCTTGTTCATGTTTCGGTAGCTGCCCTGCAGCTTGAACGGGGGCTCGGTGCGATACCGGTCTTCCTTCGAGGCCGAAGCGATGTATTCGAGGTTGACTCTGAGCACGGTCTTCTGGACCTGGAGCAGGCGCCGAAACACGCTGACGAACTCCTCGATCTCTGCCGATGAGTACCCGTGGGAGAGCTCGCTCTCGGCGACCTCCGTACCCTCCGCCATGGCAATCAGCTTGTAGACATCGGACGCATCGCGGCCGGCGAGTGGTGCCAAAACTCCGTTCGAGGTGAGCGCATTCTCCAAGTAGCTGAGGGCAAAGGCTTCTTGCTTGCCGTCGAGGATGTCGCCCAGGTTGTAGGTGTCCGCGCGGTTCGCCAGCATGTCTGGGATCTGGAAGCGAGTTCCTGACTCCGTGTAGGGGTTACCGGCCATCACGATGCAGAAGCGCTTGCCCCGCAGGTCGTAGGTGCGTGTGCGCCCGCGCCAGATGCCCTCTATGCGACGCTGAGCGTCGCATAGACTGATGAATTTCTGCAGAAGCTCGGGATGGGTGTGCTGGATATCATCGAGATAGAGCATGACGTTGTTGCCCATCTCGAGCGCCAGATTGATCTTGTCCACCTCCTGCTGGGCCGTGGCGTTGGGCGCCTCGGACGGGTCCAGCGATCGCACCTCGTTGCCGAGCGCTGGCCCGTTTACCTTCATGAAGATGAGGCCCAAGCGACTGGCGATGTACTCCATGAGAGTCGTCTTTCCGTAGCCGGGCGGAGAGACCAAGAGCAGTAGCCCCATCAGATCCGTGCGTTTAGCGCTGCCTGCGGCACCGAGCTGTTTGGCCAGGTTGGCTCCGACGAGTGGTAGATACACCTCGTCAATCAGCCGATTGCGCACGAAGGAGGTGAGCACTTTCGGCATGAACTCGCTGAGGCGAAGCGCTGCCTTCTTCGTCTCCGCTAGCTCCACGCGAAGCTTGCGATAGGCTCGGTAGCGCGGCACCTTCTCTTGCAGATAGAGCTGGACGCGTTCCAGCGTCTCATCGACGGAGAAGCTCAGGGTCTGATTCTCGATGCGCCCATGGATTCCCAGCAGCCCGGTAATGGTGACACGTGTATCGGTGGTGACCTGCTCCAGCGGCAGCCCAGTGGGAAAACAGAGGCGAACCGCGATCTCGAGCCGGTACGGCAGCAGGTCCCTGTGACCCGTGTCATGGTCGAACCAACTATCGAGGTAGTTCAGACTGAGAGCCAGCCGTTCGGGAAGATGCGACCCGAGGCTCCTCATGTCGTCCTCGAACTCGCGGCGCGCGCCCCGCTCCTCGAGGTAGGTGAGGAGCGCGCGCTCGGCCTCAGCGGCACGATGACTGGTGCTGAACGTCGTCCGTTCCCCGGCAAGCTCCTCGACCAACGCCCGCGCCGCGGGACCACTCCACGCGGCCAGGTCTGGCTGCTTTAGATCCAGGCAAAGTTGCGCGAGGACCGGCTGAAGCTCAATGGCCAGGGCCGACTGGGCCCGCGGGTCCATCAGTCGAGTCGCAAGCCGCCCGGCGCTTCGTGCTCGACGCTCGACGAGCGCCCGTTGTTCCGTTGGGAGCGACAGCCAGCACAGCCACGCGAGTGCCCGCGCGGTCGGCGTGAACCGCAACGCGCCCGCGGTCTTGGTGACGCTCCAGATACGTTCCAGGAGCAGCTGCGCGTCGTGATCGTGGACGCCGGGCTCGTAGCCTTCGTCGAGGCGCTCGAGCGCTGCTGCGCGCACGAACTCGCCGACCTTTCCGTCGCGCAATGAGGCGTCGAGGCCCGCGCTGGTGCTTTCTGATTGCCCAGCCTCCGCGGCGAGAACGAGCGACGCTGCAAGGAACTCCCCCCGGTAGATCTCGGGAGTCTCGCTGACCAGATCCTGCTCCCAGAACTCGCGGGCGTCGTTCAGGCGCGGGTCGTCGATGGACTCGTAGAAGTCCGTTCCGGTAAGGTGGTACCAGAGAGCCCCGTCTTTGGGAACGACGGTAAGATCGAGCGCGAGTTCGCTGACGGTGAAGCGATGGGTTCCGAACCGAATGAGGTTGCCTTCGCCCTCGAAGAGATCCGTCTTGTCACGGAGCATGCGGAGCGCAGTCTGCTTGGCCGCCACGAGCTTCGCTTCTAGCTCGTCCGCCTGCACCGACTCGTCGAGTTCGCGCAGCTTGTCGCGCAGTTCGCCCAGCTTCTGGACCATCGGATCCGAGACGAAGTAGGCGTTGAGCTCCTCGATGGTCTGGAGCGCCTTTGCCCGTCGCAAGACCCCCGTCATGATCCGATCGGCTGTCGAGACGAGATGGCGAGCGCGCCGCTGTCGCTCCTCCACGAGGACCTGCCGCCGAGCGGCCACGGAATCAACGACTTCCTCTCGCTTCGTGGCAAGCTCCGCGGAGAACTCTTCGAGCATGCCGAAGCGCCCATCGAGCTCCTCGAACTGGAGCATCAGTTGCGCGAGCTGCTTGTCGCATGCGTCCGGCGTCGTCGCTAGGGAGAGAGCAGCTGTTACGCTCTGCCCAAGCAGCTTGAACTGGACCGCGAATTCGGCTCGGCCTTCCGCCGCAGCGAGACTCCGCTGTTTGCCGTCGAAGATCGCACGAGCGCGGTTCTGCTGCGCAAAGGCGGAGCTTGCCCCGTCGAGGATTCGAGTGCGGTTCGTCGGATCATCGATCTTGAGGCCCCCCACGGTCTCGGTGAGCAGGGAGAGCCCTTCCTGGATCGCCCCAAGCTCCTCGGACAGTGGGGTCAGCTCCACCGACTTCTCCACCTTCTCGACGCCCGCCACCAGGGCGTCGATCCGAATCAGCAACGGAGAGAATGCGTTCTCCTGCAGGAAGGAATCCACGCACGCGCGGCTTATCTCGTCGAAGCGAGCCGCGAGCTCGGACTCGAACTCGACCACTCTCGCCACTTCCATTCCGCGCAGCTCCTTGAGGCTGGCCAGTTTGCCGCGATGGCGTCTCAGTTCGGTGAGCCCCGCCAGAAAGGCGTCCGCCTGGTGCAGCTCGGAGGCTCGGATTCGGTTGAGCAGGTCACGCTGGACGGTTTCGGTCTCTGCCAGGGCCTCGCGCGCGCGCTTTTCGATCAGCAGCGCCTTCTCGAACTCAGAAACCAATAGCTCGGTCGTACCGCGTATCGTCTTGAGGCCATCGGCGAGCCCCTCGGCTTCAGCGTGCCCCAACCAGTAGTGAGCACCGAGCAGACGTCCAACGCTTCCCACGATGTCCTCGAAGGTCCTGCGGTTTGGACGCTCCTGGGTCGCGAGCCTGCATATGCTGAGCACCTCGCTGATGGCGGCTACCAGATCTGCGTTGCCAACCTTCGCGAGGTACGAGCCATCCGTGGGTGAGGACGCGGCGAATTCCGCTGTGACGAAGGGCGTTTTCCAGATCTGAATCGGATGGACTCGAGTGGGCTCCTCCGACGGTGACGCACGAAATACCACCATTTTGCCGTCGGGAAGCAGGGTATATCCGTGGCAACGGATCGGATTCGTGACCTCCTTCTTGACCAGGTTGTACGGCAAGAGCTCGTGAGCCCCCTCCTGCTGCCGGTAGAACACGTACAGCACGTCTTCGCCATTGGGCGAAGGAATCATGCGTTCGTAGATCAAGTCGGACGTGTCACCGTCGAACAGGCGATACTCACCGGTGTGCAGGTAGTACCCGCCCGGAAAGACGATCCCGTGATTCTCTGGCAGCTCGACGCAGGCCTGCTCCAAGGCATCAATGCGCAGCGCCTGTTCGGTTCGCGGATTGTACACCAGATACCGGGGCTTCTCCTCACGGAATGGCTTGATGCGCAGGAGCGTGAGCCCGCCAACCTTGGCGTAGGCAAACTCGGCGTCGTCGAGGCTCTGGTTCTTGTCCTCCACGGGCTCGGCGTAGATGCCCTGTCCGGTCTGGGTGTTGTTCTCGATTTTGACCGTCAGATCCCCACCCACGGTCTCGACGAAGACTTGGTCTAGGATGTTGACGTGAGGGTGCGGGCCCGCGACGTGGTTCTCCCGCGTCGTGATGGTCCACTCGAAGGGGTGGGCTCGAGGCGGAACGCAGTCTTCCTCGCCTCGGGCGTCCATGAAGGTGACGCGCTTCTGGGCATCGATTGCGAACCGGAGGACCTTGATGTCGCGATGCGTCGAGCCAACCTGGAGCACGATGAGGAGCCGTGTGTCGGTCCGACGAAGCTGCAGGAGCCGAGCCTCCTTGGAGTAGCGAAAAGCGTCCCGGAACTGCTTGTCGAACTCCTCGTTCCTAAGGAACGCGCCGAGCGGCTCCTGGGCGTCCGCCGCCGACAGCTCGATTCCCGATTCCGCCTCCGCAAAGCGATACAGGGTCAGGATGTCGGCAACCGTCGTCTCGCTCTTCAGGCCCAAGAACACTTGGAAGCCAAACAGCAGGTGGCCGTCGACGGTCACGACGTCACGCGGGACGCAGTTGTTCGGAGTTCGGACGCGCTCGGTGGCCACGAGCGAGAGCTCGCCGCCACCGAATAGCTGTTGCCGACGCCGATTGAGCGTTTGAGTGCGTCGCGAGAGATCTGCGGCCTGCTCTAGCAGGCGACGGCGGATGACCTCATAGCTGCCGCCCTCCAGGGTCTGTTCGGAGGTTGGTGACTCGGGAGATGCCATGGCCTATCTGACCGCCTATCCGCTGCTCTTGGATGATGGCTGCTTGCCTCCCTTCTTGCTCGTGGCGAGCGCCTCCGCCAACGCCTCGAGCTCCGGCATCTTCTCGGGACCGGAGAGGGCACTCTGAACCAACGACCGCAAGGTATCACTCTGATCGAGCGCGCCCTGCACGGACTGTCCGAGTGACACGGCGTTGACGAAACGTTCGAAGAACTGACCGTCCCCACCGACGATGTTGATCTTGGCGTTCCCCATGGCTCCCGCCAGCACTTGCGCCTGGGCGGCCGCGACGTCCTTGCGTGTGCGAATGGTCTCGAGCGCGACGGACTTCTCCATCTCGATGCGCAAGCGGTACTCTTCGTGCGCGCGGCTCGATTCGTCCAGCGCCTTCATGGATTCCGCTTTCTGGGCTAGGCCCGTTGCCTCGGCCGTGAGCTTCTCTCGGGTCGCGTGAGCCTCAGCCAGCCCCTGCTTCTCGATGGCGTCGGCGTCGGCCTCGCGGACGCGGACCTTTGCCAGGCCGAGCTTCTCTTCGCCCTGGGCGCGGACTTGTGCCTTCTCGAAGTCGATCTTGGCCTCGGCCAAACCCTGTTTCTCGAACGCAGCGGTCCCAGCCTCCTTGACGCGAACCTCGGCCAAGCCCTGCTTCTCGAAGGCCGCAGTCTCCGCTTCCTTGACGCGTGCTTTGGCCAAGCCATCCGCCGAGGACTCCGCCTGTACGCCCTCGGCCAGGCGGATCTTGGCGCGCGCCAATTTGTCCGCCGTGTCGAGCTCGGTCTCGGCAATCACGATGCGCTCGCGCGACTTGAACTTGGCCGCTTCTTCGGCGGCTTGGGCTGCCGTGACGAGCTTGACCTGATTCTCGACCGCCTGGGCCTCTGCTGCGATTCGCAGGGTATCCTTCTGGCGGGTCGCTTCGGCGGTGACGCGGAGCCCTTTGATCTGCTCCTCCTCGTTTGCCACGCTCTTCTCGACCGCGATTCGATCCCGAATGACGTTGGCGATCTCCTTCTTCTGAACTTCGACCTCGCGATCCTTGGATATCGAGCCAAGCGCCACTTCTCGCTCGCGGTTGATGACCTCGAGTTGGCGCGCCTTCGTCACGCGCTCGGTCTCGACACCAATCTCTCGCTCTCGGTTCTTTTCAGCGATGGCGACCCCGCGTTCCTTGGCCTGTTGGGCCACCAACGCTTCCTCTTCGTTCTTGATGGTGACGAGCGCCGTCTTCTTCTGTTCTTCGCTGGAGACCCGGAGGGCCTCGTTCTGCTCGCGCGACTGAGCGATGGCGATGTCCTTCATTTTCTTCGCTTCGGCTTCGGCTCTGCGCTGCTCGAATCGAAATACGGCCTCGTCGGCGGTCAGGTTCTGACTGCCAATCTCCATGCGCTCCTTCTGCCGGAGCTCGTTCGTCTTGACGTTCTGGATGACCGTCAAGTCCGTGATCTTGCGGATACCATCCGCGTCCATGATGTTGTCCCGGTCGAGGTGCTCGAGCGGCGTCTGCTCGAGAAAGTCGATGGCGGCGTCGTCGAGGATGAAGCCGTTCAGATCCTTGCCAATGATCTGGATGATCTTGTCCTTGAACTCGTCGCGCTTCATGTAGAGGTCTTCGAAATTGAAGTGCTTGCCCACTGTCTTCAGGGCTTCGGCAAACTTGGCGGTGAAGAGCTCCTTGAGCGCTTCGCCGCTGCTTGCGCGCTGACACCCGATCGATTGCGCTACCTTGAGTACGTCTTCGACCGTCTTGTTGACGCGAATGAAGAACGTTACGTTGATGTCTGCCCGAATGTTGTCGTTGCAGATGAGGCCTTCCTTGCCGCGTCGATCGATTTCCAGCGTCTTTACCGAGAGGTCCATGACTTCGGCGCGGTTGATGATGGGATAGACGATGGCTCCGGTGAACGCGACGACGGGTTCAGCGCGCATCGTGTTGATGACCAGCGCCTTTCCCTGATCGACCTGCCTGTAGAACCGCGTGAGCAACGCGAGGAGGCCCAGAATCAGGACAAAGAGCACGCCGATGGTGACGAGTACCGGATATAGCCCAACCATTTGCAGATCCCCAAGGTTCGTGGTTCAGGCGAAGAGCGTCGCACGATTTCACGCGAGATTCACTGCTCTTCTCGGCAGCCAGCAAATCAAGGCGTTGGCCGCGGGTCGCATCCGTGGCGATGGCCGAGAGGCTGTGCGTCTCCCGCCCCGGATCGGGGCCTGCCTTGGGTCCTCCGGGTGAACCAACGACCCGAGCCGGAGCCCCGGCACTCGACGCTGGCTCCAGCCTACACATGGGCCGGCGCCCGAGTCTCTCACGGGGTCACCTCGGTGCGTTGCCGCTGGTGTCCTCCAATAGCGAGGCCATCGGCTCGATGAGGAAGGAATCCTTCTCGGCGTCCCAGTCTACGATCAGGGCGAGCTCGCCCCGCTTGATGCTGGCGTCGCCCTCGATCCGCACGCGGACCACGAGACCGGCCCCGCCGTCTTCCAGTGTGGCTTCGCCGAAATTCTCAGTGACTGTGCCGGTCCGAACTCGGCATGTCTTCCCGACCAGCCCGGTCTTCGTTGGGGGTTTGCGTTGGGTGAGCGCTTTCGCCAAGGGGCGACATACCAGTGAGCTCAAGGGCAGGGCCAAGAACGGCGAACCCGCGAGTACCGCGAGACGCAGCAGCGTCGAACTTCCGAGACTGGCCCTCGACAGGATCTGCATCGCGACGACACACGCGAGCCAGCAGAAGGTCAACAGGATGCTCAGGGCGACTGTTGCAGGAACCTGTTTCAGGTGGAGGGCACTCAGGAGTGCCGCCAGCACGCCGGGCTGGCCACCCTTTCCGGCAGTGTCAAGATCCGTGTCCCCGTGCCCTGCAGGGCCATCGGGGGATCCATGGTGCCCCATGGCGTCCCCCAGGCCGTCGTGGCCGAAGGCGTGGGCCGCTCCCTCAGGACCGGCCAGTGCGTGGGTGGCTCCTTCAATGACGCCTTTGGATGCCCCTTCGAGGACTCCCTTGGCTGCGCCCTCCAGCGCGCCTTTGGCTGCGCCCTCGAGGGCGCCTTTGGCCGCACCCTCTAGCGCGCCCTTGGAGGCGCCGGCTGCCCCATCCAGGGCGCCATCCGAGCCCTCTCCGACATGGAAGACACCCACCAAGACGAACGCCCAATAGACGAGCACGACACCCAGCAGCACCGTGTAGACCACGGAGGGAAAGGTCAATGACAGCGTGAAAACCTCTTCCATTGGTCTACTCGGCCCTTCAGCTCACTGCGGCTGACTCTCGCCGTCGCACGAGCTCGCACAGGATCTGGTCTAGCTTCTCGGCCACCTCACGCAGGCGGGCGTCGGTTGCGGGCTGCTCGCCGCCGGATGCCGGCGTAGTCAGCGCACGGTTCGCGATGGAAGGGCCGTAGGTTCGGAGTGCGGAACCGATCGCCTTTCCGAGCGGGGTTTGGGCTTCGATACTGCACGCTTGTGTGGATAGGCAGCTCGAGACGTAGACGAGGGCGTCGACATACGACCTGATCTTCGGGTTCTGGTCGCGCTCCACGGCGTAAAACGCGGCGGCTCCCAGGGTGACGAGCTTCACTGCAGTATCGGCGGGGTCCTTGGCCTGCATTGCCCGGAGCCATTGGTGCACTCGTGATGGAAGAGCCTTTGGGTTCTGGCCGTAGGCAGCACCGAGCAGCACCCCAAGAGTAACCAGTGCTCGCTGATTCATGGCGGATCGGGGGTCAGCATAACCCTCGTCAGGCCGGCACTACCACCCCATCTCGACACGCTTTCCCGCCTTCGGAGAAATGGCGGCGAAATCGCCCGGGCCATCTGGGGGGGTCTTCGGGTTCGGGGTGTCGGCCAGAGGACTGGATGGCCAGACCTGCGACGCTCCAGTCATCCAGCAAGCCCTGCTCGATGTGGTCAGGCGCCTTAACATGCGCCTGACCGCGAGCAGTCATCCGAGACTCGATGAAGCCATCTTTGGACCATCCACCCGCACGTGATGCAGTGTACGGGCGAAGCTACGAACGCAGCGGTGGAAGAAAAGTTGCCAGTCTTCCTCAGAGAATCGGACGATGACTTGTGGGCTGACCTGGTCAAAATCTCGAATCAGGTCGAGCATGGGCGAGAGGGTGGCCGAGTTCATGTACTCTGTGCCAGCGAAATCCAAGAGCACGTGTTGACCGCGGACCTCTTCCGTCAGCCTCTGGAATAGGGGATTCAGGAACTCCACGGGGTCGCGGGCATCAGAACTACCTCGCCAAGCGATGGTGGTCCAATCATCGGCTCGCGACATGATGATGGTGAGGTTGCCTCGTTCATATCTCTGCTCTGCGTTGCTCATTGAATCCTCCGGATAGCCACCACCGTCACCACGCCATCGGTAACACTGCATTCCAGATCGAAGCCACCTTCGCTGCCGATTCGGTACAGTCCGCGATCTCCCCGAGTGACTGGGGGACGCACCGACGCTTCCAGACGTTCGATGCAGTACGAGGTGCGATCCTCGGCGTTGGACAGTTCACTGACGCGTTGAACGAGCCGGGCGACGCCAGCTGGATCGGCTGCGTGGCTCACGACTTCGACACGTAGGCAGTCGGGAGCAACCCGCACGGAGAACTCGATGGCGTGCGCAGCAGGGCCGCTCTGTCCGTACTTGATGGCATTCTCGAGCAGTTCGGTACCAGTCATCGCCGTCGCGTGCCGCAAATCCAGCGGGAGTTCCCGGAGCAGGCCGCCGATCTCGCGCCTGATCCTGATGACCTCAGACCAGTCGGGAGCCAGACTGTATTTGAGTTCTTGGTTCACACGATGCCTCCTGCCATTGGCGTGTAGCGAATGGCCACGGCGGTCATGTCGTCACTGGCTTTGCATCCAGCCGTGTACTGGTTGATGCCCTGGATGATCGATTCGGGGTTACTCGACCGAGTGGCGAGTTGGCTCAGTAGTGCCGCCAGGCCATCCGTTCCCAGCCTTCGATCGCCGACCAGGGCTTCGGTGACACCATCCGTGTAGAGCAACAGAACGTCTCCTTCATCCAAATCGAACGACGAGTCTTCCACCAACGGCGTGATGTCGTCCACTACCCCCACCCAGATCCCGTTGGTTGGGATGCGCTCGACCTTCTTGGCTGCGGCGCAGTAGCGCAACAGATCCATGTGCAGGCCGGCGTGTCTGACGGTGTTCCCGGTGATCTCAAGGGCTGTGAGCGTCACGTACTGACCGCGCTTGACTCTGCGGAGGCTGCCGGACACGGTCGCGTTCACCCTCGCCAACACCTGTGCCGGGGTGATCTGACCTGGGTACGCGGCTGCCGTTTCCACGATGGCTCGAACGGCGGTCTGAATCATCATCATGCTGAGCCCAGCCGCGACACCGTGTCCGGATACGTCGCCAATCAGGATCCAACTACTCTCTCCGCATTGGAATGTGTCATAGTAGTCGCCGCCCACGGTCGAAGCTGGGATCATCGAGGCAGCAATCTCGCAGCTTCCCACCTGCCGTTCGTGTGGCAAGAGCACGGTCTGGATCTTCTTGGCGAGGTCCATCTCGCTCCATAGATCGGCCAGGGCTTGGCTCAGCTCTTCGGTGCGCTGGGTGACCTGTAACTCCAGTTCCTCGTTCGTCAGTCGAAGTAGATCGGACGCAGTCTGGACCGCCCCGTAGAGCTTGGCGTTCTCCACTGCAGTCGCCGCTTGAGCTACCAAGAATTCGAGCAGCTCCATGCGATACCGACTGAAGATATGAGTGGCCGCGTTGTTCTCCAGGTACAAAACCCCCACGAGGTGACCCCGGTGCTGCATGGGCAAGCACAGCAAAGACTTCGGTCGAGTCGCGATGACGTAGGGATCCCGGGCAAAGAGAGGATCGACCACTGCGTCGGCCACCGCCACCGATTCGAGACTGCGGGCCACGTACTGGACCACGCTTGTCGCGAGGCGAGTGCTCGCTGGCACCGGTTCGCCCAATCCCACACGGATGACATCGGGGTCAATCGTGGCGCATGCTTCGATTTCTAGGTAGTCGTCCCGTGCCAGAACCAGGCACACTTTCTGCGCACCGGCGTGCTCCAACAGAACCCGGAGCAGGCGGTCCAGCACATTCTCCAGCTTCAGCTCGCTGGACATCGCCTGACTGGCGCGCACGGCGGTCATCAAGTCGAACTGACCGTTACCCACCGTGCTGGCGCTGTCCATGCTGGAACTGGGGTCGGTGTTTCGCCCGCGGGGTTGGAGGGGCAAGCTGCCGGCTCCGCTTCCACCGGAGAGGCCCCGCGACAGGGCAAGTGACAGCTCCCGGTGTTGGGTCAGAACGCGGTTGGCTCGCGCCAACGCCCCCCAGTCGAGGTACCCGCGATAGGCATCAGCTAAGTAGGCCAGCGCGATTCGGCGGTGCTTGCGACGCATGTAGAACTCGCCGCATAGTTCACTCGCCAGGGCCACCATCTGCAGAGCCCCGTTCTCTCGTGCAAGCGTGATCGCCTGGTCATAGAGCTCAGCTGCCCGATCGAACGCTCCATCGAGGGCCGCCAGTTCGGCGGCCACCAAAGCATGCCGATGGGCGTGGTCGGGTGATCCAGACTCTGCCCATCGGCCGAGCTTCGACTCTTCGGCTCTCAAGCTTTCGAGGAGCGAATCGCGCTCCGTCGACTCCGTAGCCCAGCATTGGTGGGCACGAGCGAGTGCCCGATAGAGACAGTGCACGACCTCCAGCAGCAACCCAGGCTGAAGCGGCACGGCCTGTTCAGCGGCGGCGAGCGCACCGGGCGCGTCGCCGGCGTAGTAGAGCGCGATCGCCTTGTTGACGTAGTAGGAGACATGCAGCGAGCGGTTGCCTCCAAAGGAGTGGCGGAACTCCTCCTCGTCGAAACCGTTACCATCCAAGCTGCCTGGCGTGCGCGTCGCCCCGGTTAGGCTCTTCCAGAGCTGGCCGAGTATGGAGAGTTGGCGGAGATTGATCACGTCGTCGGCTCGCTTGAGCTGCTCGGTGACACCCTTGAGCTCGCCGAGTAACCCCTCCAGGTTTTCGCCCATGTAGAACCGATGGCACATGGCCAGGCAGAGACAGTAGCCAGCGTGGATGAAATCGCCGGTCTCGAGACTGACCTCCAAACCGAGTCGGAAGTACTCGATGCTTTCGGTCAGTGGTCGACGCCAATGCGAGACGAAGGCACCGAAGACGAAGTGGGTCGAGCCACCCACTGGCGAGGTCCCGTGCTTGGTGTAGAGGTCTACCCCTAGGCGTCCAAAGCGGTACGCGGTCTCGTAGTCGCCCGTGATGACTGGATGGATGATCGCGTAAGACTCGTAGAAGTATGGCAGTGCCGGCGCATTTCCGTACTCTAGTGCCAGGTTCAGCACCTTGACTACCGTGAGAACCATCAAGTCGGGGTCGTACTGGAAGCCCGCAGCCCCCGCCTTGAAGAGGATGTTGACCAACGCCAGCTTGGTCGGGTCGGACATCGCGGGGAGGTCAATCAGAGTCATGACGTCCCGCCCCGCCAGCGCCCGCTGGAGCGAGGAGAACTCGTGGCCCATCGCCTGCGCGATTCCCGCCTTGTCGCGAGGAAATTCGACCCCCAGGAGACTTGCGGTCTCCAGTGCCAAACCGACCACCTCGGGCAGTCGATTCATGGTGGTGAGCATCGTGGACTTGAGTTCGCGTACAGGGACGCGTTCGAGCACGCTTCGAGCGTGCGCCTCGGCTGTGTCCAGCAGGGCGAAGGCCGAGTCGACGTGACCGGTCAAGAAGTCGCACTCAGCCTTGGTGATGTGCGCAGCGTGGGCAGTCTCGCGATCGGTCGACCACATATCCGATCCCAAGAGCTCAAGTGAGGTTGCCAGGAGCTTCGATGCTGCATCGTGCGCCGCCGCGTCGCGAGCCTTCTTCCCCGCGCGCAGGTTGAGGCGCCCCAGCTGACGGCGTTCCTCGCCATCTTCGATGCTGGTCTTTCCGCGGTTCAGATGGTCGACTACGACAAACAACTGATCGTCTTGCGGATGCCCCTCACTCCTCGCCAGCATGAGGCGGCCAATGTTGAGGTGCACTGGGCCGCGCGCGCTCGGCTCGATCATCTCGTAGGTGGCTTGCTGCACTCGATCGTGCAGGAAACGATAGGAGGCCTTCCTTGCGTCCAGAGGGGAGCCGCTCGAGGTGTCGACGCGAAGCCAGTCGTGAAGCTCGGCATCCAGCGGGAGCACGAGCCCTTCCCGCAGTGCGGCTTCCAGTTCCGCAGCCACCACGTTGGGCCTCTGTTCGGAGATGACGGAGAGGGCTTGGCAGTCGAATTGGTGTCCAATGCACGCTGCCAGGCGCAGAATGCGTAACGTCGTTTCGGGGAGACGACCGAGCCTGGCAACCATCAGGTCGGCCACGTTCTCCGTCACCGTTACCTGTTCGATCCGTTGGAGCTCCCACGACCAACCCCGGTGCTGGTGATCGAACCACACCAGGCCAGTCCGATGAAGCTCGTGTAGTAGCTGAGTGACGAAGAATGGGTTTCCGCCAGTCTTGGTACGAATGAGCTCTGCCAGCGGGCGTACCCGCTCCGGCGTGCAGGCAAGTGTATCCGCAGCCAGTTGAGTGACCTGTGCGAGCTCGAGCGGCCTCAGCTCCACGAAGTGAACGACGGCTCCCCCTCTGGCAAGCTCTTTGAGAGTGGAGTTCATCGGATGTGCCGCGTCCACTTCGTGGTCGCGGTAGGCTCCGATTACCAGTAGGTTTCCACGATTCGGCGCGGTCAGGACCAGCTGGAGCCAGCGAAGCGATGCTGGGTCGGCCCATTGCAGATCATCCAGAAACAACACCAGAGGATGGTCTGGTGAGGTAAACACTCGAAAGAAGTTCTGCAGCACCAGTTCGAAGCGATGCTGCGCTTCGGTGGCATCTAGGTGTCGTGCGGGCGGCTGTTGGCCAATCACCAGCTCCAGCTCGGGAACCAGATCGATTACGAGCCGCCCGTTGGTGCCGACCGCATCGAGCAAGCGTTGCCGCCAGGCGTTCAGGGTCTCGACGCTCTCTCCCAAGACCGATCGCACGAGACAACGGCAAGCCTGAGCGATCGGAGCATAGGGAGTGGCCCGATCCACGTGATCGAACTTGCCCGCGACGAATCGCCCGTTGATCGGAACCAGCTGGTGGATGTCGTGGACGAGTGCTGATTTTCCCACCCCCGAAGGACCACGAATGAGCCACAATTCCGCCGCACCTTGACGAGCGCGCTCCAACGCCCGACGCAGCGATTCCGTTTCCGTCTCACGCCCGTAGAGCCTTCGCGCTACATAGAGTTCATCGGAGACGTCGCGCTTGCCGAGACTCAGCTCTGGCAGCCTCCCGCTGCTATCGAGTGCATCCAAACAAGCCTCGAGATCGACTTTGAGGCCTGCCGCGGTGTGGTAGCGTTCCTCCGCTACCTTAGCTAGGAGTTTGAGGACGACGGCCGAGAGCACGTCCGGAATGTCCGGCCTTAGCTCGCGCGGATTTCGTGGTGCGCGCGCCACGTGGCTGTGGATGAGTTCGAGGGGGTCAGTGCAGCGGAATGGAAGGACGCCCGTGAGCAGCTCGTGGAGCGTCACCCCCAGGGAATAGAGGTCGGTACGACGGTCGAGCACTCGATCGATTCGACCCGTCTGCTCGGGAGACACGTAGGCTAGCGTCCCTTCGAGGTCCCGCACGCTCACCGACTGCTGGACTTGCCATGGAAGGTCGGTCGCGACGCCGAAATCGATTAGCTTGGGTTCTGCGGCCACGCCATTCAGCAGGAAGTGATGGGGCTTGATATCCTTGTGGACGATGTGGTGCTTGTGTACGGCATCGACCGCGCTGACCAGCGCAATGGCCAGTTCCAGGAAGGCCCGGATGTCCATTCCACCAGGCTTCACGAGGTGGCCTACCGATCGATTCCCCAGATCCTCCAGGACGAGACTGAGGTGCTGACCGGACTCCACCAGGCCATAGGTTCTGACAATGTAGGAGGACTGGAGGACGGTCAGGATTCGGTGTTCATGCCTGAGCCGGGCGATTGCCTCGGGGTTTTGGCTGTTCCGCGGGACCACCTTGAGCACGACCGGGCTCTGGTCGGTGTCGCGATAGGCGCGAAACACGCTTATTGCGCCTGTCTCGCGCAGGCTGTCGTACAGCGTGTATCCGGGCAGGAGGGACATCCTCCACTCCTACGGTCGCTCGGCGAAGCACTGAACCCTCGCGTTGAATGGTGTCGCCAATCTCGGCTGAAGCCTCCAGCGAGGTTGCGATCGTGAGCCGCCGATACGCCCAGGCGAAGACACATCGTGAACGCTCACCATGTCGGGCAGCCGCGGTGTGCGTCAAAGGCCGTCTATTTGGCGCGATCCGTGCCGGCTGCTGCCGGATTCGTCAGAGACCCAGCATCGAGCGCCGGCCTCTGGTATATTCCGGTCCCGCCACGCAATAAGGAGAACCGATGAACCGAACACCGTTGTCAGTCGTCTTGGTCTGCCTGCTCGCCGGCGTTTCGGCCTGCTCGAATAGCGACGAGGGATCGTCGGGCGCCGCTGCCGCAGGGCAGGGCGGTGACGATGGCTCATCGGGCGGCACGAGCGCTGCCGGACAGGGCGCCCTCGCGCACTCTGGCGGCACAACCAACGGCGCGGGAACTAGTGGCGGCACGGAAGATGCGGGTGGCGCCAGCGGTGCGGGAGCCACTGGGGGCACAGGAGAAACGGGCGGTGCTGCCGATGCTGGCGGCACGGGCGGCTCGGCAACCACGGGCGGCTCGGCAACCACGGGCGGAACGGAAGATGCTGGCGGCGCTAGCGGTTCCGCAACCACGGGCGGCACAGAAGAAACGGGCGGTGCTGCCGATGGCGGCGGCACGGGCGGTGCGGCAACCACGGGCAGCACGGAAGACGCTGGTGGCGCGGGCGGCGCGGCAGCTGCTGGCGGGACGGAAGAAACGGGCGGTGCCAGCGCCACGATTCGATTGCCCCCCGCCAACGCTCAGTTCGACTACCAACTGGGCGGGGCGTACACTCCTCCGAGCGGGGTTGGCGTCGTCAGTCGCGACCGCGAGGACAGCCCGGCGCCGGGGCTCTACAACATCTGCTACGTGAACGGCTTCCAGGCCCAGACTGGCGACGAAACATGGTGGCTTTCCGAGCACCGGGACCTCGTTCTCCGCACCGCTGATGATGAGCCGGTTTACGACGAGGATTGGAATGAGCTGATCCTCGACGTGAGCACGCCAGCGAAGCGTGATGCCTTGGCGGAGATCGTGGGGGCGTGGATCGAACAGTGTGCCGCTGATGGCTTCGACGCGGTCGAGATCGACAACCTCGATAGCTACAGTCGCTCCCAGGGGCTCCTCGAGCAGGGCCAGAATGTTGCATTCATGGCAACGCTTGCGAACATTGCCCACGCTGTTGGTCTCGCTGCTGCGCAGAAGAACAGCGCGGAGCTGCTCGACGTCGCCGCTACCATGGGGACGGATTTTGCCGTCGCCGAGGAGTGCAATACGTGGGACGAATGCGGGGACTACCAGGACGTCTACGGCAACCTAGTCTTCGTCATCGAGTACATCGAAGAGGACTTCCAAGCGGGGTGTGAGAACTTCAGTGAGCTCTCGATCGTGCTTCGGGACGTGGACGTGAGCCCCGCTGGGTCACAGGAATACGTTTATGACGCTTGCTGATCACCCCAGGCTGGCCCTCTATTGGGGCGCAGCCTGCGGTGGCTGCGATATGGCAGTACTCGAAATCGGCGAACGGCTCTTGGATCTCGCTGCTGCCGTGGAGCTCGTTTTTTGGCCGTGCGTGCTCGATTTCAAGCGCTCAGATGTGATTGCCATGTCGGACGGCAGTATTGATGTCTGCCTATTCAACGGCGCGGTTCGTAGCACCGAGCAACACGAACTCGCAGTCCTGCTGCGACGCAAGTCGAAGCTACTCGTCGCTTTCGGTGCCTGTGCTCACATCGGTGGTGTTCCGGGGCTCGCCAACCTGTACGATCGCGAAGCACTGCTGTCGAACGCTTACTTGGACTGCCCGAGTGCGTCCAATCCTGACAGGACTTTGCCCCGCGCCCTTACCGAGATCAACGGCTGCGAGCTACGACTGCCTTCGCAGTGGGACACGGTGTTGACCTTAGCGGACGTAGTGCCGGTCGACTACGTGGTGCCCGGCTGCCCACCCACCGAGAAAATGACGTGGTCGGTGATTGAGGCCATCCTGAACGGAGGTCTACCGGAACCCGGCAACACGGTGGTTGGCGCAGGCGACAAGGTGGTCTGCAGCGAGTGCCCCTACGAGCAGCGGGAAACGCCAATTATGCGCTTTGTGCGTCCGCATTTGCGAGCGCAAGTTTCCGACGCTCGGCAGTGTCTGCTCGAGCAGGGGCTCCTTTGTCTCGGCCCGGCCACGCGCAGCGGCTGCGAAGCGCGCTGCCTTCGTGCCGCGATGCCGTGCCGCGGCTGCTACGGGCCGGCCACTGACGTGTCCGATCAGGGCGCCAAGATGATCGGGGCGCTTGCTGGCATGGTCGAGGCGCAAGGTGCAGGCGGTGCCAAGCCCGTCATCGATCAAATCATCGATCCCATGGGCACGCTCTATCGTTTTGGCCTGGCGAGCTCGACACTCGTGCGACGCCGCCGTCAGAGCAAGGGTGCGCCAGAGCGGGGTGAAGGCTGAATGCGGCGTATCGTGATCGATCCCATCACCCGTCTCGAAGGGCACGGCAAGATCGACATTTTCCTCGACGAGCAGGGCGCGGTGCGTGAGTGCTTCCTTCAGATACCAGAGCTGCGCGGCTTCGAGAAGTTCGCCGAGGGACGGCCGGTGGAGGAGATGCCGCGGATCACCAGCCGCATCTGTGGCGTCTGCCCCGAGGCGCATCTGATGGCGAGCGCCAAAGCGGGAGATGCAGTCTATGGCGTGCAGATCCCACCTGCCGCACGCAAGCTGCGCGAGCTTGAGTACGCTGCCTTCTTCCTGTGTGACCATGCCACGCACTTCTACGCGCTCGGTGGCCCAGACTTCGTCATGGGTCCAGACGCGGCACCGGCCAAACGCAACGCCCTCGGTATGCTGGAAAAGCTTGGTGTTGAACCGATGCGCGCGGTCATGCGGATGCGGGCAGAGTGTCACGAGGTCGCACGCATTCTCGGTGGCAAGCCGATTCACCCCGTCAACGCGCTGCCGGGCGGGGTTTCGAAGCCGCTCAGCAAGGACGAGCACGCGCGTCTCTGTGCTATCGCCGAAGACGGCCTTCAGTTCGCCATCAAGACGATTCAGGTGCTGGATGAGGTGGTTCTTGGCGATCCCGCGTATGTCGAGATGCTTCAGTCGGATCCCTACCAACTGTGCGTCCATAGCATGGGGCTCGTAGATGCGCAGAATCGGGTGAACTTCTATGACGGTGAGGTCCGTGTCGTCGACACACGCGGTGAGCAACTCGCGCGTTATGCAGCAGCGGACTATCTGCAGCACATTGCCGAACATGTCGAGCCTTGGACGTACGTCAAGTTCCCCTACCTCAAAGCCAAGGGCTGGAAGGGGTTCGTCGAAGGGCAAGACTCGGGAGTGTACCGCGCAACGCCATTGGCTCGGCTCAACGTCGCCGATGGCATGGCCACGCCCCGCGCGCAGGAGCAGTTCCAGCGTCTATACGCCGCCGCCGGCACACGGGTGATCCACTCGACGTTCGCCACCCATTGGGCTCGCGTGGTCGAATTGGTCTACGCGGCGGAGCGTTTCGCAGAGCTTACGCGCGATCCCGAGATCCTCGATCCGAACGTGCACACCGTACCAACCGGTGTGCCGCACGAAGGTGTAGGCGTGGTAGAGGCGCCGCGCGGCACGTTGACGCATCACTACGTGACGGACGAAGATGGGATTGTTAGACGGGCCAACCTCATCGTAGGCACGACGAACAACTCTGCCGCCATCTGCATGTCGATCAAGAAGGCCGCATGTGCGCTCATAAAGCCAGGTGTCACGCCCGACGAAGGCCTGCTCAATCGTATCGAGATGGCGTTTCGCGCCTACGATCCCTGTTTCGGGTGCGCAACGCACAGCTTGCCCGGACAGATGCCACTCGAGGTACGACTGCGGTGCGCCGACGGCGAGACCCTGAGGATCCTGCGGCGTGATTGATGCGAGCGCGAGCCACGTGCGCAGAGTCGTGATTGGCCTCGGTAACACGATTCTCGCGGATGACGCGGTCGGTGTGCACGTTGCGCGCGCTCTCGCGCGGGAGCCACTGCTCACAGACGTGGACGTGCACGAGAGCTGCCGTGGGGGGCTCGACCTTCTCGAGCTACTGGTCGGGTATGACGAGGCCCACATCATCGATGCGCTCGTCGCGCTCACCGAGCCGGTGGGAACCGTGCGGAGGCTTGCCGTGGCGGATCTGCCACGGGCGTTGAACTTGGCAAGCAGTCACGAGGTGGATCTGACGACCGCGATTATCCTCGGTCGTCGTCTCGAGCTGCAGCTGCCCTCGCGAATCACCATCTGGGGTGTGTTTGTGTCCGACCCCTTCACGATCTGCGACGAAATGACTCCCGCGCTACGGGCCGCTCTTGCCAATTGCGTACGTTGCGTCCTCGATGGGCTGACGGCCCCCGTCATTGCGGGGTGCCCGGCCCAGTAGCGCGCCCACTTCCGCATCGAGCTGCGCGTCGGTGAAGTGGTATCCGTTCACGGCCCCAAACGCAGATAGGTGCACGTGGAGGGAGTCGGGGCATGAGTTTCTTGGTTCGGAGGCAGCCCCCGCAGCGGCGACCGAGGCAGCCGCAGGGGCGGCTTCTGTGGCAGAGGCAGCAGCAGCACCAGCCGCCGTGACAGGTGCGGAGTCAGAAACCGCTGCGGCTACGGCGTGAAGAGCTGCCATTTCGAGCTGTACGCACTGGAGATAGAACCCGGGAGTGGCGTCAATGAATCGACGAAAGCGCCTACTCGCGACCTTGGTTCGCGCTCTTGAGAGCCTGCTGCACGCGCTGCAGCGCCTGCCGACGTCGGTTGCGCGACTGCAGGACAGGGTCCTGTGCCAGTTGATCGAGCGTCAGCTTCGCGGCTCCGCCGTGTATGCGGCTCTTTGCCCACTCGCCCAGCAGCTCGATAGCGGTCACAGCCCTAGCGTCGTCTTTGTCGAGCGCGACCATCGCGAGCAAGAGCGCCACAACCCGCCGCCTCGGATCGAGGGCGCGAGTATCGACGGACTCGGTGCCATGAAGCAACTCTTCTGGAGTCAGCCGCGCGAGGAGCTTCTCTGCCTCGGGCCTGGCCGAGCGCGCAACGATGCGCGACACCTCTCTCGCCTTGGCATTGATGCGTGCCTCGCTGTCCGGGATCTGCCGCAACTCCTCCAGGATCTGATCGACGTCCCGCGTCTCAGCAGACATACGCGGCGTTTCGCTGGTCGCGGACGCGCGGGGATTCGTCCCAGCGGACTTCGTTCC
>CAYRKE010000096.1:0-21004 GCA_964424695.1 uncultured Polyangiaceae bacterium
ACTCAGAGACCAGCGCTTCGGCGGGGTGGGCTCACTCTGGCACGGCTGCGAGACTGCAAGCCAAGCGGGCCGGCTCGAGGCGTGAACGGATTCGGTGGGTCAGGCCAACCCGTTCAGCACGGATCCGCCTGGCGATTGCCCGAATTCGAGCATCCACCTCGTCCCTTGACCGTTCTGACTGTCCACGGTTAGCTCGCCGCCGAGTTCGTGCACCACGGCAGCCACGGAAGCAAGCCCGATGCCGCGACCCGAGATTTCCGTGACGTCCCGCCGGACGGAAAATCCCAGCGAAGTGATGGCTGCGATCAGATCTGAACGTGAGCCGCACGGGTGACCCCGCTCCACACAGCGCCGGCGCACCGATTCCCAGTCGATGCCCCTCCCGTCATCGCCGATCGTCAAGCGAAACCCCGTGCTTGCGCGGCGAGCGGAGAGGCGCAAGTGGCCACGAGATGCCTTACCCATCGAGCGGCGCTCGTCGGCGGGTTCGATCCCATGGTCAACTGCATTTCTAACCATGTGGACCAGGGATGACCAGAGGGGGCCCCACCGATCCGGGTCGAGCCGAATACCATCTGTATCGATGTCGATCTCGGGGGCGTCTTTTCCGAGTCGTTCTGCGAGCCGTTGGGCGTGCCTTGCAAGGCGGGAGAGGGGGCGTTCCGCCGGCTCCCAACGAAGCTTCGCCACAGCCTCGACGATTTGCTCCGCGGACGCCCCGCCGCGGGCCTGGCTCACCAGTTCCGCCATGGCTTGCTCGGACAGCTCGACCGTGTCTCGTAGCTCGGCCGGGACAGCGGTCTCTAGGGCCTCAGCCAGTGCCGACCAGCGCTTTCTGATTTCTCCCAGAGTCTGCTGTCGTACCTGCGGGTCATCGTCCAGTTCGGACTCGGCTCTGTGACATAGTCCGGCCACGACGTCCAAACCGAAGCATGCGGCATTGCCCTTGAGAGTATGCCACAGGCGAAGCTCAGTCTGCCGATCGATTCCGGTTGCGAGCGCCTTGAGTATTCGCTCACTCTCTGCACAGAATGCCAAGAAGCCGTGACGGTCCTTCATGAGCGCGGTGAACGCTGCCAGAAGCTCACGCTGCGAGGCCTCTTCCTGTGCGCGGGTGAAACGCTCGGTGATATCGTCGATGACGAGCAGCAGGCCGGTCAGCTTCTCGTCCGCCTCGATCGGGAGGTAGTGACATTCGAACAGTCGTCCCCCCATGGCGAACCGCTTCGGCATCTGTTCGAGGCAGAGCGCTTCCGGTAGGACGCCTTCACGTAGTTCTTCGAGGCCGAGTTCGAAACAATCCAGGAATCCGCGGTCGGCTTTCACGTGCTCGACCAAGCGGGGAGCGCCGCTGTAGGACCCAAACCATACGTCGAATCTTGCCGAGCGCTCGGGGGCTAGATGGCCGTCTAGGTCGACGGTTACCAACGCCTGATCGATGTTGTCGAGAACGAGCCTCATGTCGCGATTTCTGTTGGTCAGTGCCAGAGTCCGATCGCTCACGCGCTGCTCGAGAGTTGCGTTGGCGACGCTCAGCTCCGCTGCAGCATTCTCGAGCGCTAGGTCCCGCTGCTCCAAGGCGGAATAGGCCTGTCGCAGCTGATCCTTCTCCCGCTCGAGCTCTGCAACCAGTAGCGCATTGCCGAAGAGCGACTCTACGTGCTGGGCTGCATTGCTGAGATGGACGGCGTCACTATCGCAGAAAGGGGGCTGAAAGGGGGCCTTCTGGCGATCGAACCCTCCCACCATGATGATCGGGGGGCGCCCCTCGCATGAGACTCGGCTCCACACGAAGCGGTGGAGGCCAATCGTCTCCGCCAGAGCGTCCACTCCCGGGGCATTGGACGCCGCCCCGGGGTCGTTACACCAACCGGACGGTTGCGATTCGAGTAGACGGTGCGCATCGACCGGCAGAGGGCGATCGGAAGCTACGGGCGTCAGGGGCCGAAGAACCTCTGGCTGAAGCTCCAGCAACAGCACCCGCTGAAAGCGCAGTTTGGCGATGAGGATCCTGCGGACCCTGTCCCACACGTTGCCTTCGCCACGACTCAGGAAAGCATCGGCTAGGGCCTGCCCGATTCTCAGCCATGTCGCGAGCTGCTCGTGCTTCTGGCGTAGGTCGAACAGCTCGCGCTCGCGTTTCAGGAGGAGTTGCGCCGTTTCTCTGAGGTTCTGCATTTCGAGCGTTCCGTCGTCAGTCATCTGGTCTGTTGAACACCGCCGTTTCCTCGACTCGCACGTGCTCCCATCCACTCCTATTCGTCGAGCAGTATCAGCAACGGATAGGTGAAGTTGTGAAAGGCAGGTCTTCCAGCGCAAGGTCCGATCTCGCCCCATGCCATCATGCCGAACCACGGCGCCTCGGGGGCGACCTTGGCGCGCAGTCGTTCATGCTCCGCATGCGTGTTGGCTTGCCCGAGAAACGGATAGGTTCGAGCTCCGCACTCGAATCCCAGCACGGCCCAGGGTCGGCGTTCCCCAAGTCGCGTCGCAAGGTCGTCTCCCATCTTCTCGGATCCGCCCATGACTTCTTCGATCGTCCGATGATGCATCAGTACCCGGGTGCCCTCGGCGATTGCAGCCTGGAGGACTACGGCACCGGTCTGCGCGTCGAAGCCGAATGCGCCACGGATGGCTCGCTCGACCTGGCCATTGACGCCTTCCACCTCCACGCCTAGCGCCCAGGTTGCGAAATGGCTCTGGTGCACCATGTCCTCCTGCGAGCAACCCGTGATCTCTCGCCACACCTCGACCGCAGGACGTCCCTCGATCTCGAGCACATGATTGCCGACGGCTTTGGTGACCCTGCTCGCGATACCGGTGGGCACGGTGCCGTGGGATACTCCAATTTCGATGGCAAAACCCCCTGACAGCGCTAGGGCCACCACTCCGTGCGAGAGGACCTCTTGATCCCAGAATTGGAAGGTCCCCTGGGCCGGCCCCCACGGCTGGCTGGCGGCGCCGCCGACGATCGGGCAGCTTAGCTCTTGCCGCATGGATGCAAGCAGCGTCTCTACATCGGCGCCACACAGCGGGTCGTAGAGCACCAGGACGACCTTGGGCACGCCTCCGAGATCGCGCTTGAGCGCCAGCGCCAGCTGCCGCCCTTTCTCTGCGGTGTCGTCCTGCATTTCCCGTTCCATGGCAGCTGCAAGGTCGAGGTTGCTCCCCCCGAGCCCCATAGCCGCGACGATGAAGCCGTCCTCGCTGAGGTATTCGTTGCACACGATCCCCTGGGTCGAACAGCCGAGTAGGGTGGTATTCTGGCCCAACTCGCTGCGGATCCCCTCCAGCACGGCGGCGTGGTCATGATTCATCGTGGCGTACACGATGGCGGCCCTGGGAGGCTTTCCGCCGAACTCGGAGAGCAGCGCCTTTCCGATGCCGCGACCAGCATCTATGGACTCCAGCTCCTCAGACAGTACCGTTCGAGCAATTGGCGCCATTCCCTTTCACTCCTGGTGCAAGTGCGCTGCACCCATGTTGTGCCCTAGTTACGGCCCGACATACGTCCGTGAACCAGACTGCTTAAGGGGAGTGGAACATACCCCCCCGCCTTCTCGGGAGGTCCCTGGCGGCGCCCGCGAGCTCGAGGGTGGCGCTGCAGAGCATTGGCTCGCTGTCTACTCACCGAGTCGGGGCGCTCGGGATGCTGCTCTCAGGAACCGCGCATCCAGGCGTTCGGGTCCAGGACTGTGCTCTGCGATTCAGGGTTCCCGATAGAAGCGCGGCACGCGCCGGGAGATGCTGGTCAGGACCTCCCAGGGAATGGAGCCGATCTGTTCCGCGATCTCGGTTGCCGTGATGGTCGCCTGCCCGAGCGGGCCCCGCTGCGTGCCGAGCACAACGCACTCGTCGCCGACGGCAGCTCCGGGAATGTCGGTCACATCCACCATCGTCATGTCCATGCTGACCACGCCCACGATCGGAGCGGAGGCGCCACGAATCAGCACCCTGCCGCGATTGGATAAGGCGCGGTGGAGTCCATCGGCGTAGCCGATCGGAATCGTCGCGATGCGCGAGAGCCGTTTCGCGGCCCAGGTTGCGCCGTAGCCAACTGACTGGCCCACGGGAACTTCTCGCAGTGCCACCACGTCTGTGCGTACTCGCATGACCGGGCGGAGCTCGCTGCACATGCCGTGGGCCGGCTCGACTCCGTAGATGGCGATGCCGGGCCGAACGGCATCGAGCCTTGCACGAGGGCTCGACAGGAGCGCGGCACTGCTGGCGACGTGTCGCACCGACGGATGGATGCCGGCCTCGTTCAGGGTTCGAAGCGACTCGTCGAACAGGTCGAGCTGGTGGCTGACCGATTCCTCATCACGAAGGTCTGCGCAGGCCAGGTGCGTCATCAATCCCTGAACGCAGATCTCTGGGTGCTCGGCGGCCGTCTGGGCGAACTCACGCATGTTGTGAGGCATCACACCCAATCTGCTCATGCCGGTATCCACCTTGACGTGGACGCTGTACTCACTGACCTTCGCGAACTGGAGCTCATGCGCCAGCTCCTCGATCTGGCTCGACTCGTGAAGCACCGGGGTCAGCCGGTAGTGGAGTAGCTCCTCCCAGGCTCGACCGTAGTGGCCGCCCATGACCAGCACCGGGATGCGAATCCCAGCTTCCCGAAGCTCCACGCCTTCCTCGAGCAGCGCCACGCAGATGCCTGCGACTCCGCCGCGCTCCAGGGTGCGGGCAACGGCTTTTGAGCCATGTCCGTAGGCGTCGGCCTTCAGAACCGCCCACACGGCGGCCTTCCCCGCCACCCCCTCCAGGACGCGGAGGTTGTGCCGGAGATGCTCCATGTTGACCTCTGCGCGCGTGGGACGGATTGCCTCCGACGGCAAGGCTCGCTGGGGACGCAGGACGCGAGGCAACGGGGTGACGGTGGGGTTGTCGGTCACTTGGCTCGCTGAGCTGGGTAGAAGCATGTCTGTTCTCAACGGGGTAGCGCCGGAGCCAGGGTTCGGTCAATTAATCGCGAATGACCCGCTTCTCACTGCTCGGATGGCTCCGGGGCCGAGCGGGCAGCTGCGCGGGGCTCTGCCCATTCACGCGCGAAGGCTTCCGCCTATTCCGAGTTCATGCGAGGGTGCCCTGCGCGCTGGGAGATGCCGGCTACTTGAAACAGTCACGGACGCAGGCTCGGTAGTCTGTTGCGCAGTTCTCGCAGAGCGGTAGCTGTTTGCCGGTAGAGCAGCTGGCCTGACACGAGTACCAGACACGCGAGCAGTGTTCAGCGCACTCGTGACCGGGTGGCTCATCCGAAGGGGGTGGCGGCTTCTCGATGAGGGCCCGGGTCGCCCCCGCCGTGGGAGGAGGAGGGCTGTGAACGGTGGTGGGCGCTGGTGCATCGGCCGGAGCGGCCGGCGCATCCGTTTCGATCATGGTATCGACCCGCAACGGGACCGACTCTCGTGAGCTTTTCAGCTCGGCCAGCCGTCGCCGCGCGTATTCAACACGGTCATTGGTTTGGCCATAGGTGTACGTACCGAGCCACTCGGTCCAGCAGGCTTCGCGATGGGGCGGCGCAATGGCGGGGTCGAGGTCGAGTCGATAGCAGTGCTCGAAACGGACGTTGCCCTCGTAAGTCAATTGCACGCTCGGACCGCAGGCAGTGGCGAGCACGGCGGGGATAGCTGCGAGCACGGGGGCTACGCTGACACGATTCACGGCGGCACTCAGAGTGCCCAGTTTTTCCCAATGCTGCAAGCTTGGTGGGTGCTAGAGCCCTGCAGCGATGTTCACTGGCTTGGTAGAACAGGTTGGAGAGATCCGGCGCCGGGAACCGCGAGGCGGGGGGTTAGTCATCGAAGTCCATTGCGGCTACCTCGACCTCCGGGTCGGCGAGTCCGTCGCGGTGAATGGGGCTTGCCTCACTGCCACTCGCGTTCGGCCCCAGTACTTCGAAGCGGACGTGTCGGCCGAAACGGCTCAGCGGACGAGTCTCGCGCGACTCGTGCCAGGGAGTGCGGTCAACTTGGAGCGCGCGTTGCGATTCAGTGACCGCCTTGGCGGACATCTCGTGACCGGTCATATCGACGGCCTGGGCCGAGTCGTCTCCATTGACGTGGTCGGGGACGCGCGCCGCGCCGCGTTTCGGTACCCAGTGGAGCTGTCCGGGTACGTCGCACCCAAGGGTTCGGTGACACTCGATGGCGTGTCCCTCACCGTGAACGAAGTCGACACGGGCACGCTCGCGGTGATGATCGTGCCCCACACCTGGGCGAACACGACACTCCACCGTCTGGCGGTCGGAGCGGAGGTCAATCTCGAGGTCGATCTCATGGCGCGCTACGTGGCTCGCCTGCTCAGCGTCGGCGCAGTCGGCGTGCAGGAGGAGAGCAGCGCGGATGATCGACTCCGTGCCGCTCTGGAGCGCGCCGGGCTAATCTGAGGCGAGGCAGGACATGACACCAATCAACCCCCCCAACCAGCTACCCCCCCGACTCGACATCGACCCGCGCCGTCTCGAGAACGTTCAGCGGGCGATCGAGGACCTGCGAGAGGGAAAGATGGTAATCCTCGTGGATGACGAGGATCGGGAGAACGAGGGGGATCTGTGTCTGTCTGCCCAGGCAGCGACGCCAGACGCAATCAACTTCATGGCCACCCATGGCCGCGGCCTGATCTGCCTTGCGCTGAGTGAAGAGCAAGTCGAACGGCTGCAGCTCCCGATGATGAAGTTGCCCGAGCGCGCGGGGCCGCCGCTCGGGACGGCCTTTACTGTGAGTATCGAGGCGAGGGAGGGAGTCAGCACCGGCATTAGCGCTGCCGACCGAGCTCGCACCATCCTCGTGGCGTCGGACCCCAATTCGACGCCCAGCGATCTGGTCGTGCCCGGGCATGTCTTGCCGCTCAAGGCTCGGCGCGGAGGAGTCCTGACGCGTGCCGGGCAGACAGAAGGGTCGGTCGATTTGGCTCGTCTCGCCGGGCACCGCCCGGCGGCCGTCATTTGCGAGATCATGAACGACGACGGCACGATGGCGAGGATGCCGGACCTCGAGCGGTTCGCTAGTTGTCACGGGTTGCGAATCATCACGGTTGCGGAGCTCATCGCTTATCGCCTCGAGAAGGAGCGTCTCGTCGAGTGTCGTCGAGAAGCCGAGGTCGTCATGGATCGTACCGGCACGCCGTGGACGGCCCGGGTATACGCCGCGGTGCAGGAGCGGTCGGAACTGCTGGTACTCATCAAGGGAAGCCCGGTTGCGAACGAGCCCGTGCTGTGTCGGATGCACAGCGGTTCCGTGCTGGCCGACACCTTCAGCTCGACCCCGGATGAAGGGGGAAAGAACCTCGAGGAGGCGATCGATGCCATCGAGCGGGCGGGCTGCGGCGTGGTGGTGTACTTCCCACCGCGGTCCAGGCTCGAGGACGAGCTCGCGTCGTACGAGTGGCGTCGCCCGCATGGCGATTCTGCGCCACGTCCCGGTGCCGCGCCGGCCCCGAGCGCCGCTTCGTCACGCTTACGGAGCCACTCGGGCACGCTTCGAGAATACGGCCTCGGTGCGCAGGTGCTTCGGGACTTGGGACTGCATCGGCTGCGTCTGCTCACCAACAGCACTCGCAAGATCGCTGGCATCGAGGGTTTCGGGCTCGAGGTGGTGGAGAGTGTTCCGCTGCTCGCCATGAAGGAAGACCACTGAATCGTGGGACGCGACGTCGCCCGCCCGCCTGCCGCCCGACCCGCGCCTGGTTTCGGCGCGGTAGGCTGCTTCTTCAGCCGGAGAAGGAGCGGTGGCCTGGTTTGGGGGGGCCGGGTACGGCGGGCATCGGGATCGGTGAGCAGCGAGTCGATGATCGTCGGGTCGAACCTCACCCCGCGTTGGTCGCTCTGCCTGGGCGGTGGTAGCCTGCCGCCCAGCGACATGACGACAAATCAGCAGGCAGAGTCTCTCCACGGTGCGCGGCTGGTCGAAGGCAGCCTTGCGGTTGGCGCGGGGACGCGCTTTGCAATCGTGGCTTCCCGGTTCAACGCCTTCATCGTTGAGCGCCTCGTCGAGGGCGCGGTCGATGCGCTTGTTCGACACGGCGCGAGCCGCGACCGGATCACCATCGTGAAGGTTCCTGGTTCCTGGGAGCTCCCGCTCATCGCTCAGCGACTCGCCGAGAAGGGGAGCTGTGATGCGGTCATTGCTCTTGCCGCCGTCATTCGTGGCGGGACGCCACATTTCGACTACGTCGCGGCCGAAGTCAGTAAGGGTGTCGCTTCAGTCGCGCTTGCCGCCCGGATTCCCATCAGTTTCGGCATCCTGACGACTGACAACATCGAGCAGGCCATCGAGCGAGCAGGCACGAAGGCTGGTAACAAGGGATACGATGCCGCCGTGGCGGCGATCGAAATGGTTTCGCTGGGTGCCGCTCTAACTGCTGCTGGTCTTTGAGCGCGACGCCGCAGCCAGCCATCACTCGAGGCAATTCGATGGGAGCTCGAACAAATGCACGGGAAGCAGCGCTCCAGATGCTGTATGCCCTGGAAACAACCAATCAACCCGTGGAGTCCGTGATTCGCGAGTTCTGGCGAGAACTGCCTGGAGACGCCGAGGAGCGGAGCTATGCAGATTCTCTGGTTCGAGGTGTGGCAGAGAGTCTGCAGGCGCTCGATGAGTCGATCCGCTCAGCGAGCAAGAACTGGAGGCTCGAGCGCATGACGCGAGTCGATCGCAACGTGATTCGCCTCGCAGCGTGGGAGCTCTCCTTTGGCGTTGACGTGCCTCGCCCCGTGATCCTGAACGAGGCTGTTGAGTTGGCGAAGCGATTCGGCACCGAAGAGGGGGCAAGCTTCGTGAATGGTGTTCTGTCGAGCATTGCCGGCGGCGTCGGTCATCAGGCATCGGGTTGCGGACGAGCAACGTAGGGCTGACCGACGTGGAACTACGGTTCATTGCACCCGATCTCCGTCGACTCGACCTCGCTGGCACCGAGATCCTGGTGGGGTGCGTTGCAGAGGGCGAGGAGCCACCTCACGGCATTGCCGGCCTCGTGGATTGGCGTCTGGGTGGGTGTTTGAGTCGACTGATGAAGCAAGGTTTTCTCACGGGTCAAGCAGGGGAGGTCTTGCTCGTTCCGGGGAGGCCACGGATTCCCTTTGACAAGGTCGTGCTCTTCGGGGTCGGCAAACAGGATGGCTTCGGCGAGCACGTCTTTCGAGGCGTCGTCGAGCGCATGCTCAGCACGCTCGAAGGCCTTCGCGCCCGAACTGCCGTCGTGGAACTGCCCGGCAGGAAATCGGGCCAGATTGCCCCTGATCGGGCCGCTGACATCCTGCTCGAGACGGCCAGCAAACGTCCCGAGCACGACATTTGGACGCTCGTGGAAGCCACCGAAGCGCAGCGGGCCATCACCCACCACATGGTCCAAGAACGCCGTCGGCTCAGGCCCGCTGAAGCTGGTCGATAGGCCTAATTGCGCGAGGCAGATGGCGACGGGTCGCCCCCGCAAGGAGTGGACGGACGCTACCGGCGTGTGGACGATGAAGAGGGGGCGGCTGCAGTCTGCGGCGAGGACGAGGCGGCCCCCGGCGGGCGCACGGTCGATGTTGCGCTGATGGCGGGAGCGTTCAGACCCGGGACCTTGGCGCCACGCAGGGGCACCAACCGAATTCGGCCCAGCATTAGCTTCTGATTTGCCGAGTTCAAGTCATAGTCAAGGATTGCGCCGTCGTAGAAATGTCTCTCCATGGTGTTCGTGGGGTTTGGCCCCTCGAGCTTCTCGACGCGCTCGGGCTTGCCCAGTGCCTCCTGCACTGCATCCGGGATCATCCCCGGCAAGATGTCCGGATAGATTGCCCCGTTGAAGTAGTTGTAGACGTCGTCGGGTCCCTTGGCGTTCGGCAGCGCCCTGCCCCCGCGGAATACGTCAATTGTGGCCACTACCCCCTTCTCGAACTCCAGAACCACACCCCGGTTGGGGTACGCGCATTGAGTCTCGGTGCGCGTCTCGCAGGGGAGCTCCATGAGCCTTTCGACTGTTGCGAAGGTGGCGCCGAATCGGATGGGGCCGACGCCTTTCCCTGGCATGATTTCCATCATCGGGCCTTGGGGGATGAGCCTTCTGGGTGGCTCCGCCTTGGGCGGTGCGGCGCTCACAATGGGCGCCGCCGACGTTGCCGTCGACTCGGGGGGCGCAGAACGCTCACACCCGACGCCGAATATCATGCAGAGCATGCTCGCTCGAGCTCCCAGGGTGTTCAGGCCGCTCGGGGTCCGGAGGTTGTCACGCAGGCTGATCACGGCCGAGGCATAGCACGTGGTGGGTGGGTGTGGGGCCAGTTCACGTTGATGTGGAAGTCGGGCCGGATTCTCTAAAGCTTCTCGCAAGACAGTTCCAGGGGCGCTATCGTGCCAGGCGCACTCATGTCAGCCGAACCAAGCCAAGAGCAGCGCGTGCTAGCCGGCCGCTATCGGCTTGTCGAGCAGCTCGGGAGCGGCGGGTTCGGGACGATATGGAGGGCAGAGCACTTGGTGCTCGAGGCGCCGGTCGCCGTCAAGCTCATCGCGGCCGAGGTTGCTGAGGACGCGAGTGCCGTGGAACGGTTCCTTCGCGAGGCGAAAGCCGCCGCTGCTCTACGCAGTCCCCACGTCGTGCAGATCCTCGACTACGGCGTGGATGCGGGAACGCCCTTCATGGTGATGGAGCTACTCGAGGGGGAGAACCTTGCGCAGCGCTTGCGGCGCTGCGGGCCGCTTTCCCCCGAGGACACGGTAAAATTCATCACCCATGTGTGCCGGGCGATGGCTCGGGCTCATGCGGCGGGTGTGGTGCATCGGGATCTGAAGCCAGAGAACGTCTTCATCGTCGACAACGAGGGCGACGAGCTGGCGAAGGTTTTGGACTTCGGCGTCGCAAAACTCGACAACGGCCTATCTTCCGGTTCTTCCCGTACTCGTACTGGGTCGCTGCTCGGAACCCCGTACTACATGAGCCCTGAGCAAGTTCAAGGCACCAAAGAGGTCGACTATCGATCAGACCTCTGGAGCATCGGGGTCATCGCGTACGAGTGCCTCAGCGGCGAGAAGCCCTTCGTCAGCGACGGTCTGGGTGAGCTGGTGCTGCAGATCTGCGTTAGGCCGCTTCCCATTCCCTCGCAATCCTGCGCCGCTATGAGCGAGGAGTTCGACGCGTGGTTCGCTCGCGCACTCCAGCGAGATCCCGACCAGAGGTTCCAGAGCGCTTCCGAGCTCGGCAACGCGCTTCGCGACTGCCTCGGAGTCGAGGTGCGCGAGACCATGCTCTCAACGTCAGACGAAGAGCTGCCCAGCATCGTGGGTCTCGCCTCCGCGCCGACGGTCAGACCCTCCTCGGGCAGCGCGGACGCGCCCATCGAGAGGGAGGACGTCAACACCCCAGCCGTCAGCATCGGCCGCATCGTTAGGGAGGAACTCGCCCGATCCGAGGCCCGAGAGGGGACGTCCGCGACGGTATGGGTTGCGCTGGTCGCGCTGATCCTCGGTCTGGCGGGTGGGTTCGTCTACCTCTACAAGCCGGATCTGCCGGTGCTCAGACTTCTCCTGCAGGTTCTTCCGCAGGACAAGCCTGCTCGTCCGTTGCCGCCACCTCTTCCAAAGCCGTCCGCGGCTCGGGCAGCGGCTCCGGAACCCAAGGTCACGGTGGAGGACGCTGGCAAGCCCGAGCAAGACGCGGGTGCGGTGCGTCCCCGTCGGGGTTGGCGGTCTTCGCCTGCTTCTGCAGACAGCAAGCGGGCCTGGCTGGGCGGGCGCGGTACCGACGGGCAGCCCGACGCGTCGGCAGACGGGCTTGCTGTGGATGCTTCGGCTCCCTCCCCACATGCCTCGGGCCTCGGCGAGGATGCCGACGAGGTTGAGGCACCTACCGACGTCGATGCGGGGGGGCCGCTGCAATTCGGCAGCTCGCGCCCGGCGCGGTCTACTGTGCCTGAAGACTCTGCCCCACTGCCGCCGCACAGGTGGGACGCACCAGGCGAATAACCAAGTCGGTCAGGTTTTCGGCGTTGACCGTTCGGGTGGCAAGCACCGATTGCCCCGAGGATTCGCTCACGAACACCCTGAGCAGCGGCTGATGGAATGAATGCACGATGATGAATGGCGTCGGCACGCCATTCGCACGCCGCTGGGCGAGCACTTGCAGTCCAGTTCTTCTCGGCAACTGCGAGCGAGTGAGGACCAAGTCTACCGGAACCGCATCCAGCAGTTGCTGGAGGGATCCTCCATCGTCCACCTCGTGCACCTCGGCATTCACGCCCGCGAGCATTTCCCGAAGCTTCGCGCGGGTCTCATCGTTCGCGTCAGCGAGGGCGATGACGGGGCGGGTTGTCCATTCGGGGTGGCTATTGACCTTCGTGCGTAGGATAGAATGTACAGTCACTGACTCTCGCGGGAGCGGTCTGTCCCCATGTGGGGGGTTGGGATGAAGTGAAGTCGCACCAATGAGCGCGCTCCCAAGCGTAAGCACCGATCGTGCCATGATTCGAGGCCGATAAACGACGCTGAGCAGCGTGATACACCCCTCGAGGTTGGGTTGACGTTCCACGCGTGCAATCCTGCGGTGCACGGCTGAACGACCCATTACCAGGCCGACAGGGGGCTGGGCCCGCTGGCGCGGATGCCTGGGAGGGGCATGTCCAGGTTGTTGCGGCCGGGGCGCGCCCCCCCCCACCCTCTGCGTGGGATCCTGCGGGCCACTCCGAGCTCCTCATCCCATCAGGCCATCGGTTCTGTCGGGGGAGCTCCGACCAGGGCGCCGAGGCCAACTTCTAGGACGATTGCTTCTGCAGAGCGGGCCATGCGAGCGTTTTCTCATCCTCCGTGCCGTGCTTGAGCGCCTCAGCGTCACTCGCATGATCGCCCGAGTCGTGCACCACGAGCTGCCAGTGACCGCAGCGCTCCCATGCGTCGAGTGCCGCCATCTGCGCCCGGCGGTTTGCTGCCAAGACGAGGCTGGTACTCGGATTCGACAGGATCGCAGCCGCCTGCCGATGCCCACGAAACGCCGAGAACACGCGAGCATCGCGAGAGAACAGGCTCAGGTTCTCGAGGCTGCCGAGGGAGCCCGTCAGCTCGAGCGCCTCGCCGATGCCGTCTGCCTCAAGGATGAGAAGCGTGGGGCCGCGAGTGGGGGAAGAGCACAGCTGCATCGCCCTTGTCACCCTGGCAAACAGGCGGGGCGTGGCATTCAGGGCGACCGACCCCTGGGAGGATACTCGGTCTGCCACGGGAGCATCGAACCGGACTCCGTCAACCAGAAGCTCGGCACCTTCGCCGATGCCGAGGCTCCGAAGTTCATTCCAGGCGTGGAGCATGGGCTCGCTCAGCATCGGTCCCATCTCCGTCTCGGGCGACATGGGATTGCTCGGAATCGTCTTGGCGAGACGCCGGGTAAGCTCGTCACGCACGTGGCCCACGATGCGACGGTCTGCGATGACGTGATGGCAGGCATCGTCGCTCTGCCCGCTCGCCCTGGTCGCCATCATGACGATCGCGGGAATCGCCAGGCGGAGGTCGGCGTCCGCCAGCACGATGGCTGGGCTCGCCCGTCCCGGAACGTGAGAAGCGACTGACGTGCCTTGGCCCAGCAGCACCCAGCCGCGCGTTCTCACGCCCTCCAGTAGGAGCGACTCCGTCTCCTGGCCACCGTGCACCACGCAGAGCTTGTGCAGCGGCGCCCCCGCCTGTCGGAGCAACTCCAGCAAGAGTGTGGTGATCCCTGCCGACTCGGGTTGCGGCCTGAGCAGCGTCGCGCACCCTCTGGCGAGCGCTGCCGCGACACGTGTCAGCGCCGAGCTTGCAGGGTCCACCGCACATGCGCAGTTGATGACCGCAGCGGCGCTGTCACGCTGCCGAGCGAACAGTTCGAGTTCTTGGGAATCGTCCAGGCACAGCCGTGTGTCGAGCGTTGAGGTGGCGTACAGCCAACGGAGAGCCGAACGTGCTCCCAACACGTCGGCGACCAGCTCCTTGTAAGGTTGCCCGAGCTCCCGGGCTCCGAAGCCTGCAAGCTCGCCCTGGTGCTGTTCCAGTAGCGTAGCCATCCTCAGCAACCAGCCACTGTCGCGAGCCGCCGACATCCACACGGACTCCTCCGCCGATTGCTCCACGGCGCGCACGGCGTCGTGCACCTCGTCCGGTCCGCTCCGCGGCACAACGGTCGAGACGTCTCGTCGATCGGCGGGGCTTCTCCTCGCAAGGTAATCCTTGACGGGTTGCGGCCGGCCCCCCAGAGAATTCTCGGCAACGACCGAGGGCGACATTCCGTCGGCTTGCGACTCAAACCTCATCCTAGTTGCCTCGTCCTGTACAGAGTGCCGACCAGCTTGCCAGCTTTTACGCGTTCGCGGAAGCGTTCCGAGCCGATATCGCGTCCGGCGCACGGCGACGAAGCACCAGGCAAAGTGGCCCGCGCGATTGGCGCGCCGAACCCTTCGCCGGGCTTGGCGTCGGACCTCGCGTCTACGTGCGACTGCGAGAACTCGATGCTGTGAGAAACCTTGAGGGAAGAGCCGCGATGGGAGTGGCCTCGTGATCCGCGGTTCAGCGCATCCACCATGCGGCACGCCCTCGCGACCGGTCGAAAGGCCTCTCCTGCATATTCCGTTTGGTGGGGGCTTGAAGTAGATTCCCCCCAATGCGTGTCGTCGTAACTGGAGCTGCTGGTTTCATTGGATCTCACGTCGCCGATCGGTTGCTCGGTGAAGGGCACAGCGTGTGGGCAGTCGACAACCTGGATCCCTACTACGATCCAGAGCAGAAACTGCGCAACATCGCCGGGGCGCGACGCTCCGAGCGTCACCACTTCGCCTCCGTCGACATCCGGGACGCCGACGCCCTGGCCGCGGTGTTCGACGAGGCGGCGCCTGACTGCGTCATTCATCTGGCAGCGCGCGCTGGGGTCAGGGCAAGCGTCGACTCGCCTCTCGAGTACATCCAAGTGAACGAGCTCGGGGGGTGCCATGTGCTCGAGCAGTGCCGGTGCCGCGGTCGGCTGCCCCTCGTCTTTGCATCCACCTCGTCCGTGTACGGTCTGACGACGCAGATTCCGTTCCGAGAGGACGATCCAGCGTGCGGCCCACTCTCGCCCTACGCGGCGACCAAGCGAGCGAGCGAGCTCATGGCGCACTCGTTCTGGCACATCCACCGTCAGCCGGCTGCCGTCCTCAGGTTCTTCACGGTGTACGGGCCCCGTGGTAGGCCCGACATGGCCTTCGCCAAGTTCTCCAAGGCTTTGCTTACCGGCGATACCATCACCTTGCACGGTCCCGACACCGAACGAGACTTCACCTATGTCGACGACATCGTCGACGGCGTCCTTGGGGCACTCACCTGGGTGACTGAGAAGCGCGAGCTCGGCACGTTCAACGTCGGAGGCTGTCACCCCGTGAACGTCAGCAAAATAATCGATTTGCTGGCGGCCGGGCTCGGCGCGAAGCCTGAGATCAGCATGGGCCGACTCCAACCCGGAGAGTCGTTGCGCACCTGGGCAGACGTTTCGGCCGCCGAGCGGGCGTTCTCGTATCAGCCCAAGGTGTCGTTGGAAGAGGGTACACGCCGCTGGATCGAGTGGCTTCGCTCGGACGAGGCACCGCCGGAGGTGCGGGCGTTGGTGCGGAAGCGAGCGAGCAGTGTTTGAGCGTTCATTGAGCCGTCGCGCTGCCGTTCACGCCGGGCGCCTCGGCTTGACGCTGGCCCGCCAGGGCGTGGAGACTACGAGTGGAGTGAGTGAAGTCTGATGCTGCGTTCAATGCTCAAGAACCTTGGCGCGGCCACTTTCGGTGGGGGAAAGTGGCTTGCTGGATCCAGACCGACCGGCGCAGCACAGGCGCCACTGTCGCAATTCACGAACGAACGAGAACGACCCAACATGACGAGCACCGATCACACACCGATCGAGGGCCTGCCGCGCCTAGTGATCGAACAGGTTACCCCACAACTCGATGGCGGCCGCTACCCGATCAAGCGTATCCGTGGCGAACGGGTCAGGGTGAGTGCAGCAATCTTCAGAGAGGGGCATGATCTGATTGCCGCTAGAGTCCTCTTCAAAGGGCCCGAGGACCGCGCCTGGCGGCACGCTCCCCTGGAGTACGCCGAGGCTCCGGATCGCTGGTACGGGGAGTTCACCGTCGATCACCTCGGGCACTGGCACTACCAGATAGAAGCGTGGCCAGACTACTATCGGACCTGGTGTGAGGATCTCCGCAAGCGGCTGAAGGCGAACCAAGACGTTCGGTCGGAGCTGCTCGAGGGCGTTCAGCTCTTGCGAGAGGCTGCGGCGCGGGTCGGCGGTCCTGGCAAGGGGATCCTGGAGGGTGCTGCGAAGCAGCTCGGTGATACCGGGGCGTCCACTGAAGCGCGGGTCGCGGTGGCCCTCTCCGAGGACGTGATGGCGGCGGCCCATGGTCCCTTGCGCGACGGCGACGCGACGAGGCTCCCTCGTGATCTCGGGCTCCTGGTGGATCGGGAGCTGGCTTCCTTCGGGACGTGGTACGAGCTCTTTCCCCGTTCGCAGAGCGACACGCCAGGTCGTCACGGGACGTTCGCGGACGTCGAACAAAAGCTCCCGCAGCTCGCGGCGCTCGGGGTTGACGTGCTCTACCTCCCTCCGATCCACCCCATCGGCCACACGCATCGGAAGGGCAAGAACAACGTCCGCGACGCGGGTCCGGACGACGTGGGGAGCCCCTGGGCGATCGGCTCGGAAGCAGGTGGGCACACGGCGGTCCACCAGGACCTCGGGACCATCGCCGACTTCGACCGTCTGGTTCAGGCGGCGAACGAACACGGCATCGAGATCGCCCTCGACTACGCCCTGCAGTGTTCTCCCGATCATCCGTGGACTCGCGAGCATCCGGATTGGTACTTCGTTCGACCCGACGGCACCATTCGATATGCGGAGAATCCGCCCAAGAAATATGAGGACATCGTTCCCATCAACTTCTGGTGTGCGGATCGCCAGGCGCTCTGGCTCGAGTGTCTGAATGTCCTCCTCTACTGGATCCAACACGGGGTGCGCATTTTCCGGGTGGACAATCCGCACACGAAACCCTTCGCATTCTGGGAGTGGGTCCTGGAAGAGGTGCGTCGGCGGCATCCGGACGTCATCTTCCTTTCCGAGTCGTTCACCCGACCCAACCGCATGAATGCGTTGGCCAAGCTCGGCTTCAGTCAGAGCTACACGTACTTCACCTGGAAGAACACCGCTGCGGAACTGCGTGAGTACATCACGCAGCTCACCCACTCGGAAATGGTCGAGTACTATCGGCCGAACTTCTTTGCGAACACCCCGGACATACTCCACGAGTACCTTCAGCGCGGCGGGCGCCCCGCGTTCCGCGTCAGGCTCCTGCTGGCCGCGACGATGTCCCCTTCCTACGGAGTCTACAGCGGCTTCGAGTTCTGCGAGAACGTGCCGGTGCGCGCGGGGTCCGAAGAGTACCTCGACTCGGAGAAGTACCAGATCAAGTCACGCAACTGGAACGCGCTCGGGAACATCAAGCAAGACATCGCGCGCATCAACCGGATTCGGGTCGAGAACCCAGCGCTGCAGAAGCTGGACAACCTGACCTTTCTCCACTCGGAGTTTGACGGCATTCTCGCCTACTGGAAGTCGGCCCCAGGCAACGACCTGGTCTGCATCGTCAACCTCGATCCACACCACGCTCACGAGTCGATGATTCACTTGCCGCTTCGTGAACTCGGATTGAGCGATACCCAGGCGTTCGAGGTGGAGGATCTTTTGACCGGCGCCCGCTACGTGTGGTCTGGGCACCGCAACTACGTTCGGCTCGATCCCGCCGCCCAGGTGGGGCATCTCCTCCGAATCGTGAGACCGATGACATGAGTAGTGCGCGTCCCCTCTGGTACAAGGACGCCATCATCTACGAGCTGAAGGTGCGCTCGTTCTTCGATAGCGACGCTGATGGATTCGGCGACTTCCAGGGGCTGACGCACAAACTCGATTACCTGCAGGACCTGGGAGTCACGACGCTGTGGCTCCTGCCGTTCTATCCATCGCCGCTTCGCGATGACGGGTATGACATCGCAGACTACATGACCGTGCATCCGGAAACCGGCACCATCGAAGACTTCGTCATCATCGACTTCGATGGGGAACCGGGGCGCTCTCCGGCCGATCGGCGCCGCAAGCGGTCTCCTTTGGCGGACGTGGCAGGCATGCTGCGATCGCTGCACTATGCGGCCCAGGGGGTGCTCCTGGCTGAGCTTCCGGGGTCGCCCACCAGGCGGAAAGACGTTCCGTTCCTCGAGCTCTGGGCAGACTACTGGTACGCCTGGGTTGGCAACGCCTTCGTGGGCGGATATCTCGAGCCTCTGCAGGCGTCTCCCCTCCTACCGGTGGATCCTGTCAAGCTTGCCACTCTGCTGGAGGTGCACCTGTTGGAAAAGGCCCTCTACGAGCTGAGCTACGAGCTCAACAACCGGCCGAGTTGGGTCGGCATTCCCCTGCGTGGCATTCTGAGTGTGCTAGGTACGGAGACGCCTACATGACACTTCGCATCTCCAGCCTAGCGACGCATCGTTCACGGATGGTGCGTCTGGTGCAGCCGCGGGCTTCTCGAGTCGGCTATCGAGGCCGCGCGGTGCCGGGGTACCTGGTGGCTGTATCGCCTGCGCACGGGCCTAAGGTACCCGAGCCGGCTCCGGCGCTTCGCTCGCGCGATGCCCGACTCGCGGAGTCTCGAATACCGGCATGTCGATCCGGAGACGTCTGGGCTCCGCAAGGCGCAGGGATCAGCGCCAGTTCCCTTGATCCTGGCTACTGACGAAGGTCTTTGATGCAACACGATAGTCAATTTGGACTAGATCCCGAAACCCTTGCCCTCCGTGGGGATCCTCATCAGCTGACGCGGGTAAGGCGAGGCGAGCACTCGTGTCCTCACTCGGTACTCGGGGTTCGCCCGTGGACCCTCGACGGTCGCCCCGGCGTCGTCGTTCGCTGCTACCATCCCGAAGCGCACGGATGCCAGATCCTCCGAGACGGGTTCGAGCCCATCGACATGCTCCGTGCCGGAGGCGGCGTCTTCGTCAAGTTCCTGGGCGAGGACGCGCTGCCGCTCCGACACCGCTACCGTTTCTTCTTCGCTGGCGGCGGGACGTGGGAGTGCGGCGATCCCTACATATTCGCTCCGACCACCGGCGAGCTCGACTTGCACCTTTTCAACGAGGGAAGCCATCGACGTCTCTGGGAGGCCCTTGGCGCAAGGCCTCGCACCATCGACGGGGTCAGCGGGACGGCGTTTGCGGTGTGGGCACCGAACGCGCGCCGAGCGAGTGTGATCGGCGACTTCAACTGCTGGGATGGCCGGGTGCACCAGATGCGCGCCCTCGGAGGCTCGGGGATCTGGGAGCTCTTCATTCCAGGCGTTGGCCCGGGCGCCTTGTACAAGTACGAGCTCAAGGCGCAGAACGGGGATCTCCGCGTGAAGACCGACCCGATGGCGCGTTCGATGGAGCTGCCGCCTGCGAACGCCTCTATCGTTCACGAGAGCACCTACGAGTGGGGCGACGGTGCCTGGATGACGGCCCGCCCGCACCGTGACGTGCTTCGGGAGCCCATGCACGTGTACGAGGTTCACCTCGGTTCGTGGGCACGCGTCCCCGAGGAGGGAAGCCGGTTCCTCACCTATCGAGAGATTGCGCCCAGGCTCGTCGCGCACGCCAAGCGGTTCGGGTTCACCCACATCGAGCTCATGCCGGTCGCCGAACATGCCTACTATCCGTCGTGGGGATATCAGGTCACCGGCTACTATGCTCCCACGTCACGCTATGGATCGCCCGACGATTTCCGTTACTTCGTCGACTACTGCCATCAGAACGGCGTCGGCGTGATCGTCGATTGGGTTCCCGCGCACTTCCCCAAAGACGACTGGTCCCTGCGGCGGTTCGACGGGACAGCGCTGTACGAGCACGACGATCCGCGCCGTGGCGAACACCCCGACTGGGGTACCCTCATTTTCAACTTCGGGCGCCGCGAGGTGAAGGGATTCCTGGTCGCCAACGCGCTGTTCTGGATCAAGGAGCTCCATGTGGATGCGCTCCGGGTCGATGCAGTCGCTTCGATGCTCTACCTCGACTACAGCAGGAAACATGGCGAATGGGTGCCCAACCAGTACGGAGGTCGGGAGAACATCGAGGCCATCGAGTTCTTGCGCTGCACGAACTCGACGATCCGAGAGGAGGCCCCCGGGGCCTTTACCATCGCCGAAGAGAGTACGGCGTGGGGCGGAGTATCGGGCGACATCCAGCACGGCGGGCTCGGCTTCGCGTTCAAGTGGAACATGGGCTGGATGCACGACACGCTCCAGTTCTTCGCGAAGGAGCCGATCCATCGCCGATTCCACGTCGACCAGCTGACGTTCTCGATGGTGTACGAGTACACCGAGCGCTTCATCAATTCGATTTCCCACGACGAGGTGGTGCACGGCAAGCGCTCTCTCATCGAGAAAATGCCCGGAGACATGTGGCAGAAGCTCGCCAATCTTCGGCTACTCCTGCTGTATCAGGCGGCCCGTCCCGGCAAGCAGCTCATGTTCATGGGGACGGAACTGGCGCAGCATTCCGAGTGGAACCACGCATCGAGTCTCGATTGGCACCTTGCGGAGGACCCGCAGCGTCAGAAACTCATGCGTTATCTGGAGGATCTCGGACGCTTGTATGGCGCGACTCCGTGCCTGTGGCGATCCGATCCGAACCCCGAGAGCTTCGAGTGGATCGACTTCAACGACCGGGACGCGACGGTTATGAGTTTCCTTCGACGCGACGGCCACGATCAGGTGGTCGTGGTGCTCAACTTCACGCCCGTTCCTCGGGCACCGTATCGGATCGGAGTCCCCGCGGAAGGTCGCTACGTGGAGTTGATTTCGAGCGATGAATCCCACTACGGCGGCAGCGGTTCTGGCACCGAGAAGGTGATTGAAAGCGAGCCCATTGCCTGTCACGGCAGAGAGCAGTCGATCCTCATCAGGATTCCGCCGCTCGGCGGGGTGGTGCTGAAGCCGGAGGGGGGCAAGCCGCCTGCG
>CAYRKE010000096.1:21104-26202 GCA_964424695.1 uncultured Polyangiaceae bacterium
GCAAGCCTCGCTAGATTGCTGTGCTGACCGCGCCATCGTCCCGCGGGGGGGCCTGCACGCAGGCCTCCGGCGGGTGAGCCCCGCAAGCCCGCCGATCCGTTCGCCAGCTTCTGGGGAGTTCGCGGAGCCGCCCCGAGTGCCCCAGCCCGCGCTCACGGCCTGGGCTCGGGCGATGCCAGCGGACGTAGCACGGACATTCTATGTCCGAGCGCCCCAACGGCGCGCTTGACAGGTTTTGCGTGGGAGGTCCGTGAGGGATCCTCGATCACCGAAAGATGGCCTCCTGGTGCCCCGCAGTGACTCTCTGGCTCGCTCTGAGCCGCCCTGGCTGTCCGCGACCCTGCCGTGCCCGAGAAACCGCGTCTCGGGGCGGCTGAGAAGGGGAAAAATCGACCGGTTATGATGGCAACATGATGATCGAGAGAACCCAGCAAGCACCGGCAGCGTCCAGCCAAGCCGAGCGCCCAATCGAACCCGGGGGCGCGGATCGCCAGCTGGACCGCCACTACTTCCTTCGGTTGTGGATCGGTAAAGCCCTTTACCAGAAGCTTGTCCGAGCGCACGGCCAGCTCCGTCTACCTGATGGCTCGCGGCCCGAGCTGTCCGAACTGCTCGACATGGCGGTGGAGGCCCTGCTGGCGGAGACCGCACAATCACGAGCACGAGACACGACGTCCGCCGAGGGTCTGACCGGGATCCTTTCCGATGAGTCGGGGGGCGAGTGCTCGTCGATTCCTGACAGTGAACCGTCAACAGTCCGGGTCCCCACCACGATGCGCTGGTGTCTCGACGCCAAGAGATGAGATCGAGTGTGCGAGGGTGGGAGACACCTTGGACTGGAACGGCTAGGCCGGCCAACGGTGTCTCCTGCCGAGCGCGGGGCAACGGGGTCAGGCCTGTAGATAGTTCACGGGTGCCTGAGCTCCTGCGAGGATAGGGGCCATGACCAGGCCGGGGCGCGAGCCATGAATGGGATGCAGAAGGCGGGCGGTTGTCTCACGTTGACGGCGCTGCCGTTCCTGTCTCTCGCCGTGATGATGTTCGCGTCACCGCCTAAGGGGGACACCCCTCTGGAGGCCCTCGTTCCGGGCCTGTTCTTCGCCTCGGTGGTGCTCCTTCCGGGGCTGGCGCTGTGGTCGTACGGATCGAAGGTTCGAAGGCAGCGTGAGTTCGAGGAATCAGTGACGAGCCTGGTCCGCTCCCATGACCGATTCAGTGTGGGGGAGCTTGCCCAGAAGATCGGTCGGAGCGAGCTCGAGACAGAGGTGCTCATCAATCGCATCGCCCATCGGGACCGCACTATCGACTTGGTCTTCCACCGCCCGTCACGTCAGTACATCCACCGCGCCAGGCTGCAGGGGGGCCAGATCGTCGTGGATGCCTGTCCTCGGTGTGGTGCGCCCTCGGGGGGCGCCGTGGTATTTCCCGGCGAGCAACTGCAATGCTTGTATTGCGGCGCACCGCTCGTGGCGGGCCGCTGAAGGAGCCCCGGCCCCTCCAGTGGCCCGCTACCTCCACCGTGAGCCCGCCCGTCCGGTGACGGACCGCTGAAGGAGCTCAGGTCCCTTCAGTGGCCCGCTACCTCCGCCGCGAGCCCGCTCGTTCGGCGCTGGGAAGCTCCCAGCGTTCGGCTATCGCCCGTGGCTCAGCGCAGGTACCGGCAGCTGCCTCGACCGACGACGCGCCTGCCCCAAGTAGTTGGCCTTGCCCATGAGTCCAAGGACGATCTGGGTAGGAAACTGGGTCACGAGTCGCAGTGCAAGCTCGATGCGACTCGCCCCATACACCCAACAGTCCCGCGGCCTTCCGAAGCATTCGGTGGTACCGGAGTAGTAGAGGCGCGATAGCACCTGGGTTTGGATGCCGTAGACCGAGCGATTGAGGGTACCGCCCAGGGTGATCTCGGCGCCGGAACGCAGCGCGTCGAGCACCGAAGAGAGGTAGACCAGCTCCGAGGAGACTCGGTGTGGCTTTCGGGCGATCCAGATGCAAGTGATCTCGGACACGGAGTCCGTCTGCAGTGAGGCCTTGAAGCTGGCTCGTTGCGCTTCGGGGATCCAATCGAGATACCGAAGCGGCGTCGAACTGTTGACGACATAACCTGCGAACATCGAGCCACCCTCGTCGTAGAAGGCTTTGGTGCTTCCTCGCCGAAGGTACTCGATACTGACCGGATTGCCGCGCTGTCCGAAACGACCCGCAAACTCCTCGAGTTCGGTGTCATCCCGCAGCGTGCGCTTTCGAATAGCATTCCACAACGTCCCAGAAGCGAGAACGCTCATGTCGTTACCCCACGAATTGCTAGAAGTGACGCGGCTGCGGTGCCCGGAGTGCTGGGCCCCTCGCCAGCGCGTGGGACTCTGCAAGTCGCGAGCCAGAGCCGCGCGCGCACCGCGAGCCCTCAGGCGTCATCTTCTTGTCGGTTTTCTCGGTCGTTCATGCGGAAAAAGACGCAGCAGAACCGGGCGTGTCGCCCAGCGCCGAGCCAGCGCTGCGACGGGTGTAGCTGCAGACTGCTCCACCTGCGCCGTCCGAGTGTTGCAGTCCCGGGCTACACTTGTCCTTGCCGCGGGACCCCGGTGCGGACGCGGCGGGATGCACCGCAGAGCTGCGAAAGACGGCTGGCTCTCCGACTCCGTCGAATCCGGTGCCTGTCCGGCGCTGCTCGAGATGGCATGGCGTCGCGTTGGCGACTTTGCGCACCAGAGAGCGAGCAGCCAACGAAGAGGAGGAAGGCGGGGTTGGGTGAGCGGCCCAAAGCACGGGGGCGTCGCACCACGGATAGCTCGGACCGTTTCAACGGATCGTGCTGGCGCCCGGAGGCGCTTCGAGGCAGGCTTTCTCACCTGTGTTGCGCGCTGGGACCGTCATGGAAAGCATCTACGACATAACCGTGCAGACCCTGGAAGGAGAAACCGGCACTCTCGCTCCCTATCGCGGCGAGGTCCTGCTCATCGTCAATACGGCCAGCGCGTGCGGTTTCACTCCGCAGTACGAGGGGCTGGAGGCGCTCGAGAAGAAATACTCGGGCCGAGGATTTCACGTGCTTGGATTCCCCTGCAATCAATTCATGGGACAGGAGCCAGGCAACGCCGACGAGATTCGCGAGTTTTGCAGTACTTCGTACGGCGTCACGTTTCCAATGTTTGCCAAGATCGAGGTCAACGGACCTGGCGCGCATCCGCTGTACGTGTTCCTGAAGCGCAACGCCAAGGGAGTCCTGGGAACCGAAGCGATCAAATGGAACTTCACCAAGTTCCTGGTGAGTAGGAGCGGCGACGTCGTTGCACGTCACGCCCCGCAGGCCACTCCTCAGTCTCTGGAGCAGGAGATTGAGCGCCTCCTTGCTGAGCCATGACCAGAGACAACGGCGAACGCGTCAGGATACGGGCTACCTGAGCCGGGTGGCGGCTTCGATGAGCGCGCTCATTTCGGCGATGGCACCTTCGCCATCCAGTGGCAGCGCCTTGTCGATCTGTTCGCGAAGCGCCGTGGTGCGGATGCTCGGCAGGTACTGGGACCCGCGGAGCCCCATGGCAAACTCGCCGACTCCGGCCGCAAACAGGAACTTGAGGCTCGGGTCATTGTGCCGGATGCTAGAGCCATAGGTTTCCACCATGAGCTGGCTCACGTCGCTGTCGCTGTCCTTGTAGCGGAGCCTCACCTGAGCGACATCTTTGGTACTCATGGCCGGGTAGCTTGGTTCCGCTTCTGCGTCGCTCGGCTCCGACTCAGGGATCTCGGGGACGGTGCCTGGCAGAGGCTTGGCGAGCGTGTCGCCCGAGCCGGCCCGAACGACCTCGTAGAGAGCCGTGACGCTCATGCTGGCGCCGAGTTCGCCCGCGTCTACGGCGTCATTCGAGAAGTCGCTATTGGCGAGCAGCCGATTCTCGTAGCCAATCAGACGGTACCCGTCGACTTGCTCGGGGTTGAAGGCAACCTGGAGCTTGACGTCCTTCGCCACGGTGACGAGTGATCCCGAGATGGTGTGGATGAATGCGCGACGCGCCTCTTCCTCTCCGTCGATGTAGAAGTAGATGCCATTACCGTTGTCAGCCAGCTGCTCGGCCACGTCGTCTTGGTAGTTGCCACCGTTCCAGGCGTCGCCGAACCCGTACACGCTCAGGTACACGCCAGTGTCGCGCTTCGTGGCGATGAACTCCGCGAGCTCTTCCTCGTCACTGATCCCCACGTTGAAGTCGCCGTCCGTGGCGAGAAGCACGCGATTCGTCCCGCCATCGATGAAGTGCTTCTGCGCGAGCTCGTACGCTGCTTGGATCCCCCCAGAGCCATTCGTGGAGCCACCCGACTTGAGCGCGGCCAGGGCCTCGTCGATGACATCCCGCTCCCCGCCGCCCACGCCGTCGAGTACGACGCTTTCCCGGCCTGCGTAGGTGACGATGGACACGCGATCTTGGGGCCGAAGCTGCCTGGTCAGCATGCGGAAACCTCGCTTGAGCAGGGGCAGCTTATCTGACGATTCCATCGAGCCGCTCACGTCGAGAAGGTAGACGAGATTGGCCGGTGGCTGCTCTGCCATGTCCACGTCGTGTCCCTGGATTCCGATGAGCAGTAGCTCGTGCGCGGGGTTCCAGGGGCACGCGCCGAGCTCCGTATAGAGCCCGAGGGGACGCGATGCCTCGGGCTCTGCGTAGTGGAAATGGAAGTAGTTGAGGAACTCTTCGACGCGCACGGCCTCCGGCCCCGGAAGGACTCCGTCACCGATGGCAGCGCGGGCCAGCGTGTAGGAACCGCTATCGACGTCGATGGAGAACGTCGAAGTCGGCTCCTCGGAGGTATCCCAGAAGGGGTTTTCGACGACGCCTGACACCGTCACTGGTATCGAGGGTTCCGTCGTCGTTACTCCCACGGTTGCAGGTGTGCCTCCGGTCGCAGGTGTGCCTCCGGTCGCAGGTGTGCCTCCGGTCGCAGGTGTGCTCCCGGCTGCGGTACCGCCACCCGTGCTGGTCGTGCCCCCGGTAGCGTCGCTGCTTCCGCTTTCGACGCCGTCTGGAGTCCCAAGGCTGCCCCCGGTCAGAGGGGGGACCACGGTCTCGATGGTGCCTCCCGTCGCAAGCGCTCCGCCGGTGGGCAACGG
>CAYRKE010000096.1:26302-28609 GCA_964424695.1 uncultured Polyangiaceae bacterium
CCATTGCTGGACTGCCTGCCATTGCTGGACTGCCTGCCATTGCTGGACTGCCTGCCATTGCTGGACTGCCTGCAGTAACCAGGCTCCCGCCCATCCCCGGGCTCCCGCCTGTCCCCGGGCTCCCGCCCATCCCCGGGCTCCCGCCTTCTGTGGAGTTGCCTCCTGTGCCCGGGCTTCCTCCGAGGATCAGAGCGCCCGTGGTACCCCCAGTCATTCCGATTGCGTAGGTTCCCCCCGTGGCAGCATACGCATAGGAGTTGTTTCCCTCATCCATTGCGAGATCGCTCCCGGACGACTGAGAGGGGTTCGCCGCCGCTGTGGGGCTCGCCACCGCTGAGTCGCCTGCACCGACAGCAGTCTCAGCAGCGGCAGCATGACTGTTCTTGTAACCGATCAGCGCCAGCCCATATCCGGGGACGGAACCGACTATCCCAGGATCCATCGCCGAGGGGTCGTTGGAACGCGTCTCCGAAGAGGTCTCTCGGTCGCCACTGCCGCAAGCAACGACGAGAACGAAGCAGGCCGAGTGGGCCAGGGAAGCAGAGGATCGGTTGCGCAAAGCCATGGCCGCCCGCAGTGCAGCCCCCGTGCCATGGCAAAGGACCACAGAGGCCGTAGTTTGCCTTGTCGCGGTTGAGCCACGTGTGCCAGTGTGTGCCCGCGCTGCGTCACTTTCACTGCGACGCCGTTGCTCTGTCGCGTCGAGGGGAGCCCGGGCCACCACCCATCTTGGTGCCCCAACGAGCCTTCGCTTCGGTTCGCTGTGCACTCGAACTCCAAACTTGCCGGTTCGGTTCGGTTCGCTGTGCAGTCGAACTCCAGACTCACCGGTTCGGTTCGGTTCGCTGCGCAGTCGAACTCCAGACTCACGGGTTCGGTTCGGTTCGGTTCGGTTCGGTTCGGGTCCAGCTGCCCGTCCCTCGGAGGAAAATTGAAATGTCGTCGCGTTTCCGGCTCTGAAAGGGCCTCATCATCACTATCGGCCGGTTCCCTTGCGCGCGGATGGGTGAGGGAGCCAGACGACTTCCCAGCCAACCGCCGTTTGATAGAGTGAATTCGATCGGACGGAGTCAACGGGGGAATACGACGGTGGAGTGAATAAACCGTGAACCGATGCAGCGAGTTTGGCCCACACTGATTGGGCAGCTCGCATCACCGGGCAGCGCACCATCAACGCAGTTTGCCGTGCCGCGACCCTGGCCCCGGCACAGCCAAGGCATCCAATATGTTACGCCAAAGCACACTACTCTGGGCATCGGCATCCCTCGTAGCGTTCGTGGGCTGCTCTTCTGAGGAGTCTCCTCGCGGCGTTTCGGGGGAGCCAACAGCTGGCGTAGCAACCGGCAATGAAGGTGTCGGTGGCGCGGTCGCAACGGCAAGCGGCGGAGAATCCTCCGTCATGCCGGCTGGTGGGACCGCCGGCAGCGGGGGTTCGGCCCCGGCGGCAACGGGTGGATCGACTCCTGGAGTGGCCGGCAGTTCAACCGGTGGTGTGGTGGATGGGTCAACCGGCGGTGCGGACGCTGGGCCCATTACTGGCGGCACACCCAACACAGGCGGGGTCCCGGAGGCGACGGGGGGCGTCTACGTGCCAGCAACCGGGGGAACGATCGAATACGAAGCCCTCATTCCGGCTGACGCTTTGACTGCCGAAGACCCTGTCTGCGGAGTTCAGGACTTCGAGCTGGAAACCCAGCCGGCGGAGGTTCTGCTGCTTCTCGATCGTTCGTCATCCATGTCGAACCCCCTCACAGGTGGTGGGGCCACCACAAGTCGGTGGGAGGCGATTGTGCCAACCGTGGCCAGCGTTGTGGAGTCTACTGGCGCAACCCTGTTCTGGGGCCTGAAGTTCTACCCATTGGGCGACAACCTGGACATGTGTGACGAGGAGTCGATTGCACCGACCGTTCAGGTGCCCGTTGCCCAGGATAGCGCCTCGGCGGTGATTGCCGCGATCGAGGCCGAGGGGCCCAATGGCAGGGGTACCCCCACCGGGGACGCTGTTCGAGCTGGCATTGACCATTTGGTCGAACGAGCCGCTGTCTCCCCCAACCTCAAGTATCTCCTTCTGGCCACTGACGGTGAGCCCACGTGTCCTCAGGCTCAGGCCGACAGCGCCCAACCGATCGACTACGCGGTGGAACAAATCACAGCGGCACTCGATGCTGGGTTTCCAACGTTCGTGCTGGGTGTGGATACGACTAGCTCGCAGGTCGTCGCAAACCTGAACGAAATGGCTGTGGCGGGAGGAAGGCCGCAGGAAGGCGCTTCACAGAGCTTCTATCTCGCCAGCACTCAGGCTGAGCT
>CAYRKE010000097.1:0-10834 GCA_964424695.1 uncultured Polyangiaceae bacterium
GATTCGTTATGCCTGTTGGAGTGAGGCGCTTGCCTCGCAGACGACATCCGGTAGTAGCTAGAGCTGCCCAAACCCCTAGGCTCGTTTCACGCGGGCCAATCCCCGGACGAAGTCGACGAAGGCCCGGAGCGGGGGCGGCATGTGGAGGCGACTCGAATAGTACAGGAAAGGTCCGGGAAAGCGTAGCCACCAGGGTTCGAGAATCGGCACCAACGCACCGCTTGCAAAGTGGGGTCGCAGCAAATCCTCGAACAAGTATGTGACGCCGGTGCCCGCAATGGCCGCAGCGACGAGGAGGTCGGATCCATTCCCAAGGTTGGCGCTGAGCGGACCCGTTGAATCGACCTTGAGGGTTCTTCCGTTACGCCTGAATTCCCAAGGGATGAGCGCTCCGCCCGAGAAGCGAATGCGTAGACACGAGTGACCGAGCAACTCGCGTGGATGATGCGGACATCCGTTTCGTTCCAGGTAGTCGGGCGATGCGGCCAACGCGAAACGCTGCGCGGCAGCACCAATCGGGACCGCGATCATGTCCTTGTCGAGAGATTGTTCGTAGCGAATGCCTGCATCGCAGCCCGCAGCGAGAACATCTGTCAGCTCGTCGTTCGCCGTCACCTCAACCCGGATGTGGGGATACGCGGCAAGAAAGGCCGGCACAATCGTGGGAAGCGTGACCCGCGCTGCGATGGTAGGAACGTTGAGTCGCAGCGTGCCCGCCGGTTGATCGCGCGAGCTCTTGACGACGTCGAGTGCCGCTACGATCTCTGCGAGTGCGGGGCCAAGTCGCTGGAGCAGGCGAGCTCCGGCCTCGGTCGGCGCGACAGTGCGGGTCGTGCGATTGAGAAGTCGAACGCCGAGCGCCGCCTCCAACCTTCGCACCGCCTCGCTAGCGCTCGACGCGCTCGCGCCGCTAGCGCGACTCGCCTCGCGGAAGCCTCCAGCGCGTGCGACCGAGGTAAAGACTCGAAGATCCTCAAAGTTGACTGCCATTGTGCGAATTCCCGTACAGACCGTGCCGATCAAGCCGTCTTACCGTACGCCGTTCCCGGGGCCATAATTCTCGCCATGAAAGAACTCAACCTAGCCCAAGCTGGAACGTTCAAGATTGGCGCTCGAAGGGTGAAGCGTCTCGGGTACGGGGCAATGCAGCTCGCCGGACCGGGAGTGTCCGGACCGCCGAGGGAGCGCAACGTTGCGATTGCGGTGTTGCGGGCGGCGGTCGAAAGCGGCGTCAACCACATCGACACGATGTGATATCTACGGTCCGCATATCACCAATGAACTAATTCGCGAAGCTCTCCGTCCTTATCCGAACGATCTCGTGATCGCCACGAAGGTCGGCGCGAAGCGCGGTCCGCACGGATCCTGGGACGCGGCGTCTTCCGAGGAAGAGATCACGACCGCAGTTCACGACAACTTACGGAATCTAGCGGTGGACGCCCTCGAAGTCGTAAACCTTCGCGTCATGTTTGATGCACAACGCCCTCGCGAAGGGTCGATCGAAGCGCCGCTTTCGGCACTGGTCAAGCTGCAGCGAGAAGGGAAGGTTCGTCACATCGGGCTCAGCAACGTCACCGCCACACAAGTCGCAGAGGGCCGGGCAATCGCGGAGATCGCGTGCGTGCAGAACCACTACAGCCTTGTGCATCGAACCGATGATACTCTGATCGACACCCTGGCTGCCTCAGGCATTGCGTACGTGCCGTTCTTTCCGCTTGGTGGCTTCGCGCCGATTCAGTCGACGACGCTGTCGAGTGTGGCCAAGACACTGGGGGCGACGCCGATGCAGGTCGCGCTCGCATGGCTCCTTGGACGGTCGCCAAACATCCTGCTGATTCCGGGCACTTCGAGCGTCGAACACCTCCGTGAGAACCTAGCGGCTGCAGAGCTCAAGCTGCCCGAGGATGTGCTCAGGACGCTTGAGCGGGTCGAAGGGATGTGAAGGATGATGGTACATTCGGAATTCGAGCCCAGGCTCCGCCAGCAGAGGCGATCGCGGACGTACGTGCGAAGTCGGGCTAACTTCTATTTGAGCTGCGGCCTCCTGCGAGGTAGCGCGGTAACGAAGCGTCCCTTCAGTCATACTACTCACGCTGAAATGAATCAGCTTGAAGTAGCATGCGGTTGCGGCTTCGATCTCCCCATCGTGATCTCGGCAAGCGGATAAGGGCAGCGTGCCAGGGAGCGGTGGGGGTTCGCTGTGTAGTCCAATATTGGCCGATCTCTGCGCGATCACTGGCCCCGGCCTGTGACAGGATACCCATCCATGTCCCGCACCAGCACGACGACCTCTGGCGGCGGCTCCAAGTGCGCGGCATGAGCGCCGCCGTCTCTATCGGGTCAGTACGGAGGCGGAGGACCGAGCACCTGCGTGTCTCCGTCGAACACCAGGATGTCGACCCAAGGGTTCTCGACCCCCTCGTAGTCTTGCTGAGGTCCCCAGGATGCGTCGTCCTCCCAGATATAGGAGGTCGTCGAATTGTAGTTCCGAATCGCAAACCTGCAGTCTGTCGTCGAAGCCCCATCGGCGAGGGCAGCCGTGGCTCCCAAGAGCTGGAACTCCAAGTAGCACTGCGCGCCCACACACACCGGAGCCGGTTTGGTGTCCCAGTTACAGCTCACCCCCAGGACGTTTCCGGGCACGGTCCAGACTACGTCCCCGGTCTGCCCCGGCTCATTGGTGTAATAGTATCGCAGTGTATAGTTCCGGGGATCGATCGGCGCTCCGGAGACGTTGGTAATCCTGAGCTGCGCCTGGATCCAGTCAGGCTGGGCCGACTCATCCCACGGCTGACTGTGATAGTAAACCTCGATGGGGCTCGCCGCGCAGCTGCCGCTCGCACACATTCCGCTCCGACAATCGTGGTCCACCGCGCACCTCGCTCCGGCCACACAGCGAGAGCAGTGCGTACCGCCGCAGTTCAGATCGGTCTCGTCGCGGTTCTGCGCCCGATCCGAGCAGCTGGGTGCGATGCACACGCCTTCGTCACAGACCAAGCTCTCGCAATCCTCGTCGCGCTCGCAGGTACCCCCAGTCCCACACGGGTCGCATGCCCCCCCTCCGCAGTTCAAGTCGGTCTCGTCCCCGTTCGTCGCAGAATCCTCGCAGCTCGCCGCCTGACACTCGAGTGGCGACCCCGAGCAGATCTGGCTGCTGCAGTCGTCCCCACTGAGACACCCCTCGCCGGTGTCGCAGGGGGGGCAATCCCCGCCGCAATCGGTGCCGGTCTCGGTCCCGCCCGGGACTCCGTCTTCGCACGAAGAGAGCGCGCAGGTGCCCCCCTCGACGCACACCAAACCCTCCGCGCGGTCGCAGTCGGACTCCTCGTCGCAGCCCTCACCGCTCCCACATCGAGGGCAGGTGGAGTCCCCGCCGCAGTCGGTCCCGCTTTCACCGCCATTCCGGGCTTCATCCTCGCAGGTCGGGGCCTGGCAGGTCTCGTCGCAGACCGCGCTCCGGCAATCCCTCGCGTCGTTGCAGGTGAACCCATCCTCACAGAGGTCGCACGGCCCACCGCAATCCACGTCGCCCTCCCCCTGGTTCTGGATGCCATCCGTACACGTCGCCGCCTCGCAGGTGTCGGCATCCCCGCAATTCAAGCTGACGCAGTTCGCGTCGGTGTCGTCGCAGGCCTGCCCCGTGCCGCACCCAGAGCACGAGCCACCACAGTCCTCATCGGTCTCGTCACCGTTCTGCACGGTGTCGTCGCAGCGGGCAGCCTGACATATGGTCTCCGACCCCGAATCCGCCGCACAGACCCCGCTCTCGCAGTCACCATCGCCAGCACATGGCTGGCCGATGCCACAAAAGCCACACGGGCTCGAACCGCCGCAGTCCGGAGCGCCTTCGCCTTGATTCTGGATGCCATCTTCGCAGGTTGCCTCTGCACACAGCGTCCCTCCCTCGCAGTTGAGACTCGCGCAATCGCCGTCCCCATCGCAGGCTTGGCCTGCCTCACACCCGGGGCACTCTCCACCGCAATCGACATCCGTCTCCTCACCGTTCTGCTCTCCGTCGGAACAGGCCACGCTCGTGCATCGATGCTCGCCGGACTCTGAACGGGTGTCACAGAACAGCTCGGGCGCCGCGCAGTCAGACGAGGCCTCGCACCGCTTGTTGGCTGTGCACCGCTCGCAGTCGCCGGTACCTCCGCAGTCGACGTCGCTCTCCGATCCATTCAGCACCCCGTCGCTGCATCCCGCAGCAGCGCAAACGCCCCGGACGCAGCGTCCGCTCTTGCAGTCGGACGACTCGATACAGATGCTGCCCTCCGAACAGGGCTCGCAGTCGGCCCCGCCGCAATCGACCCCCGTCTCCTCACCGTTGTTCTGATCGTCATCACAGGCGGGTTCGGCACAGCGTAGCCCCGCACACACCAGGGTCTCGCAATCGGGACCTACCCTGCACTGCTCCCCAGCCTCGCACTGGGTCGAGCACGTGCCGCCGCAGTCCACGTCGGACTCGTCCCCGTTGATCCTTCCATCCGAACAGCTCGCAGCGGAACAGAGGCCCAACGTGCACACGCCGCTCTGGCAGTCCCCGCCATCCGAACACGAAGCGTCGTCATCGCAGGGATCACAGGTGCCGCCGCAATCGACGTCGGACTCGGCGCCGTTGATCACGTTATCGGTGCAGGTCTCTGCAAGGCAAATCCCATCGCGACAGACGCCGCTGCCGCAGTCCGAGGGACCGGCGCATTCGTCGTCCGAAACGCAGGATTTGCACTCCACGCCTCCGCAGTCCGTTCCGCTCTCGTCGGCATCTTTCAGGCCGTTTTCACAGTGCCCACCGGAGGCTCGACACATGCCATCAATGCACGATGCTCCGCGACAATCACTCGCGCTGGCGCAGGCCTCGCCGTCGACGCACGGCGAGCAATCCGGGCCTCCGCAGTCGACGCTCGTTTCCGCGCCGTTCTGCTCTCCGTCATTGCAGGCAGCGGGGCTGCCTTGAACCCCCTCCGTTGAACACCCCACCAGCAGCACGAGCCCTGCGGCAGTCTGCACCGTGAACAAGCCAAACGAGCGACCAAGCATATCCGCTCGAATCTACTCGATGACACGCCGCGCGCCCATTCCGCGCCGCACGATTCGACCAGGTACGGAGACCGACTCGCGGGCACAGTGGTTCACTTAACGGTGGCGCTGATGTACCGCGGTCTCGGTTCCCCTGGGGTCGACTGGGGATTGGTCCGGGCGGTGAAACGGGCGCGCGAGGCGTCGGGGGATGGCGCTAGCTCAGACGCGACTGGCTCTGACTCCGCGTCACCGCGCCGCTCCGACTGGGTGGACGGGATCCCCACCCACGGAATCGTCCATGAGAGTCCCGGCTCCTGATCTCCCTGCACTGCTCCCGCCTGCCGGGATCGCCACCCCGAGGCACTGGCCAGAGAACATGAGCCTCCCCAGTTTTGCGCTCAGATGACTCCCAGCGCCTTGACAGGCACCAGAAATCGTCTGTCACAATGCGCCGCACCTTGGCATGAGCGCCTAGCGGTCGGTCGGGTCGGCCTCCGGCGCCAAGGCTCCCTCTTCCGGCAACTCCCTGGAGACCAACAGCGAAATGACAAAAGCTAGTATTCTGTTCGCAGCCCTCCTCATTGCAGCCTGCAGCGAGTCGGAGGATTCCCACAGCTCCGACGAATGCTCCAGCGGCCGTGTCTGGTCCGAGGCTGAGGGAGAATGCGTGAATGCTCCGGCCGACCATGAATCGAGCGGCGGCGCGGGCGGCACCTCCGAGTCCGACGATGATGCGGGCGATGATGACAGCGACGACGATACGAGCAAGGCAGGAGGTGGCCAGGGCGGGAGTGGCCAGGGCGGCGACGGCAACACCGCTCAGGCAGGCTCCACCAGCACCGACTCCAACTTCCATGCAGAATGCGAGGCTACTGACGAGTGCGCGGACGGCGATGCCCCCTACTGCCTGGTGAATCCGGCCACTGGCGCAGGCGAGTGTGTTCCCGTCGACTGTGAGCCGGGAGGTTGTGCCGACAGCTACTTGTGCTGCGACTGTTCGGAGGCTGCGGGCGTCTCCAGCACGTTCGTCGACCCAACCTGTTTCCCGCCGCCGGGTGCCGAAAGCATGACCGGCCTGGGCTGCTCGTGCGAGTAGCGCGCTGAACGGCCAAGTCCCTTCCGTGGCCTGGTCCGGCGAACCTCGTCGCCGGACCGTTGCGACTGCCGGCGGCCGCACGGCGGTCGACCGTAGCCTTCAGGAGCCGTCGCGCGTGCAGAATGCCCCCTCAAGCCGTTGGTGGATCGCAGCAGCCAGTCTCTACGTAGCCTGTGGTTCGGACCACGCCGGCACCACGACCAGCGCGGGCGGGCTGGGTCCAACCGCCAGCGGATCGGCGTTGGGCGGACAAGGCACTTCAACCGCTGCACCTTCTTCAGGTGGCTGGGGCGGAACTGGCGGCGCGCTCCCCTCCGAGGTTCCGAGCGCGAACGGCGGCGCGTTCTCCTCCGGCGGCCAGCGCTCTTCGGGGGGCGCCACCGCCACCGGAGGACGAGCGGCCGCTGGCGGAGAGACGTCGCTTACCCCACCCCCCGGGGCGGGCGGTGGGGCGCCGGTGGGTGGTGCAACGACCGCGCCGCCCACCGGCGACGCGGGGGGCAGCTCCGCCGTCGGAGGCCGCGAGCAGGAGGGCGGCACGTCGAGCGCGGGCCCCAACCCCAATGGTGGAACCTACAGCGGCGGAGCCTCGACCTCGGGTGGAGCCACCGGGAATGCGGGCACGACGCACGGCGTCCCGAGTGCGGGCGGCAGGGCGACGGGAGGCGAAACGGCAGGCGGTGTACCCGAAACGGGTGGGGCTGGCGGCGTTTCTGGGACCGGTGGTTTCGAAGCAGCCGCGGGCAGACCGGAGGTCGTCGCGACCCCGGGTTCCACGCTCGTTACAGTCGATGTCAGCGCCCGGTACCAGACCTTCGAAGGCTGGGGGACGAGCCTCGCCTGGTGGGCCTACCAGATCGGCGGATGGTCGAGCGCCAAGCGCGACCAGTTGCTCCACCTCATCGTCGACCCGATCCAGGGGCTCGGCTACAACATCTTCCGCTACAACATCGGTGGGGGCGATGACCCGTCGCACGAGCACATGGGAACCAACCGCGAGATGCCCGGGTTCCAATCGAGCACCGGGGAGTGGAACTGGGACGCCGATGCGAGGCAGACCGCAGTCCTCCGGAGGCTCACTGACGTCGGCGAGGACGTGATCATCGAGGCCTTCTCGAATTCCCCGCCGTACTGGATGACCAAGAGCGGTTGCGCCTCAGGCAACACCGATGGGTCCGACAATCTGAGGGACGATGCCTACCAAACCTTCGCAGCCTATCTGGTGGAAGTCACCAAGCACTACCGCGACGAGCTGGGCATCGTGTTCAGAACCCTGGAGCCCTTGAACGAGCCCAACGCGGGGTGGTGGAAGGCCGATGGAGGGCAGGAAGGCTGTCATTTCGGGGCCAGCAGCCAACAACGAATCATTCGCGCGGTCTCCGACGAGCTGGCGGTACAGGGCGTAGCGGAGACGGGCGTCAGCGCTTCCGATGAGAACAGCATGGACGACGCCCTCAGTATCATCAGCGGGTACGAGTCCTCCACGCTCGCCGCAATGGTTCAGATCAACGTCCACTCCTACAATGGCTCGAAACGGGCGGAGCTCCGTACCCTCGCGGCCGATCGCAGCAAGCGCCTCTGGCAGTCGGAGTCAGGCCCCTTGAGCGTCGACCTCGCCAGCAATGCCGACGCAGCCATCTTCATGGCGGGTAGGATCATCCAGGACCTTCGCGAGCTTCGACCTGAGGCTTGGATCGAGTGGCAAGTCGTCGATCCGTCGACGACTTGGACCAGCTTCACCGTGAGCGACGCGCAGGAAACCTGGCAGCCCCTCAAACGTTTCTATGCGCAGGCTGGGTTCAGCCGATACATCCGTCCCGGAGCTACCTTCGTCGACGTCACCAACCCGAACATGGTAGCAGCGCTGGCCGGCGATGGTTCTCAGCTGACCCTCGTGGTGCGCAACGGGGAGAGCACGGCCAGCAGGAGCTACACCTTCGACCTAACGTCGCTGCCGTCTCTCGGACGGAGCGTCGAGGTGCACCGCACTTCGGCAACCGAAGACTTGGTTGACCTCGCCCCCATCACGATCACGGACTGGAGCTTCACCGCCACTGTCCCTGGCTACAGCATCACGACGTTCGTGATCCCGCTCGCAGGCTAGCGCTACTCGAGGCCCGGCCGACGCTCGACCCCGCGCCCGACGCGGCCCCGAATCACGGCCTTCCGGAGCCGCAAACGCACTTCCCGGGGTTCAGCGACAGAGCCTCGGCGTGACGCAGCTCCCCGACGGCCCCCCCTTGGACACGACGCATTCCCGGCAGAGGACACTATTCGGCGGATAGCGGATCTGCCGTGGGATCCGGCGCCCCCGCTCTGCCGACGTCGCCGACCTGGCCCCGGGGGAGTGACAGATCTGTCATGGGGGCAGGGTCAATCCAGAATCAATGCGGCGAGCCCAAGCTTCGGGGGGATGTCAGATCTGTCATATAGGCAAGTACCCTGACGTAATGGGTGGGGTGTCAGTACTGACATAGGGGGGGAGCGTATTCTGTACTGCTCGGCCGCGGTCCTGATGTGGTAGAGCTAGTCACCGTAGCCGTGGGTCGCCTGGCGACCTTCACCCATGAGAAGCAAGATGACGAGCCTGCATTCGACGACAACCCATTCAATGCTCTGGTGTCTCTTGGCCGCGATCGCCCTCAGTGGCGGCGGTTGCAGCAGTGATGGCGACGATGCCACGGCGCCTGACGCTGGCACCGGTGGGGACAACGCCGCCGTCGGCGGCAGTCAGACAGGAGGCGCTCTGGGTCTGGGTGGAACCGTGGCAGTCGGTTCGGGGGGCACGACGACCACCGGCGGAGCTCTGGGCTCGGGCGGCAATGCCAGTGGGGGCGCGAGCGCGGGAAGCACCGGCGGATCGTCGACTGGTGGAGCCGGAACCGGCGGCTTGGGCACCGGCGGCAGGACAGGCGGCACTGGCACGGGAGGCACAACTGGGGGACTGGGAACCGGCGGCACCGGAACCGGTGGCGTGGGTCCGGTCGAAGGCACTGGCGGCTCTGGCACTGGCGGCAGGACGGGCGGGTGGGGCACCGGCGGCAGGACAGGCGGTTTGGGCACCGGCGGCAGGACAGGCGGCTTGGGCACCGGCGGCACCACAGACGGCTTGGGCACCGGCGGCACCACAGACGGCTTGGGCACCGGCGGTGTCGGAGCTGGCGGCGCCGGCACTGGCGGCGTTGGGATTGGCGGCTCGGACGAGGGCGGATCGTCGAGTGGCGGAGGGGAACCGGGCGGGGATACCGGAAGCGGCGGCGTCTCCGACGGAGGCTCGACCTCGTCTGGAGGCACTGCCGGCACCGGAAACGACAGCACGCAGTACTGCCCGGCGGACGAACCCTGCCGGATTTCGCCGCTCGGTGACTCCATCACCGAAGGCATGAACATCGCAGGAGGCTATCGCACCAAACTGTTTAGCCTCGCGCTGGCCGACGGCAAAGACATCACGTTCGTCGGAACCCGCTCGAACGGTCCCAATGAGGTCGACGGGCAGCCGTTCCCCAAGAACCACGAGGGCACCAGCGGGATCTCCATCGAGGGCCTGCAGGCGGAGGTCGAGGCGGGCGACCTCATCCGCGAAGACGTCCAGCCCCACATCATCCTGCTCCATATCGGCACCAACAACATGTACGGAAGCCATCCGGCGCAGCCGGCCCAGCTTCTACCGAGCCTCCTCGACAAGATCATCGAGGACTGCCCGGATGCGCTCTTGGTCGTTGCCCAGATCATTCCCTATAACGGGGTCGACACCCTCAACGCCGCCATACCGGCAATGGTCGAGGAGCGTGCCGCAGCGGGAGCCCACATCATGCTCGTGGACCAGAACACAGGATTCCCGCAGAACGAGCTGGCGGATGGGGTCCATCCGAACCAAGCGGGATACGATCGAATGGGACGGGTTTGGTACGAGACAATCAAGGATTTCCTACCCTGAGAGCCCCACGACCCAGCGAAGGGCGGAAGAAGGAGGCTTGGGGCGGCCCTTGGTGGGCAGCTCCCGGCCCCCACTCAGGCTGTTGCCGCGAGTAACTCCGCGCTGCGCCCCCTCGCGCGAGGTAGATCGCAGCCGGTCACCGTGCGTGCAAGGCGTTAGCAGAGTTGGTTCAGAAACTGGTCAGCGTCAACAGCAGCAAACCACTGTAGTAGTCGACCTGGGGCTCTCCGTTGAGCGACGCGTAGTTACCCTGGAGCGCGATCCCAACGGCATCCTCGTCGTCCTCGTTCTTGTCGAACCATTCCTTGCCCACGGTGACCCCAACCCCGGGCCCCATCGTCGTGTCACCGCGGTCCCACCAACAGGGGATTTCGCACCTCCAGAGCATCATCATCAGCCACCGGAGGTGCGCCGTCACGAACCACTCGTCGTCGCTATACGCCGTTCCGGCAATGCCGATCCCGTACAAACTGAAGCCCACCTCGGACCGCCGCTCGAGGTGCGTCAGCATGCGCTCGTAGGTGAGCTCGCCAGCGAGAGCGAGGTCCGCAGCGCCTCCACCGACGAGAAATGCCGCCCCCAGGACGGGCCCGGTGTGGGAGAGGTCCTCGATGGGGTGGAACCCAGGCTCGGGGCCGAGACGCCCACCCTCCACGTGGCCCACACCGAGTCCGAGGGTCAGTCGAACAAAGCCACCGGCGTGGTCCGCCTCGCCCTCCTCCCCACCAGGCGGCGGCGAGGGAGCTAGCTCGACGGCGGCCACCGCAGAGGGACCTGGCTCG
>CAYRKE010000097.1:10934-28436 GCA_964424695.1 uncultured Polyangiaceae bacterium
CACCGCAGAGGGACCTGGCTCGGCGGCAGTCACCGCAGAGGGAGCACCTGGCGGCGCCGCGACCGTCGATGCCGTGGTGGCCTCGGGCACCGCCAACGGCGTCACTCCCGCTGCCTCCGCGGGACCGGGTACGGCCGTCGCCTCGGACACTCGGACTGACGGCTCCCCCGTCGCGGACGTTTCCGCGGGTGCCGCCACCGACTCCGCCCCCCACCCAGTGAAGATCGCTGCCCCTAGGAAGACGCCCAACGTCGGATGGCACTGTCCTCTTGACGGCGCCGTCATTCGAATACGCTCCCACACGAGATGGCACTGCGGAGCGCCCTGCAGGGATCCTCGAACAGCCCCACAGCATCGAGTGCCGCACTGCAGGCCGTGACGTCTGCGAGATGGTCGGAACACAGCACCTCGTGCGACGCAGCCTCGCGTAGTCCGCAGAGCTGCCCAGCACTCGCGAGCGCACTCGCCAGGGAGAGGCACAGTGCAACGTCCTCGGCGCCCGATCCGCCTGCGCCGGGCGCGCCGGCAACGCCACCTTCCTCGCGCGCGCCAGCAGCGCCACCTTCCTCGCGCGCGCCAGCAGCGCCGCCTTCCTCGTGCGCGCCAGCAGCGCCGCCTTCGCCGGCTGGCACCGTCCCCCCTTCCCCGGCCTCGCCGCCCGAGCCCCCAACCTCGGACGGCGCCACGTCGAGCTCTCGCGCCCCATCCGTCATGCACGAGGCCACAGACTCTCCGTTCTCACACGCGACACACTCACCGGCATCCCCACAGGCATCACAGCCAAACTTGCCCTGCCGGCCCGAGCCCAGGGTGCAGCTCAGCACCGGCGCCCCTTCTCCACCGTTTTCGCACGGCCCGCTCAGCATCTCGATCGTGTCCCCCTCGGACCACAGCAGGTAGCAGATACCCGCGTCGAATGTGTACTTGTCGCCGCGCCAGGCGGCGAACACCCTTTCGGGATCATCCGGAGCACCCGAAGCGAATGCAACGAAGCTGACGGATTCATCGACACCATCGTCGTCGATGTCAACGTCCATCGTGGTCTCGAAGGCATCGAGGCCCTCCGGGTCGAAGCCTATTCTCGCGTCGGCGGCACCGCTCAGCCCCGCCCAGCCCGAAAACCCCAGACTTTCGACCCAAGTGATCTCCATGTCGACAGTGAACTCGACATGGGCGGCCACCTCGGCACCGAAAGACATCCGCCCGTTCAGGTCGCTGACGGCGAGTTCGTGGTCCTCACAGCAGGCGTCGACCGCGGACAGGAACCCACAGCCCACCAGCGCCCCAACTCGAAGGCGGGTGTGAAGCCAGCAGCGCTGCGTCCACGTACCCCGCGCATCACTTGGTTTGGCAGCCATCGACGACCATCCTAGCGGCTCCCGGCCCCAAACCCCAACCCGTAACTCTCGATTCGGTCCCTTGGCAGGGAGCATCCCCTCGACGTCGCAGAATCGCGTCCTCGACATGCCGATGAATCACTGTTCCTGGCGGGTAGCCATCCTGAGCGAGTCTCAGGCTCGCTCGTGCCAACCGAATGCGAAACGCTGACGGGGGGCGTGCGCAGACTCCCAGGCCTCTCGATCCGCGCTGTAGGTTCCACGAGCGATTGAGGCAGGTGCCCACGGCCCGACAACGTGTCGGGATGGTCGCGCTCCCGATCGAGTAGCGCACCGGTCCGTTCACCAGGCGCCTCCGGGCCCGACGCCGCTGGGAGCGGGAACGGATTGCTTGGGGCTCGGCACGTGCCCAGAGGCCGTGTACGCTGAAGTGGCTTCGGCGTGGTTCCCCCGGGCGTCCTGCCAACGAGCCGCAATCCCATGAACGTGCCCACCTTGCTCGCCTTCCCCCAGCGGTGCCACCACCGAGCGGTCGTGCTGCTGATCGGATGCGCGGGCGTGGTCTGTTCGACTCCGGCTCACGCCACACCTCCCACGCCCCAGAGCGGCGAGTCGTCCTCGGCCAGGTTCGACCTGCACTACACGGCGCCTCCAGATTGTCCCAACGAGCGGGCGTTTCTCGATTGGACCAACCAGTTTTACTTCGCCAACACCGATGGCACCGACGCGGAGTCCCCCCACTCGCCCACCCGGGCTTGGCAAGCCTCGGACGGAGAGCTTGCGGGAAGCGTGCGCGTGAAAGTGGTACGGGCTGGCTCGCGGTTCATCGCCCACCTCGTCATGGTCAATGCCGACGGACGGTGCTCCACATCTCGGCCGATGCACAACGAGACGGACTGCGCCGACGCGGTTCGCGCCATGGCGTACAGCCTGGCGGAAGCCTTGAAAGCGCCGCCTTGTGCTTCCGAGCCCGCCAGCCCGGCAAACGACGAGCGCCCGTGCCCGAAACCCAACCCACTCGCGGCGCGCCCTCCCAACCTCTGCCCGGCGCAGAGTCCCTGCCCACCGCGCGAGGTAGCGATACAGGGTGAAGTGGGGGTGAGCGCGGGCGGGATGGGTCCCCTTGCTGAGGAGATCGCGTGGGGCGGCGCTCTGATCCTGGGTTTCAGAAACGAGCGCGGAATCCCAAGCGCGCGCCTTAGCGTCGGCTACTGGAAGGCTGGCAGGGTTCCTCTGGGCGTCGACCTCCGTGCCCAAGCGTGGACCACGGGAGCGTCGCTCTGTCCGTTCGAATTGGGGCTGAGTCGACTCATCGCCGTGCCCCTCTGCGCCACCGCAGAAGTGGGCCAGGTGGCCATCAGCGGATTCCACACTGCCTCGCAACGCAGCAGCCCAGACAACGCCGAGGAGACAGCCGCGGACGATGGCGACCACGCCAACCTGTACCTGTGGACGGCCTTCGGGGTCGCCGCTCGGCTCAGACTGAGAAGTCGCTGGCTGTTTACAGAGTTCGAGCCAAGCTTAGCATTCCCTGTACTGCGCCATTCCGTTTACACCCACCAGCCCAGCAGCGAGACCACGGAACGGCAGCTCATGGGGCGGGTGGGTCAGTGGTACGCCCTCAGGGCACTCGTGAATGCTGGCTTCGTTTTTCCATAGATCAGAAAACCGTGGGCTGGGGATTTACGCGACAGGGCGTCAGGCCCGCCCCTCAGTGGGAGTCTCCGCAGTGCGCTTTTCCTGGCAACATGTGCTCTTCGTCCTCTCCCTGGCGTCAATGGCCTGCGAGGGAAGGACCACAACGGATACGTTGCCCTGGAGCTGCAGCGAATCCTGCACGGCATGCCCACTGACACCGACCCCCGCCGGCCTGGCCGGTTTCTGGCGGTTTGACGAAGAAGATATTGGAGCACAATGGGTGGGAAGTAGCGGCACCCAACTCAGATGGTCCGCATGTGATACCCAAGGCCGCGGCGAATGGGTTGCTAGCGACTCCTGGGCTGGGCTTTGCGGAACGGAGCGACTGGGCGGCACGGGAGGTAGCCTTCGACTCAACCAGGCGAACGGGTACGTCGAAGCGCCCTTGCCGGAGAGCCTGCCTACAAGCTCGCTAACCTTGGCAGCCTGGGTATCCGTGCTGCGCCCCACGACCAAGCGCATGACCGTGATGTCGGTTGTCCGCCCTGCTTGCGGGAGTGCTTGGCTCGATCTCCAGGTGATGCAGGACGGGCAGCGCGTATTGATTCTGTCGGCTGAGGCTCCGGCCCCGAGCAGTGGTGAGTGTCTCGTGGAGGAACGGACAGCCAACATGCCCTCGAGCGTTTTCGACTGGGGGCTGGGCACCTGGTACAACGTCGCTGCCGTACTGAGCCCTGACGGCCAACACACGCTCCTGCTGGATGGCGTGGCGATCTCGGCCACGACGGGAACCGCCCAACCCTCACCCCCGAGGGCGGCGAGCAGCCTGCGCATCGGCGGCGACCCCAATGGAGAAGGTGGCTTCGAGGGACTCATCGACGATGTCGCGCTTTTTTCGCGCGCCCTGAGTGACGCGGAGCTGCGTGAGTTCATCATGGCAGCCATCAGCGTGCGCTCTGATGGGCAGAGCTGGACGGCGTGGAGCGTGAATGGGAGCCGTGCGAGCTGGATCAGTGACTGCAGGGCCGAAGCGCCCCAGTCAAGCACCCGAGGAGCGACGGTCGTCGTCGACAATGGCTACTGGAGCGCCGCTGGCCTTCTCGCACAAGTCGAGGGAGGCGCACGCATCGGGAGACTGAAGAAAGCGACGCTCGTCGCAGATATCCCGGCAGAGGAGTCCTTCGATTTCGTGCTGTCGAGTGACCACAAGGCCGAACGCTGCACCTGGCACACGACTGGGACCGGACAGAATCGCTATGAGTTCACCCTGGCGGACGTGAACAACTGCGACTGCCCAAGCTCCTGTGACTGCAACTTCGAGGTCACAGAAGCCCGTGTCGGAACGCGATGGGATGAGGACGGCACCGTCACGCTCTCGGCGTGCCGGTTGGAGCTCGAGTGGGAGGACGCGGCTGCGGAGTTCGAGCTTGCCCAGGGTCCCGGGGGCATGCGGGGCTTGAACGGGTGGTGTTGGAGGCCCATCTCCTTTCATCGGGAGGCCGCCGTCAATCTCGACCTGAACCTCACCACTTCGGAACGTACGGTCGGCACCCTGCTGGGCGGCAACCGAGTGACGGCATACCTGGCGGCGGATTTCGCGGTCGATGATCCCGGTGCGGCCCACGAACTCTGTGACCTTCACGAGGCGACAGGAATTACCATCGAGACGCAGATGCCGGAAGGATATTCCTATCAACTCCGGGTGGCGGACTATACGGGCATCGCCCGCGAGTGGAGCCGAGAGTGGCACCAGGACCAAGCCGTGCAGAATTTCGCGCTCTGCAGCTCCGACAGCAACACAACGGTGGATTCGGAAGGAAACCCGCTCGATTGCGGGCGCGATGTCGACCCCATTCCACACAAGCAGAGGCCAGTCAACCTCAATCGGGTTCGCTTCTTGGGGGTCCAGAAGGCGTTCGAACTGACGTCTGAGGAGGGGACCATTGCAATTGAGCGCGTGGAGTTCAGCGGCGTGGTTCACGGCAACTGCTCCGTGGCTGTGGATCCGGAGAATGGGAACATACCGTGATGATGCGCGCCCCCAACTTGCCGACACCACGAACGGGCCGCCATCCGGCAGAAGCCCGCGGGTCGGTTCGGACGGCTCCGCTCCTACACCGAATGCTGCGGCATCGTGTGATGGGGCGGCGTGATCGAGAGGGAGAGCTGCGGTGACTGCGCAAGTGCTCCCCAATCTCAGCGGGTCGAAACTGGTGGCACCCGCCAGCGACCACTCGCACGCCGATGAGCTAGAGCACCTGATTCGAAGCAACTTCGACTTCGTCTGGCGACAGGCGCGACACCTGGGGCTCTCGCCCGAAGACGCGGACGACGTCGCCCAGCGCGTCATGATGGTCGCTGCTAATCGGTTCGCCGACATCGAGCCCGGAAAGGAGCGCGCGTTCCTCTACCGAACAACGGTAAACGCTACGCGCCGCTTCCGTCGCGGCTGGAGCAGGCGTCGGGAAATCGTCACCGAGGACTTGCCGGAAGAACCCGCACCTCATCCTCAGCCGGACGAGCTGCTGGACAAGCAGCGCGCGAACGCTGAGCTGCAGCGTGTCCTGAGGCGTCTGCCGGAAAAACCTCGCACGGTGTTCGTTCTATTCGAGCTCGAGGGCTTGACTCTCAACGAAATCAGCGCGGCGCTGGGGATCGCCCAAGGCACTGTAGCCTCGCGTCTTCGCCAGGCTCGATCGCAGTTCTTGAGGCACAGCATGGGACTACATAGAAGGTTGAAGGGAACTCTACCGTGACCGAGCTCAGAAGATGGTTGGAGGATGACCCGCCCCCGCATGTCCGGAGGTTGTTGGACGCTGGGCAGTGGGAGCGGCCGTCGCCCGCCGCGCTCGAGCGGACGCTTGAGCTCGTGCGGTTGCCCAGCATGGCCGGCGCGAGCAACGTCTCGCTCATCGACGAGCCCAGCCGTGTATCGCGGATCGCCCTCAAGTGGACGCTGGTCGGTGTAGTGCTGATGGGCAGCGCCACAGCAGTGCTCGCGCCGGAAATCGGGGCACACCGGTCTGATGGTAGACAGCTTCCCACGCTCCGTCGCGGAATGCCTGGGCTCGCGGCGCTGAGTCGCACGGCCGCGGTGGACACTGACCCCAGTCGAACGGGCAACACGTCAGCGCCGGGCAACGCCACCCTGACCGAGGCGACCTCGGTGGGTACCCCAAAGGACGCCTCGGAGCACTCGACTCTCACAGCCAGAAGGAAGCCAACCGATGCCCCTTCTTCCCAGCGATCACGGGGCGTTGCCGATGAAACCGTCTGCAAGCCATCGGTCGGGCAACAGATCGAGATACTGGAGCAGGCCAAGCGGGAGATACTGGCCGGACGCGGCAACGCGGCCCTCACGATCCTGCAGCGATACGATGGGTTCGGAGCGGGGCGCTGCTTCGTGCTGGAATCCCAGAAGTACCGCATGGACGCGTACGTTCAGACCGGGAACCTGCCAGCGGCACGCCGAGTCGCTCAGCACATCAAGACGCACTACCCTGACACGGCGCAAGCCCGTGAAGCTGAAGGCGTGCTGAAGAACTGAACGACGCGATCGGAAGAGCCTCCCGCCCGGGAGCCCCACGAATCCGCATGGCCCGGGCCACGGCAGATCAGTGCCCGTCGACAGCCAGACACGCGAGCGCTCGCGGCCAGCCTCTCCTGCGCGGCGCTAGAGCTCCATCTGGAGCGGTCTAGCCCCGCCAGTCCTCCATGGCCGTCTTGAGGTGCGGAACAGCGCCCGCGACGACCCAGTCCGGAACCGCATAGGACAGACGAAACCACCCGGAGTACCCGAAGCCTTGCCCGGGAACCGCCAGGATTCGATGGTTCTTCAGATGAGTCACGAACCGAACGTCATCCGCGATCGGCGCCTTACAGAAGAGGTAGAAAGCCCCGTCGGGCTCGCACAGTTCAAGCCCCGCGTCGCGAAGCCCCTGCGCCAGAAGGTTCCGGCGACGCTCGTACGGGGAGACATCGATGGTGACGTTACCCAGAGCCGCCACCGCGCGCTGCATCAGCGCAGGTGCGTTGACGAAGCCCAGGGTGCGATTGCACATCACGAGCCCAGCCATTAGGTCCCCGCAGTCACTGCACCGGGGGGAAACCGCGATGTAGCCGATACGCTCGCCAGCGAGGCTGAGGCTCTTGGAGAACGAATTCACGACGATCGTATCATCGTGGTGACACGCAACCGGCGGCGTGACTCTGCCAGCGTAGACCAGATCGCGATAGGGTTCGTCGACCACCAGGACAACGGCCCGCCTCGTCTTCTTCGAATGCTCCATGAGCACCGCGCAGACCGCCTGGATACTCGGCTCCGGGTAGAGCCTCCCCGTCGGGTTGTTTGGAGAATTGATGATCAAGGCGGCTGTCTTCGGACCGAGCGCACTCGCAACGTTATCGGGCGAGAGACCGAAGCCTGGGGCTGGATCCACGAAGCGAAGAATCCCGCCATGATTCGTGACGTACGAACCGTACTCCACAAAGTACGGGCGCGTCACCAACACTTCGTCGCCCGGATCCAGGATGGTCTTCATGACGACGTTGAGCCCCGCGGCAGCGCCAACGCACATGACGATGTGCTCAGAAGTCGCTTCGATGCGGTGTTCGCGATTCACTTTGCGTGCCATCGCGGCCCGCGTCGCAGGATAGCCCGCATTGGTCATGTACCCGTGAGTACCAAGCTCGGGACTCGCGACGAGCTCCCGCAGCTTCGCAGTGAACTCGGGGGGGGGTTCCAGATCCGGGTTACCCAGGCTGAAGTCGAAAACCTCTCGTTCACCGTACCGAGCTTTGAGCTCGAGCCCCTCCTCGAACATCCTGCGGATCCATGAGGAGGCTCCGATGGTCTGCCGAATGCTGGCTGCGACGGGCATAGAAGCCGCCTCTACCACTCTCGTCTCGCGCTCGCCAGAGCTCCGGCCGATAGCCTCCGCAGCGAACGCCGCCTCGCCATGACTTGGCAGACCGTGGTCCGCAGGTCGCCCTCCCGCCGCAGAAGCCGCGCGGGCTGGGCGCCCAACCAGGCCCTGGTTCCAACCGGGCGCCACAGCGAGCGCGGCCCGGGCGCGATTTCACTACGGTGCGAGCCGATTCAGGAGTTCCCGGACGTCGGCGTGCCATCCGCACTCTACCCCAGCCTCATCCCACAATTCGAGAAGCTCGGACCCCTCGAGAACGCGCTGCACTGCACGCCGAGCACGCTCGGCCCCGACCTTCCGAGCACTCTCCTGATGCGATTCGAGCCACGCGGCTGCCTCTCGGCAGAGCCGGTCCATCCCACGGTCGAGAGCCGCGGCCACCACCTCGGCAGCTGCGAGCGCAACAGAGCAGTCGTCGGCTTCCAAGTAGTCGGCGTGTGAGGTGTCCGCCACTCTGTCCAGCGTCTCCCCGAGCAGAGAAGGCTGCCCCTCGATGAGGTCGTTAAGCCAGTCCAATGCCGAGTCGTTCTCGAAGCTGCGGTAGCCCCAGGCACCCATAGCCGGTGACTTAGCACCGCCTTGAGAATTCGACGAGACTCAGTCCACCAGGGGTAGCCGAGACGAGAAACCCGCTGAGCCGCCGCGCAAGCCCCAAGGGGTTCGGGCTCCTCGGAGATCGTCCACAACTTCTTCGCGCGACTCCCGGGCCGCCATGCTTGAGCGGAACGCAGCCGATTGGGCCGCTGGTAGCCAAGCCCAAGACGGGGCACATCGGCCATCCAGGGCGCGTTCGTGCTGTCTTCCGAGACAGACAGGATGGATGACGGCCCACTGTCCGTCTTCGCCCGGAAGGAGGCAGCTCCTCAGCGTGTCGTCACCAGCACGATGGCCTCGCCGGGGCGGAGCTCGTACTGGAACGGCTGAGGAACATACTCCAGAGGATTCTCGGGAGAGACGCAGCTCAGGGCCGCCCCCGATTGCACGAGGTGACGGAGGTTCTCTGACCAGAACCCATGGCGATTCCAGATGTCCTTGTTGAGAATCACGAGTGCCTCGTCCCGAGTTCGGGTGGATCCCTTCCAGAGCACTAGGATGTTTGGATCCTGGGAGTGAAGGATTTGCGTCGGCGCGTCCTCCTGAAACACCGGATACGCTCGCTTGACCTCATTGGTGCGCTGGATGAACCCCCGAAGATCGATACCGGTCGACTCCCAGTCGTTCGGAGTCGTACTCACGACGTCGGGCTTGCGGCGAAAGCCAAACTCAAAGCCGATGGGTGCCATGACGCCACCCGAGAAAAGCGCCGCAAACAGGTAGCGCTGCTTGAGACCGTCGACGTTGCCGTTGAGCTCCGCCGCCAGGCGCGGTGTGTCGTGGCTCTCTGGAAAGGCGATGGACGGCACGAGCTCACGAATGAGATTGTACTGCTCCATCAACCAGGGATCGTGGAAGTTCCAGTACTTCGCGCTATTGAAAACGTAGTCGAAACCACACCGAGCGGTATCCCGCGTCTGGTCTGGGGTGCACCCGAGCGTCTCCGCGACGAAACAGGCATCGGGATGCCGCTCCTGGGTCTCGACAATCAGGCGCCGCCAGAGCTCGGGAGGCACCAGGTAAGCAGCGTCACACCGAAAACCGTCAAAACCCAGATCCAACAGATACTCCACAACCCGAACGAAATACGCGTAGAGTCCGGCACGGTCGCGACTGTGGGCGTGATCGAAATGCGCAAGATCCTCCCACACGACGCGGTGCCCTCCTTCCTCGACGCAGAACGGGTGCGCGATACGACCGTGCTCGTGCACGTACCACTCCGGGTGTTGCCCGGTGAGCGGCGAATCGTACGCGCTGTGATTGATGACCAGATCCGTCATCACGCGCAAACCGAGCTTGTGGGCGTGTGCGAGCGCGGCGCGGAGCTGATCTTCCGGCTTCGCGGGATCCGCCTCGTCGAGCAGCGCCGGGTGAAGTCCGAAGTAATCGGCAATCGAGTACAGGCTTCCCGACCTGCCCGGGAGCTGCACCGGATTCACGAAGACCCAGTCGAACCCCATCTCCTTGGCGCGGGCAAGGTGAGGCGCCCACTGCGAGAACTTGCCGGCAAGTAGCGGGAAGAGATTGTAGATGATCATGTCCGACCGCATATCACGCCTGACGGTGCGGGGAAGGTTCGGCGGTGCGCACCAGCTCGTAGGGTCGGGCTATCGTCCGTCCCCCACGAGCTTCTCGAAGAAACCGGGCAGCTACAGTGTAAGCCCCACACGCAGAGCCCCGCAGGTAGTCGGGCAAGCAGGCGCGGTGGTCAAGTTTCGGCCCCCGTCCGCTCAGCCTCTCGCTGCATGCGCGCGACTCACACCAGCCGCACCCTCGACGTCCGCAGCCTCTGCCGCGCGCAGCAGTATTGGACAACGAACGCCGGGCACTGCTCGCTTGCCGAGTCCTACTTCGCGATCTGGAAGCTGTAGAAATAGGGCTCTTGTACGCCGGTTGCGCCGGCTGGAGCGTGGTACCCCGTGGAGACGGCCTTGCCGTCCCAGAAGTGCAGCATGCCACGCCACTCCGTCTTGTCGGGACACGCCGAGTAGTATTGGACGACGGTCGTGCCCTTCAAATCGAGCTCCCCACGCAGCCGGAGACCGCGCTGACATCGAGGGCCGACATAAGCAACGACGATCCGCACGAACGCCCGATTGTCCAGCTTCTCGGGGGGAGGGTCCAGCTCAGCAACGAAGTACGAGATACCTCCTTCCTCAGCCTTCCAGGTGCGGCGCTTGCTTTCCGGAACGAGTGCCGCGCCGGGTGGCATGGCGACGGTGAATCCGAGCTCGGTATCCTGGACCTCACTCCAACCAGAAGGCAGAGTGTGATCATCCTCGGGCGAGGTCTGATCGGCAGGGGCAGTCCCCCCCTGGCAGACCTTGAGTTCACCATTCACCTCCGAGCACCTGTGATCGGCTAGGTGGGCGCAGAATGGGCCGTCCGAAGCCTGATACTGGCATTCCAGAGCGCGAAGAAGCTGCTCCTCGCAGGGGCCCGGCGGCTTCAGGTAGTACTGGCAGCTCGATTGGTAGAATCCAGCGACCCGCGCCGAGCATGTCTGACTGGCTCGCTGGGTGATCTTCTCGCAAATCTGGGCCAGAGCCCGAACCTGAGACGGCTCGGATTGCTCGGCGTTCGATGTCCCAGCTTCCTCGGAGCCGCCCTCAGGCTTGCTAGCACTCCGCCCATTGGCATCTTCGGGCTGAGGCGTGGGCGCCGCTTCGCCATCGACCTTGCTCGCGACATCACTTGGCGCTGCGCCCGTGGGCTCATCAATGGCGCCGACGGACGACTTGCTCGCCGATGCGTCGGCTGTTGGTGCTTGCGCGTCGAGTTGCTGCCCGCAAGCCACGGCCATGACGCATAGCCCTCCCCCTAACCAGAAACGACTGTCTCTACGCATAGTCCGATTGTAAGCATACCTGCGGCAGATGTCCGGTCCTGTGGCAAAGTAGACCACACCCGCTTGGGCTGCGTCACCCGCAAGGCTTGGCAACAAAGCCGCTTCCGAGGCCTCCTGTCACCCACAGGCCAAGCCGTTCGGCTGCTGGCGCGTCCAGTCGAACCGGCGGCCTATCCCCCTGAGAACATCCCGCACCGCATGGCAGCAACAACGCGTCGAAGCCCAGATCCGCTGCGCCCCCTCCCCCGAAACAGACACGGGTTCGTGCTGCGGCGAAATGCCGCGGTCCAAGTCTGGAATGGTCTGATGGGGACCACGAACGCGCCAGGCAGCTTCGACAGCGAAGGGCTCGACGACGAGGCCTGGCGCCAGTCCTTCCGAAGCAACCGGTCGCTGCGTGTACACTACCACGTCGAAAAGATGATCGCGCTCTACTATGCCGGCGACTCAGCGGGTGTGCTGGCCGCATCCGAGCGAGCCCTTCCGCTCCAGCCCGGTCACTTTCCGGTGGTGGAGCACTGTTTCTATCGAGCTCTCTCTCTGGCAGCTCAGTGCTGGTCGGTTCCCCCCCAAGAGCGGCCCGCGCTCCTCGACGCTCTGCGCGCCGAAGAAGCCAAGCTGCGCGAATGGGCCAGGTCAGAGTCTCCCGACCACACGCAGCGGCACGCGCTGATCGCCGCGGAGCTTGCGGCGATCCTGGGAGAGCTCGACCAGGCCGCCGAGCTGTACGATCACGCGATATCGACCGCCCGCTCCCAGGACGCCTTGCACGTGGTCGCGCTTGCCAGCGAACTCGCGGGCGAGTTCTACCTCCGACGAGGACGCCACCGCGTCGCACAGGCCTACCTTGCTGATGCCCATCGCGGCTACCTCGACTGGGGCGCCCAGGCTCGGGCCAGTCGTATCCTGAACACGCACGCGCACGCGCACGCTCGCGCCTGGTACAGCGCATCCGCGAGCTGTCGAGTGCAGCGAATCGGGTTTCCTTATGCATCGAGCGACTGGAAGCGTCCGTGCGCGCTCCGTACAGCCGGGGCGATCGCGGCCTGTATCGGATCGAGTGCGAAGGGCGATTTGATCTGGACTACACTGTGGTGGATGACCTAGTGACGGTCGTCGCCACTCGGAGGTTCGAATGAGCGGCTCAACCAGGAGATACGAACGGGGCAATCTCACGATCACATTGTCGTGTGACGACGACTGGGAGGTCCTCGCATGGACAGGCAGCAGCGACGCCCGCGACCCGACAGAACTACTTGGCCCGCTCCTGCAACAGCTGACGCTGGAGCTCCAGGGCCACCGGGTGATCTTGGATTTTGGAGGCACGGAGTACATGAACTCCGGCACGCTCTCCCCGATGCTCGATCTGATCCGGGGGCTCGATGAGGCAAGCGCGGAGGTCATCGTTCGTTTCTCGGACGACGACTGGCAACTGTTCTTCAATCGATGCGTGCGAACTTTCTCGCGCACCCTCCGACGCGTGCGGGTTGAAGGTCCCCCCATCGGCTAGTGGCTTCCACGAGTGCCGGCGCGGAATGCCTCCTGGGCATTCCGGCCCGGCACCGGGATCGCGCGCGACGAGCTACATCACCGCCGCACACTTGCCAGGTTCGTTCAGACCGCAGATTTCGTGGGGCGGACAGGGCCCGCAATCAAGCGCCGCACCACAGCCGTCCCCCGCAGCTCCGCATTCGATGTCCTGCTCGGCGCAGGTCTTGGGGGTGCAGGTGGGCGTCCCGCACTTGCCCGGCTCGAACAGCCCGCAGACCGCCGGTGGAGGGCACTCCCCGCAGTCGAGCGCGTTGCCACAACCATCACCTACCATCCCACACTCGTATCCGAGCGCCTCGCAGGTTGTCGGCGTGCAAGTGGCCGTTCCGCACTTGTTAGGGCCAGCCGCACCGCAGGTCCAGCCTTCCGGGCACGGGCCGCAGTCGATGGCGTTGCCACAGCCGTCACCGGCCATCCCGCACTCGTATCCGAGTGCCTCACAGGTCGTTGGGGAGCAAGTGATGGCGTCGCACTGGTTTGGCGAGATGAGACCACAAACCTCACCGGGAGGGCAGGGACCGCAGTCGAGGGAAGCACCACAGCCGTCACCCGCCGCTCCGCATTCGTATCCGAGCGCCTCGCAGGTGGTCGGCGTGCACAGAGGCGTATAGGGGGTCACGCACGACGACAGGTCGAAGAGCATGAACTCGAGGACCTTCTCCTGCGCCGAGAAATCATCCCAGGAGCCGCAGTTGTCGGGGAAAGCCTGTCTGGCGTTGCCCGCGCTGACATGGAAGTCGCTGTAGACGAACCGCCCGCAGGACGCTCCAGTTCCGTCCGACACTGGGGTATTGAACGTATAGTGGGCGGGGAGCGGGCCGCCCTCGGGCACCGCGAGGTCGGGATTGGTCCCCTCGACCAGAGCCGGACGAGGAGCAGTGACCCAGGTTTGCCCAGGCGGAGTAACGGCCGCGACGTTGAACCGCGGATCGACCAGGTCGAAGGTTGCCGGATCGCTAACAGGCGTATCGAGCGCCCCGACGAGTTCGAGCCAAGCGGCGAACTCGGCTGCTTTCGGGTTCACCGTGAGGTCATTGACGACAGTAGCCGTGGACGTGTTTTCGCGCTCGTCGTCCATCCAGGTCGCCGTGGTGCTCAGGGGATTCTCTGCACCACCCACGCGCATGTACGAATACGACCAGTGCGTGGCAAAGACCCGACCGCCGTTGTCAGCATAGCTCACGAGGTCCCTCCAGTAGGCGAGCGACTCTTGCCGAGTCTCGTCAAGGTCATTGTCCGACCCCTGGCAGGACAGGATGAGCATATCGTAGCCGGTCAGAGGGATCTGACCATCTGTGTCCGGCACGTAGAGATCGGTTTCGTAGGGTGTGGCGTTGTCGATCCTGGTACCCGCGCCGCTTGGGCCGCTTCCTAGATACATGTGGACCCGCCCCTCGCCGTCGGGGTTCGTGAATTCCTCAGTGTCCACACCCGCCTTCCAGAGCACGCACTCCATCCCATCCTGCGAGCCAGTAACATTGGCGATCCGCGGGATGTCGCCTTCTTCCCTGTTCTTCGGCATGGTCAGGATGCCGTTGTCGGGAAGGGCATTTTCTTCGCAGGGGGTGGTGATGTCGATCTGGAAGATGCGACGCCAGCGCCCGAGCTGAATGACTAGCGTGATGGCTTCGCCGACCGGAACACCCGTCAAGGTGAAGCTACCGTCCACTCCCGTCTGCGTGGACATGAGCGGATCCCCTGCCGCCGTCGCACCGCACACGTCGCAGACGTTCGTTCGCTTCTCGAACGGCAGAAGGCCTGGATCCGAAGGGTTGTTCGGGATGTAGACGAGTGCGTTGTAGAGTGGATTACGCCCCCCCGGGTCGAACACCTGGCCGCTGATGCTGGTCGTTGTGCCCTCCGCGCAGTCCGGGATCTGGCCACACACCCCCTCACAGCCGCATTTGCCAGGCTCAGCGGGATTGCCACCGCAGATCCTGGGGAGGACACAGCTGTTGCCGCAGTCGAGCGTGTTGCCGCATCCGTCACCGGCCACACCGCATTCGACCCCTTGGGCCTCGCAGGTGAGAGGCTGGCACACGACCTCCTCGATGCACTGGCTCTGTCCGCCTTCGGTGACACACTTCTCGCCGGTCGCGCAGCTTCCACAGTCGATGGTGTTGCCGCATCCGTCACTGTGAATGCCGCATTCCACGCCCGCGAGGTCGGAGCACGTGAACGGCGTGCAGGTCGTGCCAATGTCGCAGTGATTCGGCGTAAGAACACCGCAAGTCTGACCCGTCGGGCAGGATCCGCACTGTACCAAGCTGCCACACCCGTCGCCGACGGAGCCGCAGTTGGCCCCGAGCTCATCGCAAGTCTTGGGGGTGCACGGCGTCTCGGGAGTACTGCCGCCGCACCGATTCGGCTCCTCGGCGCCGCAAACGCCGACCGCACAAGTGCCGCATTGGACAATGCCGCCACACTTGGTGTCGGTCGCCGCCCCGCAGTCAGCGTTCAACTGCTCGCAGGAGCTCGGGCACGTCGCCGCCTCGCCAGCGTCGCCAAGCTCCATTTCGTCATCGCTACTGGCGCCGCCGGTATTGCCGCCACCGGTCGCTCCCCCACTGCCGGTCGAGCTTCCACCGCCGATCCCGGTCTGGCTGCCCGTGTCGCCCCCCGTCGCTCGAGAGTCGCCCTCGGACTTATCGTCAGAGCCGCCGCACCCGAAGAAGAACCCTGCAGTCAACGCAGGAACCAATGTCCAGACACTCCGATTCACGCCTCACTCCTGTCTCCGGTTGGGGATAGCAACTATTGCGCGCGAGACCTGCTCGCCTGCGAGGTTCTCGGCAGAAGGTTCGATGAGCCACACGCCCATCTCCCTGAACGAGAATGCGAGCCAGGGATCGCACCACCAGCCGAGGACCAATCTCCACAGCCGTGGCTACATCTTCTTCATAGTACGAATTGACACAAGCAGCGGAGCCGGAATGAAGCAGCTCCAAGCGTTCAACTCAGTATGCTCTCCAACGCTTGTGTTGAACTCGCGTCCTTGAGCATTCAGTTCGCGTCCTTGAGCATTCCAGAGCCTAAGCGAAGCGTTCATGCGCCCTCGGAGCGGTTCACGGCTTCTGCAACGCTTGTGTTGAACTCGCGTCCTTGAGCATTCAGTTCGCGTCCTTGAGCATTCCAGAACCTAAGCGAAGCGTTCATGCGCCCTCGGAGCGGTTCACGGCTTCCGCAGCGCGGGTGTCGGTCTCGCGTCACTGACCGCTCGATTTGCGCCGTTGAGCATTCTGTGGCGAAGCAGTCCTGCACATTCGGAACTATTCGGTGCTGCTTGAAGGTCAGGCCGACAACCGGCGCCAAGTGTAGATCGCAAATGTCGTTCTCCGGTACCCCGTCGTGGCGTATGACAGGCAACCTGGCTCACTTTTTTTTCGAATTGTTGTGGTTCCTCCATCCACGTTCGAGTCTTCCGTGGCCGGGTCCCCCACAACTTGCCAAACGCCTAGACCGGTCGTTGACCAAGGCCTGGCTCAAGCACTGCGCTGAGGCAAAACGGTTACCCGCCTCGGCGCGATGGCTTTCCTGTCCCGACATGCCCGATTAGAACAGGTCTGGCGTCAGGACAGAATCCGCCGGCACCGTTCCGGGCTCTCCCCAAAGGCCGCGATTTCCAGGATCTCCGAGTAGCTCGAGCGGCAACGGTCCATCCAGAGCCGGTCCCCTTGGCTCGGCGGCCCCGGCTGGAGTCAGAATGGCGAGGCCCAGAAGCTCGCGCTCTCGACACCGAGGCCAATAGGGAGCGGTTCATCAACAGGCGAGCCATTGATCGCGTGCGACGAGGGACAAATCCGTCCCCCCCTCGCCGCCGGACTGCCGCAATCGACACCAACGAACCCTCCGGCGGAAACCTCGCCGTGTCGCCGCAACCCGCCCCCGACTCGGACTCCGAATCCCTGTAAGAATGCCGGACTCGCGCGAAGCCCTGGTCCGATCCCTTCCCGCGAACAGAAGTCCCAGCGGCACCTAGAACAAGCGAGAGACACAACGAGACGTCCCCACCCGCGGTTGCCCAGTGTCAGCGTGCGCGGTTCACTCGCACTGCCAGTCGCCACCACGCTCGCGCAGATTCCCACACCGTCTCGTTCGTGACGACCGCGCCACGCGATCCGAGATCGTGGTCCCGGGTGGCGACCACGCGATGCTCGGCTCCTCGGCATCGTGACCAGCAGCTGAGTCGGCAACGTGCACGGTCGACGCCGCCACGGAACGTCTCGATCGCTTGCCGGGCTGGACGGCCGAGGCAGTCAGGATAACGATCGACTGGCTGGTCTCATTGATTGAGTGAAGGAAGCGCGTCAGAGCGGTGCACGAATCCCGCTCAAAGGGTGAGTTTGAGCCTCGCGCTCGCAGGCCCCCAGCAGCCCCGCCGCGTGGATCGCAAAAGCGTCTCGCCTCTCCCCGCATCCCAGGACCCTGCCGATTCGCTCGAAGTAGTCTTCCAGCCGTCTCTTCCCCTCTCTGTCTGCGATGGTCGCCATGCCTCCTGGTCACACACCTCAGCAGACTGGGCCAACCACTTGGGGCAGTAGCACTCAGCAAACTGGGCTCTTCGGCGAAATGCGGGCAGCTGTGTCAGGACACGCCGCACCGCATAAGC
>CAYRKE010000098.1:0-28373 GCA_964424695.1 uncultured Polyangiaceae bacterium
CCGGAGGAGCGCCCATCATGCCCGGAGGAGCGCCCATACCCGGAGGAGCGCCCATCATGCCCGGAGGAGCGCCCATACCCGGAGGAGCGCCCATACCCGGAGGAGCGCCCATACCCGGAGGAGCGCCCATACCCGCATCATACGGGCTGCCCATGCCGGGAGGAGCGCCCATGCCCGGAGGAGCGCCCATGCCCGGAGGAGCGCCCATGCCCTGGAAACCGCCCGCATCGTAGGGGGCGCCCACGCCTGGCTGGCCTCCCATGCCTCCTTGGGGGCCGCCTCCCATCACAGCCGTCGGCGGAATGCCCATGCCTGGAGGAGCACCCATGCCTGGAGGAGCACCCATGCCTGGAGGCGGACCATAACCGCCGGCACCTTGAGGCGGTGGAGCATACGCTGGCGGTCCGCCGTAAGGCGATTGCTCGGCGATGGGCGGCGGGGCACCGGTTGGCGCCGTACTCATGCCGCCGAAGGAGCTGGCCGCGGCAGCGGGACCACCAGCCGCAGGTGGGGGGGCACCAAAGGGCTGGGGCTGCGCTGGCGCCGCGTACGGTGCCGCCGGGGGCGGTGCGCCGCCGGGGGCAGCGAAGGTCCCCCCGAGGGCGTTGACTCCACCCTGCGGGACACCAGCTGCAGCACCGGTCGGCGGGGCGATTGCGCCCGGCGACGGCGGAGCCACACCCAACATGGTGCCCTTGAGGGGGGACTTCGGTCGGCCCGGCCCTTGCGGCGCGGCTCCGTAGCCGAGGCCCACTGGCGCGGCCGGTGCTCCCATGGCGGGGGCCGCTGGGGCTGGCGGAGGCACGGCCGCGGGCTGGGGGACACCGGGGGCTCCGGGACGGGGCGCCCCACCACCTGGCGGGGAATTCACCATCAGCATGGTGCCCTTGAACTTGGGGGCTGCAGCGCCCTTTAGACTGAAGCCGCACTTTCGACAGGCAGATGCCTGGTCCTCATTCTGAGTCCCGCAGTTTGGGCAAAACACGCTAACTTACCTCCGAGGTCCACCGGCTTTCCGACGGCCCTGCCACCCTACACGGGGACTTGCTCGATGCTCAAGGGTCAAGCGGACATTCCGCTTCACCGATTCACCGACACATGGGGTTGACGGGGTTCCCATGTGCGTGCATGGGAACCGACCCCCGGCCCCTCTGCGGGACGCTTCTGGCTCCTCCGCGGCGGACAGCCTCGAGATTTTTTGGGCATTCTGGACGGCTGACGGGTTTCCAGGCGTGCCCTTGACACCCCCGATTGGCACTCACTACGGTTCGCACCGCCCGGAGGCCGGGCGAGTCGCAGCCGACAGGTCACCCCCGAAGCGGGAGGCCAGTGCCCTGACGATCACCATCGACAAACACGGACGTCACAACATGTCTTTTGCGCTCAGCGCGGATCACGAGAAGCTGCTCGAAGAGATCCTGGCGCGCTATCCGAACAAGATGGCTGCGTGCATCCCGACCCTCCATCTGTGCCAGGAGGCGAATGGCAACTGGACCTCGCCGGAGGTCATCGAGTACGTGGCTGCTCGCCTCGAGCTGAGCACCGCCCACGTGAGAGGCGTCGCGACCTTCTACACCCTCTTCAACCTGGAGCCCCCCGGGAAGCACCAGGTGTGGGTCTGCCGCACTCTTTCATGCGCGCTTCGAGGGGGCGACAGCGTGCTGAAGCGCTGCGAATCCAAGCTCGGTATCCGTGCTGGCGAGACCACCAAGGATGGTCGGATTACACTGCGCACAGCAGAGTGCCTGGCCTCTTGCGGGACCGGGCCCGTGATGCAGGTGGACAAGGAATACCACGAGAACCTCACGGCAGAGAGGGTCGACGCGATCCTCGACCGATTGATGAAAGCGGACTGAGTCGAGTCTCGGCACTGACTCATTGGGAAACGCCTGGCCATGCTCAAGCGAACCGACTATTTCACGAAGAACTACGACGAGCCGGACGGCTACGGGCTCGCGGCGTACGAACGCTCTGGCGGGTACCGTGGGGCGCAGAAGGCCCTCGACATGAGTCGCGAGGCTTTGGTCGAGGAGATCAAGCTGGCCCATATCCGGGGGCGAGGAGGTGCCGGATTCGACTGCGGCACGAAGTGGAGCTTCATGCCCAAGGAGTCGGGCAAGCCTCACTACCTCGTGGTGAACGCCGACGAAGGTGAGCCAGGGACTTTCAAGGACCGCACCATCATGGAACGGAACCCGCATGCTCTCATTGAGGGCTGCGTGGTCGGGGCCTACGCCGTCGGGGCGCATACCGTCTATATTTACGTGAGGGATGAGCTTCACCTGGCCAAGGCTCGACTCTGGGCTGCCATCGCCGAGGCCAAGGCTAGCGGCTACCTCGGGCCTCGTCCTTTTGGCAGGCCTTGGGCCGTCGACGTCTACGTGCATACCGGGGCAGGGGCCTACATCTGCGGCGAGGAGACGGCGCTGCTCAATTCACTGGAGGGCCGCAGGGGCGAGCCTCGCATCAAACCACCGTTTCCTGCCCAGTACGGCGCCTTCGGGTGCCCGACCACCGTGAACAACGTGGAGACGATTGCGGCCGTTGGCCTCGCGGTGAGGCTGGGTGGAGACGCATTCAGTCGTCTCAGCGAGCTCCACCATCTCGGTGACGGCGGGGCCCGCCTCTTTGGGGTCAGCGGGCACGTCAACAAGCCGGGCGTCTACGAGGCAGCCGTTGGGCTCACACTCCGAGAGCTCATCTACGATCTTGGGGGTGGCGTACTGGGTGACCGAGCGCTCCTCGGGGTGGTGCCAGGGGGTTCGTCGTGCCCGATTTTCGCGCCCGACGAAGTCTTCGATGCTCGCGGGGATCAACGTTTCGCAGCCTACCATGGCAAGAACATCCTCGATATTCCCATGGGCGTGGACGTTATGCGTGCAGCCGGGGGCATGCTGGGCACTTGCTGTGCCATCGTCCTCAGTGACTGCGTCGACCCGGTGCTCGCACTGCAGAACCTGATGCGCTTCTATCGGCATGAATCGTGCGGACAGTGCACGCCCTGCCGGGAAGGCTGCGGCTGGCTCGAACGTGTCGTCGACAAGATCGCAGCCGGCCGCGGAACCATGGAGGAGTTGAATCTCATCAGCGAGATCGCCTCGAACATCACAGGGAACACGATCTGTGCGTTCGGCGACGGTGCGGCGATGCCGGCCATGTCGTTCGTTCGCAAGTACCGAAAAAACTTCGAGGACTACGTGCTCCACGGTGGCAGGTCTCAGACGGGCGTTTTGGCATTATGACTCCTGGAAGCCTCTTCTTTCTGTTCTGTGGGATCGTCATCCTGGTGGGAGCCCTTTCCACGATTCTTGCGAAGAGCCCCATTCGGTCGGCGGTTGGGCTCTTGGCGACCGTGGTGGGGATCGCTGGGCTGTTTCTCATGCTGGAGGCCCAGTTTCTGGCGGCGATTCAGCTCATCGTCTACGCGGGCGCAGTGGTCGTGCTCTTCGTCTTCGTCGTCATGCTGCTGGGGCCTGACGCGCAGGACGTCGCGCGAAGTGCCAAGACACTGTGGGCACGAGCGATCGGTGCCGTGCTGTTCGCAGCTCTCGGCGCCGTCGGGGTAGCCCTCATGCATTCAGACGGGCAAGGGACGCCGCTGGTTGCCGTCGCTCCAACCTACGGTGACACGGAAACGGTGGGGCGCCTGCTGTTCCGCGAGGCGCTCGTCCCCTTTGAGGCTGCGACCGTGCTCTTGGTGGTGGCCGTCGTGGGCGCGATTGCGGTGGCCCGGGGGCGCGCCAGTGCCAAGGGCGGGGCGTCGAGAGGGGGCGGCGAGACGAGGCGCTTGTTCGTCGGGCCCATTCATCCGAGGGACGCAGGGCGACCCTTCACCAAGGAGTCGGTACGATGACCATGCTGGGCAGTCACCTCGAGCACTACGTTTTTCTAGCCAGCGTCATCTTCATCGTTGGCGTCATTGGCTTTCTGGTGCGACGGAATGTCCTGATTCAGCTCATGAGCATCGAGCTGATGCTGAACGCCGTCAACCTCGCCTTGGTGGCCTACAACCGGGTGCACCCGGCCAGCCCCGGCGGGCAGTTGTTCGCCTTCTTCGTGATCGCGGTGGCAGCTGCCGAGGCGGCCGTTGGGCTTGCGATTCTCTTGGTCTTCTATCGACTCCGTTCCAGCGTGAACAGCGACGACGCGGACGCATTGCGGCACTGAGCTAGAGCGTATGGAAACACTGCAGGCGATGTTCCCGATCACCAACTTCACATTGCTGGTGATCATTATCGGGCTTCCTCTCCTCGGGGCCGCCGTCAACGGCTTATTCGGGAAACGACTGGGCGATCAAGCCGTCAGCTTGATGGCGCTGAGCACGGTCGGCGGAGCCTTTGTTCTGAGCGTGATGGCCTTTGTCATGCTTCTCGACGTTCAGAGCAAGGAGCAGGTGGCGCGCTTCTACTGGCATGGATGGCAGTGGATGACGCTGTCAGGGGCCATGGACAGCGGACCGGTTCCCATCGAGGTCGCGTTCTCCATCGATGCGCTCAGCGGAACGATGGCGCTCATTGTCACTGGGGTCGGGTTCCTCATCCACCTCTACTCGACCGGGTACATGGCGGGCGATCCGGGGTATGCGCGGTTCTTCTGCTACCTCAACCTGTTCATCTTCTCCATGCTGGTGCTGATCCTGGGCGACAATCTTCCCGTGCTCTTCGTGGGTTGGGAGGGCGTCGGGCTCTGCAGCTATCTGCTGATTGGGTTCTGGTACACCGAGGAGAAGAACGCGACGGCTGGGAAGAAGGCCTTCATCACCAACCGCATCGGAGATTTCGGTCTGTTGGTGGCCATGGGGCTTCTGGTTCACTACGCTGGCGCGCTCGATTGGACGAGCCTGAGCGATGCTGCGGACCGGCTGCTGCGCCCGGTGCCCATCCTTCCGGACGTTCCGATCGCGCACTATCTCCCGGATAGCTGGCTACACGTCAACTGTGCAACTCTCGTTGGGCTTGCCCTGTTTCTCGGGTGCGCCGGTAAGAGCGCGCAGATCCCTCTGTACGTCTGGCTCCCGGATGCCATGGCGGGTCCCACCCCTGTGAGTGCGCTGATTCACGCGGCCACCATGGTGACGGCTGGCGTGTATCTCGTGTGTCGCATGTCCGGCGTTTTTGCGCTGAGTGCAGCGGCGATGTTTACGGTGGCCTTCGTCGGCGCCGTGACCGCGGTGTTCGCTGCGACGATCGCGCTCGTACAGAATGACATCAAGAAGGTGCTTGCCTACTCCACGGTGAGCCAGCTCGGTTACATGTTTCTCGGCGTTGGCGTCGGGGCGTTTTCCGCCGGCTTCTTCCACGTGATGACCCATGCGTTCTTCAAGGCGTGCCTCTTCCTCGGGGCTGGGTCGGTCATTCACGCCATGCACGCGCGCATCCACGACACCGACAAGTCACAGGACATGCGCAGCATGGGCGGCCTTCGGAAGTACATGCCGGTCACCTTCGTCACCTTCGCTGCTTCGTGGGCTGCCATTGTCGGACTGCCGGGGACCAGTGGCTTCTTCTCCAAGGACGAAATCCTGCTGAAGGCCCTCACGTCCAGCATCGTCACGACGGTTGAAGGCGGCAAGATCGGTTACGGTCCCAAGGAGATCGAGCTATTTACGTGGCCCGAGTGGGGGCCGGTCGTGCTGTGCGGCCTGGGAGTGGCGGGGGCCGTGATGACAGCCTTCTACATGTCTCGACTGGTTGTGGGGATCTTCTTCGGGAGCTTCCGGGGATGGACCATCGCTCCAGGTGCCGCCTCGGGGCACGTGGCTCACGACCACGCCCACGACGGTGAGCACGCGGGGCCGATGGAGGGGCCCGCTCCCCACGAGTCGCCGTGGTCGATGACGCTTCCCCTCGTGATTCTCGGTGGGCTTGCGCTGGTGGCGGGGGCGCTGAACGCTCATGCCTTCTTCAAGTTCGCGCCTCTCGATGGATTCCTCGATCCGATCTTTCACCACGCGAACCGTTTCGTGGCAAGCTCACCGGAAGCCGAGGAACTCGAGCACGTGGCGCTCGCTGCGGGGCTCACGGCCTTTGCGCTCGGCGTCTCCCTAGCGTTCTGGGCCTACATTGCTCGGGGCGGTAGACCCATGGAGGCGCTGGCTCGACGTTTCCCCGGTCTGCACAAGCTGATGGTCGACAAGTGGCGGATCGATGAACTCTACGAGGAGACGCTCCTCGGAGCGGTTGATCTCATCGGCGACGTCGTCACCTGGTTCGACAAGCACGTCGTTGACTTCATCGTTGCGCGGTTCACAAGCGGTTTGGTGGCGTTCACGGGCACGGTACTGCGCTACTTCCAGACCGGACGCGTGCAGGCCTACGCGACGGTGACCGTCTTTGGGCTCGCAGCCGCTGGGTGGTTCTTCCTGAGCCCGCACGCCGAGCTCAGCGTCGACGGTGACGCGGGAACGGGAACATACAAGCTCAGTGCGGCACGGGGGCTCGGCTACGGCTATCGCTGGGATCTCGACGGGGACGGAACCTTCGATTCTCCCGACCCGACCCAGCAGCTGAAGGCTGAGCTGAACCTCGAACGCGGTCAGACGAAGCTGGTGGCGCTCGAGGTGACGAACGTGCTCGGACTCCTCGCGGTGGAGCGTCGAGTGGTGGAGCGTCCGCGTGAGGACCAGTCCGGTTTCAAGGATCAGTCGACGGTGATCGATCTCAAACGGCTATTGAATGGGCAGGTCGAGGGTCAGCTCAGGAACCCGCCGGCTGGGGCTCACCAGGATGGGGAGCCAGGGCGGAAGCCAAACTCGGACGACCGTGCTCAGCGGTGGAATGTTCGACCCGTGCCGATGGATCTCCGAGGCGGGGAGCCGCCGTCTGGGCTCCCAGTGGCGCCACCCGGAGCTGGCGCAGAGCAGCCTGAGAACGTTGGAGGTCCCCAATGAGCCCGCTGGCAAAAGGCCTCGTGGAGCTTTGGCCATACCTGGCCGCGTTTCTGGTGGGCTGGGCGCTGCCGAGTCGCCAAGGCAAGGCGGAACGCTTCGCGCTTGGCTTCATCGGAGTGTTGAGCGTTGCGTTGGTGGTGGGGCTGTGGCCCGGGGAGGGGCCGGCGGGGAATCCACCCACCGAGTGGCCTCACCTGGTGAATGTCATCGTGTTCCTTCCCGTTGGCGCGGCAGCCGCCTTGTTGCTGATGCCGCCCCAGTCGGCGGGAGTGATGAAGGCGTTCACCATGGTCGTTCTCGCCCTCGACCTGGTTGCATCGCTTGGGCTGCTGGCGGTCCCCATGACCGAGGGGTGGCACTTCCAATATGTTGCTGAGTGGCTGCCGTCATTCGGTATCCGCTACCACGTGGCCGTTGACGGCGTGAGCCTCTGGTTGATCCTCCTCACGACCCTGACGACGCCCATAGCGGCATACGTATCGTTCGGATCCATTGCTACCCGGACCAAGGAGCTGTGCTTTGCCATACTGCTTCTGCACGGCGCAATGCTGGGCGCTTTCGTCTCGCTCGACCTGTTCCTGTTCTATGTCTTCTGGGAGCTAATGCTCATCCCCATGGTGATCTTCATTGGCATCTGGGGAGGCGCCGAGAAGGTCAAGGCCGCTTACAAATTCCTGCTCTACACCATGGCAGGCAGCGTGCTCATGCTGGCAGCGATCTTGTACATGGTCTACTCCCACAAGCAGCTCGCGGGCTTCATGAGTTTCGACTACCTGGCGCTGAGCCGTCTCGTATTGCCCCGGACGGCGGCGTGGCTGTGCTTCCTCGCGTTCACCCTGGCGTTTGCCATCAAGGTGCCGATGTGGCCCCTGCACACGTGGCTTCCAGACGCTCACGTCCAAGCGCCAACCGGCGGATCCATCATCCTGGCGGCGGTACTGCTGAAGCTCGGCACCTACGGCTATATCCGATTCTGCATGGGCATGTTTGGGGGACCCGCCTGGGCGTCCAGCGCCACGCTGGCGGGGTTCGCGGTCGGCGGCGGGATTCTCTACGGCGCCCTGGTTGCGTGGAAGCAGACGGACGTCAAGCGCCTCGTGGCTTACTCGTCGGTTGCCCACATGGGTTTCGTGATGCTTGGCCTCTTTGCGGCCACCCAGGCCAGCCTCGAAGGCGCGATCCTCCAGATGATCAACCACGGCGTGTCCACGGGCGCGCTCTTCCTCCTGGTGGGGGTCATCTATGACCGTCGCCATACCCGTCTGGTCAGCGAGTTCGGCGGCCTCGCCAAGGTGATGCCGGTCTACGCAGCAGTCTTCGTCATCATCACGCTATCCAGCATCGGTGTTCCGGGGACGAACGGCTTCGTTGGGGAGTTCATGGTGCTCATGGGGACATTTACCTCGATGGCCCTCGGCCCCAACGCTCACATGCAGGCCATCATTGCCACGCTGGGCGTGATCCTCGCAGCGGTATACATGCTGGGGGTCGTCCAAAAGATGTTCTTCGGTCCCGTCACCAGAGACGAGAACAAGTCCCTCAGCGACATGAACCTTCGCGAGACAATCGCCGTGGCGCCGCTGCTGGCGCTCGTCTTCGTCATCGGCCTCTTTCCGCAGGCCTTCCTCGAGAGAATGACCCCATCCGTGGGGGTGACCCGAGACCGGCTCATCGAGGGACGGAAGGCCTACCTCGCTCAGGATGAGGAGACCCAGCAAGCGATTCTTCTCCCCTTGGTGGGGGGAGCGCTGGAGACAGGGTATCCGAAGGATCCTTCGGCGCGCGCCTCGGGGAGCGTCAAGACCGCCGACGCCAAGGCCCTCTTAGGGGGAGCTGCAGAGCCCGAGCCCGGGGCGCCGACGAATGCCGCTCCTCCTCGGGCAGCGATCGACGCCGTTCCGGCGGAGCCCGCTCCGCCCCAAGCACCCTCGGAACGAGCTCTACCCGAGGCACCGGAGCGAGCCGCTCGACCCCGAGGGCCAGCCCCGGCTCGTCTCCCAATGCCGCGCGAGCGGGCTCCGGGCGCGCCGCCGCCCGCTCAGCCGCCGCCACCGCCCGCTCAGCCGCAGCCGCCGCCCGCTCCTCAGCCGCCGCCACCGCCCGCGGTGCAGCCAGCGATGCCTTCTCAGGAAGGAGCAGCTCAGTGACTCTCTTTTTCGCGCTTTCGCCGATTCTCGCCGTCACCATCGGCGCCCTGCTGTTGATGCTCACTGAAGCGCTGGGGCGACCCGGAACGGTGAGTGCAGATGGGGCGGCAGTGGATCCGGGGGTTGGGCGCACTCCCGAGCTCGGCCTCGGCAGTGCAGTAGTGCTGTTCGTTGGGGCGATTCTGAGTGTCGCCGTGTGGCTGGCGGGCCCGGCCGACATCTCCGGCGTTGCGGAACTTGCTCCGTATCTCGTGCTCGACCGCTACGCGCTCTTCTTCTGCCTGGTCATCTGTCTCGGGGGAGCCCTCTCAGCGCTGCTCGCCGGTGGTTATCTGCCGGAGCACGGGATCGAGCGAGGGGAGTTCTTCCCGCTGCTGCTCCTCAGCAGTGTGGGAGCCATGTTGCTCGCCTGTGCAGGGGACGTGCTCACACTGTTTCTTGCCCTGGAGACGATGTCCCTCGGCGTCTACTGCCTGATCGGGCTGAGGCGCGCGGCTCGAAGCGCTGAGGCGGCGCTGAAGTACTTCTTGCTGGGCAGCTTCGCGGCGGCCATCCTGCTCATGGGAGCGGCGTTGCTCTACGGGGTGACCGGCCATACCGATTTCGTGGGCATCGGCGAGGGGCTCGCACAGGTTGCAGCGTCCGGCAGCGGCGCCGAGGTCTCGACCGTGCTCATCGCCGTGATGCTGGTGCTGGTGGGGCTCGTGTTCAAGGTGAGCGCGGTGCCGTTCCACATGTGGACGCCCGACGCGTACGAAGGGGCTGCAACGCCAGCCACCACGTACATGGCGGTCGTCGTGAAGGCTGCTGCCTTCGCCGTCTTGTTGAGGGTTCTGGTCGTCGCGATGGGTGACATTCACCTGATCAGCTGGGGCACGGGTTGGCCCACGTTGATGTGGGGGCTTGCGGTGCTCACGATGACGGTCGGCAACCTCGTGGCCGGGCGGCAGGAGTCCGTGAAGCGGATGCTGGCATACTCGTCGATTGCGCACGCCGGCTACGTCCTCGTCGCTGTCGCGGCGATCCCCGGCTCTGCGCACGGCGTGTCCAGCGCGATGTTCTACATGCTGGCCTACACGGTTTCGACCGCTGGGGCTTTCGGGGCACTGATCCTGTGTGGTAGGCGAGGCGCCGAGGCGGCCCACTACGACGACTTGGCGGGTCTTGCGAAGCGACATCCAGCCGTCGCGCTGGCATTCTCGGTGTTTCTCCTTTCGCTGGCGGGCATTCCGCCTACCGTAGGGTTCTTCGGCAAATTCTACGTCTTCCAGGCAGCCATCGAGGCCAAGCTCTACGGTCTGGCCATCATCGGTCTACTCAACAGCGTGATCGCCGCGTACTACTACGTGCGCGTCATGGTCTTCATGTACATGAAGGACGCCCCGCCAGGTGTGGCCACGGCTGTCCCGATGCGCTCCGGGATGGTGGTGGCGGCGCTGATTGCAGCCGCGGTGATGGTGTTGGGGCTCGGGATCTTTCCTGGAGCGGGCATCCAAATGGCCGAGTTGGGTCAGCTTCTCCAGTAGAATCCAGCAGACCCAACCAGTAGCGAGCGGGTGGCCGAGTATGTTCACGGCAGTCGCGAGCTCGAACCAATCGGGGCCACCCGTTACTAACGATCCTTCTGTTCGCGAGCGCCCGGTCCCCGCTGCAGGTTCGCGGCGTCGCCGAGGGCGAAGCGAACCGCTGGGCCAGGCCGGGCATCGCTTCTCAGGGGCGAGTAGCGCAGCTCTAGCCCCGCCGCGGCTGCTCGGACATCGAAGCTGAGCCACCCGTTCCGTTTCCCGCCTGGGGGCAACAGTCCTGCTTCGAGGCTCGGCTCACATCCGGCGAGAGTGAATCGATAGGCGTAGTCGGCTTCGTCGCGCAGCTCGGCATAGAAGGGATTGACCAGAAGCGGGTCGCTTCCCGTGTTCTCCAGCGAAACCTCCACGCCGATTCTGACTCGGCCCCGCGCGGCAGGGAAATACGGCTGCTCTGGGCAGAGAGCGACGCGCTCGACCGAAAACGTGTAGGTGGCGGCCTGGGCCCGTTCTCCTGCACGACGGAGTGGGATTTCCACTGCCGGACCGAGGCTGGGCCAGGCGGACGGTTGGCCTGCAGGGCTGGGTGCGGCCTCGTGGGGCGACTCACCCCGAGAACATCCAGGGACGAGCGGGGCCAGGCATGTGGCCCAGGCCAGCAACAGGCTTCCCCCGCTGCAGACACTGCCGGTCGTCGAGAACCACCACGGGTTTCGCGTACCCCTACCCACATTCTCGCGCGCTCGGGACGGATCCGCGGCTGCTGCTTTCGACGGCTCAAGGCCATGGCCCCCGCCACCATGGGTTGGCGCACCAAGACGGGGATCACGGGGAAGCGCCCGCGGTGGAGTCACCCGAGAACAGTACACGGCTGCCCGAAGGGTGCAAGCGGGCCGCCCGGGGCGGGTCACGTCTTGCACCCGGTGCGGCGTGGCACGAAGACAGGGGCCGAGGGGGCTCCCGATGCCGGGCGGGGATCGCCTCCACGGGAGACGCGGGTATTGCGTGCCTCGACTCACGCGCTGGGCTACCTTCCGGTTCGTTTCGTTGAGTTCGTTGAAGGAACGGTGGCTGTTGTGCTGAGCGCGCGCTGGATTGCCTTGGGACTTCTTTCGGTGGTGATGGTTTTCGGATGCAAGAAGAAGAGCGAACCGATCGATCCACTGAGCGGTATCGGAATCCCCGGCGACAAGCAGAAGGTTTTGGACGCCATCAATCCCGCGAAGGCAGCCCCCTACTCGGGTCCAACCGGGGCGGTCGCTGGGACCATCCGCATCGTTGGAGACGTGGCCCCGCCGCCCGAGCCAGTGACCGGTCTCACGGATCCACAGTGTCGCGTCGGGGTTCCTTTCTACCAGTCGCTCTTTCGCGAGGGGCCCGGGCGGACAGCCGCAGACGTCCTCGTCGCGGTTACGGGGTACAGCGGCTTCGTTCCCGCACCCGAGCCCAGCGTGACCGTCACCATTGATGAAGCGTGCCGGTACGACAAGCGGACGGTGGTGCTTTCGTACGGTCAGACCCTTCGGGTCAAGAACGACGGGCCTCGGCCCTTCAATCCGCTGCTCAAGGGCTCCCCAGCTGCGGCGCTCTTCGTGGTGACTCCCAAGAGCGATCCGGTGACCCTGCTGCCGCACGCGCCCGGGCGATTCCTCCTCGAGGATGCGGCATTCAGCTACATGCGCGCCGAGGTCTTCGTGCTGAAGTACTCGACCTTCGCGGTGACAGGCCTCGACGGCCGATACAGCATCGGGCGCATCCCCCCAGGTCAGGTGAAGGTATCTGCGCTGCTTCCGACGGGGATGCTCACCGTGGAGAAGACGGTTGTCATCAAAGAGGGCGAGACGGCGGGTCTCGACTTGGAGCTTCGCTTCGACCGTGCGGCGTTCGACCAGCGCGTCGGAGAGCTGCGGCGCGAGCACGTCGAACGAACCGCCAAGGTTCGAGACCGCGCCATACTCGAGGGCAGACTCCCTGTCGAGATTCCGGCGTCATCGGCGGACGCAGGTCCGGCCGCGAGCGCTGGCGCAAAGTAGCGCTTCTCGGTTCGCAGGCGACGGCGACAGGGCTGTTGGGGGCGGTCTGCAAGGTTGCCTCGTGGCGTGAACACGCGAGGCTGCCGCGGCGCTCCAAGCGCCGACCGAGCTGGGCTCCGCGTCGTCTCATCTGGCGTCGCGATGGGGGGCTGCGCGCGTGATTGACGGGAGTTCCGAGTTTCGATAGACGTGGAGAATCGGGCTGCGGGTTGTGTCTGGCCTTGATTGGGGGCTCTCCACTCGCGGCAGGGTGAGGCACCGTGTTCCCTGGTCAGAAGTACTTGAGACTGCGCTGCACCGGATGTGGCAACTGTTGTCGCGAACCCCTGCTGCCCATCACTGACGCCGATCTGCGTCGGATCGTGCGCCACACGGCCGAATACGCTCGGCAATGCGTGTCCTTCGTTGCTCCTGACGGTATCGAAATGGACGACGAACCGGAGGCCTTCGCGCTGCTCCGTCAAGGGAGGCGCGTCATGGTGCTCCGTCATGTGCGGGGCAGGTGCCGCTACCTCGGGCTCGATGATCGATGCACCATCTATTCGCACCGTCCGCAGGGGTGCGTCGTGTTCCCCTTCGACCCGGAGCCATCGCCACGTGGCGGCATCAAGCGGCTTCGCTTGATCGAGGCGACGACGTGTCCCTTCGAACTCGACGGGAACAGCGACGCTGCCACGATTCTGGCCCGCCAGGAGCGGCACGATCGCGAGGTTCTCGCCTATCGGTCACGGGTGGCTGACTGGAATCAGGAGCAACGTCGGCGCTGCCGAAGTGGGCGCTTGCCGAGGACGGGTTCGGAGTTCCTCGGGTTCTTGGGGTTCGCCCGGTGCCAGGGGTGATCGGCGAGCCTGGGGTCACCAGCCGTGAACACTCGTAGACGTGCGTGAACACGCGTAGACGTCCACCAGAACAAGACTGGGGGCTGGGTCTCGCGCCCCGGACCAATGGCCGCACGTTGAGGGGGGCGACCGCAATCTGCGCATTCGCGTTGTTGCGAGGGGGCTGCCTCGTCATCGCCCACTGCTGAGGGCGAACCCGTTGCGTCGCGACTGATCCTGGCACGCGTTCTGCGACGCTGGGTATCGGTCTTTGGCGGAGATACGGCCCGGTAGAATTGAGGGCACCGAGAGTGGGCTCGGTGCAGTTCCTCACACCCTGGAGATCGGCATGACGTGGCGCGTCAGATTTGGATCCGGTTCCGTCCTTCGCTCTTCGCCGCGTATAGCCGGCGGTCGGCACAGACGATGAGCTCGTCGAATGATCCACCGTCCAGCGGGTATGCGGCGATGCCCGCGCTCAGGGTGACATGCAGCGGGGGTCCTTCACCGCCCGAATGGTCGATTTTCGCGAATTCGCTGGTGATGCGGAGCAGGATCTCTCGGGCACTGAGCGTCCACTCCCCGTAGAAGGCCACCACGAATTCCTCTCCACCCCAACGGCTGCGAAGATCCTCGGTTCTGAGTCGGCTCGAAAGAAGGTTTCCCAAGTTCGCGAGGACACGATCACCGGTGCTGTGCCCGCGAGTATCGTTGACTACCTTGAAGTGATCGACGTCGATGAGGCAGACGCTCAGCAGCTTGTTGCAGCGTCTCGCTTCCGCCAGACGTCCACTAAAAGCGTCGATGAACGCTCGTCGCGTGAGCAGGCCAGTCAAGAGGTCTTGACTCGAGTCCTCCTGAAAGCTCCTCGAGCGCTTCACCCCGGACGCGATGAGCGCCATGAGTTCCGTCTCGGGCAAGGTGCTGTCGAAGACCTCGTCAGCTCCGGCTTCGATAGCGGCGGTCAGGAATTCGGGCGACCGCTGCGGGGCGCGGAGAATGACCTTTAGCCATTTCCACGAAGGATCTGCGCGAAGAACTCGGCAAAGATCCGTCGCGGATAGCCCGCCAACGGCCGCGTCCATGACGAGCACGTCCGGACGAGACCGTGCAACCGTCTGTAACATGAGCTCGGGCTCCTTGATGGATTCAGCGGTGAACCCAGCGTGGTAGAAGGCCCCGAGTATACCCTCGGTGTCCCCGTCGAGCAGGGTGAGAACCCGCGCGGGTTCGTCACCATTTCGGGCGGCGAGCGAGGCAATCATCGAGAGGGCCGCGTCCGGCGGCACGTTCTGCCGGATGTAGAGCTGCACTCCGGCGCGTGCGGCGCACAGACGATTGGCAAAGTCCTCTGTGAGTCCGATCACGGCGAGGGGGGAACGCCCCCCGATTCCCTTGGCCAGCATCGGCATATCCCGACTCAGAGATCTGCCGGCATGCTCAAGGTAGACCACGACATCGAAGTCGCGCTGGGCGAGCTCGACCACCGCCGACACAACATCCTCACAGATGACGAGATCGACCCGCTTTCTGCGAGCGGCGTCCACCATTCTCTCGCGATGGGCGGGTTCACCTCCGACGGCAAGTGCGCGAGTTGTCTTGAACGTTCCTATCCAATCCGATTGCCGCTGCTTGTTGGCAATCTCGCAAGCCACGAGGGCTGCGCGACACGCAGCCGTTGCCTGGCGCCAGACGCTTTCCCTCGCTCTGAGCTCACCTTGCCGCACTGCCTCCAGGACTTGGCACACGTGCCAGAGCGCAGTCGCGACCTCCGAGAGCCCCTCGCGTTCGGCGGTGAGGTGGATCGTGTGAGCGAGACTCGAGACGGTGTCGAGCGAGGCGAAGTCATCATCCTTCGCGAGATGGTCGAGTCCTATTCCGAGCTGTTGGATCCCGGTGTGTATCGAAGGGGTTGGGGCTGGCTGGGTGACGGTCACGGGGTGCCAAGGGGGTCAGGGCTTGGGGGGAGCCGGGTGATCGGGACGCGCCATGGCCGACGAGTTCGGCTGGTGATGGCCTGAGGAGTGGGACGGCGTGCCCATATGAGCGATACGGTCCTGCGCACCCCTGGATAAGTGACGGGCGCCGCGTTGCGCCCCGCCGCGGTCCCGCTTGACGAGGGCCGACCCAGCGCAGCAGGTCGTCGGTGAATCGTCCCTCCTTCCGACGCCCTTGCGCCGACGGAGGCGATTGCGTCGGCTAGCCGTACTGTGTGGGCGGCCATCCGTGCCAGGTTCCGGAGTACATGGTGGCCATCCGAGGGCTGATGCCAACCTAAACATTGCGGCACGCTCGACGTTTAGTGCGCCTGTGAACCCACCGACGACGGGTCCCCTTGCGTGTCCCTCACTGTCTTCGTGCGCGGCACGGCTGGACCTTGGCTACTGCGAGCTGAGGTTCCGCCCAGACGCGAAGCTCGTGTCCGTCATTCGCAGGTTTGTGACCGAGTTCTACGAAGAGACGCTGCTTGACCGGGACGGGATGGATCGCGTCGCGCTCGCAACCCACGAACTGCTCGAGAATGCGGTCAAGTACTCGTCGGATGGCGAGGCGACCTTGCGAATCGAGGTTGTCTCGGTCGGTTCGCGGGCAGTCGTCAGCATCAGGACCCACAACCGGACCACGCCGGAGAACGCGCGAGCCCTCAGGGCGCTCCTCGATGAGCTCGATTCCAGCGGAGACCCCTTCGAAGCGTATCAGGAAGTCATGCGACGCAGCCTCCTCCAGGGAGCCGGTTCCAGGCTCGGCCTGGCTCGACTTCGCGCCGAGGCGGATGTGCGCGTTGTGCTGGAGCCCGCGCCAAGCGATGAGGTTCGCGTGTTGGGCATTACCGAGGTAGACAGGGGGGCGACGCCATGACTGTGCCCGAATTGCCGTTTGTGGAGCTTGCCGAGCTTGAGGTTGCCGCTCAAGCCGAGCACGACCGGCTGACTCTGAGCCTCAAAGGGACAGCCGACATGCGGGTCAGCGATGCACTGGACGGCCTGTTTCGCGAGGTGCACGAGCGAGCGATTCACTCCGGCGTGGCTCAATTCGTGGTTGACATGAGGGAGCTGCAGTTCATGAACTCCTCATGCTTCAAGAGCCTGGTGGGCTGGATCGTCCGCCTTCAGGAGACTGAGCCCGAGAGACGCTATCGCGTTTGCTTCCTATCCGATCCCGATGTGCTCTGGCAGCGCAGGAGTCTGAAGACGCTGAGCTGTTTTGCCCCGGAGCTGATCACGGTGTCGACCGAGTAGCCCCCAAGAGCACTCCCAGGTCGAGCAGATGGGGTCTCGCTCCCAAGGTCCAGGGCAGCTCCACGAGCGTTTCGGGGCTGACGCGCGTCGGTGTTCTGGGCAGATTCCGGGGCGCCAATGGTGGAGGAGTGACTCTACAGCGGGGCGAGTTGGGGTTATGCTCCGGGCCATGCTGATTGCTCGTCCGCGTCGAAACCGAGCCACCCCTGGTGTCCGAGGTCTTGTTGCCGAGAACCACCTGTCGCCTGCGCACTTGGTGCTTCCGCTGTTCGTGCAGGAGGGCGGTGACGTCGAGCACCCGATAGTCAGCATGCCCGGGCAGTCCCGGCTCGGGATTGTCCGATTGGTGGCCAAGGCGCAAGAAGCTCACGCACTTGGCGTGCAGGCAGTTGCTTTGTTTCCGGCCCTCGCGGATGCGCTCAAGGACTCCCGTGGTACTGAGAGCCTCAACGACGACGGCCTCCTTCAGCGTGCCGTCCGCGCGCTGAAATCCGCGATTCCAGAGCTTGTCGTCATCACCGATGTTGCGCTCGATCCGTATTCCAGTGATGGCCACGACGGTGTCGTCATCAATGGCAGGATCGACAACGATGAAACGCTGCCGCTATTGGCGCAGATGGCGGTTTCTCAGGCGCGCGCCGGAGCGGACTTCGTCGCACCCTCCGACATGATGGATGGTCGCGTAGCCGTGATTCGGCAGGCGCTTGATACGGCGGGGTTCTCCAACGTCGGGATCTGCAGCTACTGCTGTAAGTACGCATCCGCATTCTACGGTCCCTTTCGCGAGGCGCTGGACTCCTCGCCGCGCAGCGGAGACAAGCGGACCTATCAGATGGACCCGGCCAACCTCAGGGAGTGCATGCGCGAAGTGAGAGCCGACGAAGCCGAGGGCGCCGACTGGCTCATGGTCAAGCCAGGCCTTCCCTACGCGGATGTCATCCGCCGCGTCGCAGACATGACCGCGCTGCCCGTGGCGGCCTACCACGTGAGCGGTGAGTACTCGATGCTCAAGTTCGCGGCGGCACAGGGGATCATCGACTACGAGGCGTGCCTACTCGAGAGTCTGCTATGCCTTCGTCGCGCCGGGGCCAGCATCATCTTCACTTACGGCGCAATCGATGCGGCAAGGGCGCTGCGGGAATCGGCGCCCCGCCCGGTTCGTGGGGCTCTCGGATAGGCAGGCTTCAGCTGTGCCAAGACACTTCGGGGAACGGGGGCGCGGGCTTTGCGAACAGGAATCCCTGCAGAAGGTCGCAGCCCAGCTCGAGAATGACGTCGCGCTCGGTCGTGGTCTCGACGCCTTCCGCGACGACCAACATGCCGAGATCTCGACAGACCGTGGTTAGGGACCCCACCAATCTGCGTTTGATCTCCTCTTGATGGATGTTGCGCACCAGGCTGATGTCCAACTTCACCACGTCCGGTGTGAGCAGCGCAAAGTAGCTCAGGCCGGCGTAGCCCGCACCGAGGTCATCGATTGCGATACGAAATCCCAACGCGCGCAGCCGACGGATGCGCCCCGGGATGTCTCCTCGACTGTCCAGGGCCGCGCGCTCGGTGATCTCCAGCACCACTTGCGACGCATACGGAGCGATGGGGGATTCCGGTGAGAACAGCGAATCGTCGAATAGGTCACTGGAATGGAGGTTGATGAAGATATCGCCCGAGTACTTTCGTTCTGCCAGCGTTTGCGCGACGTTTCTCCGGATCGCTTGCCCAACCTCGTGAACGCGACCCAGCCGTTCGGCGACGGAGAAGAGAACCCCGGGATGGGGCAATGAGGGTTCGCGGGTTCGCACCAGGGCCTCGAATGCATGCACCTGGAGGCTACGGGGGTCCACGATCGGCTGATATGCCATCCACAGCGTTTCGATGCCGCGATCCAAGCTGGCCTCGAGACCGGCCCGATCCCCGCCGAGTTGACCTTCGTGGCCGAGGTACGCCGAAGCTTCCCTCTTCAACCCAGCAATGCGACCAAGCTTGACGGCACGGTCCACGGTCTCGATCAGGTCGGGGACTTCCACCGGTTTGAGAAGGTAGCGTAGCGCTCCATACTCCACCGCCTGGGCGGCGCTCTCGATGGTCGGGCTTCCCGTGACCAGAACCACGGGAATGTCGAGATCAAGGTGCCTTACGGCGCGAAGCAGTTCCAGACCATCCATTCCGGACAGACGGATGTCGCTGACAATGACGTGGAACTGGTGGTTCTGCATCGCATAGAGCGCTTCCTCGCCCGATGCTGCAAGCGTCGTAGCGAAGCCCTCCGACTCGAGTATACGACCGTACGCCCTTCGCAGAGCTTCCTCATCTTCGACGATGAGCACCTGACCACGGGTAGCCTTGGGTTGTGTACCGGGCGATTGAGCGTTGGGTGTCTGCATGCCGTGTTTCCAGAGTGCGGTGAGCTGGTGGTCTGCTTGGTGCGATCGTCGCAATGTCTGACTGCCCGGGCGCCAGTGCCCGTACGGAAATTGGCTGCGGCAGCGTCAATCAAGCGACCGCGAGCCTTGGGCGAACCGTTCGGCGAGGTCCCTCACCAGGAGCCCGACCGGCATAATCTACCAGAGTCCGGCAATATTGCGCCAGCCCCGCCCTCGGTGTGGTCGTTACTCCGCGGTGGGGGGCTCGACGCTTGGGTGATAGCAAGTGGGCTGGCGACCCACGATGGATCGCGATGAGAGTCTGGAGCCTGCGTTCAGCCGCAACCCCTGGGCACGGAACCTGGCACGACGGTGCCCGTCCGAAAGACACCCGGGGCTCCTCGCACCAGCCATCGTTCGCTGGGACTGTACGTCGGGCTCGGCGGTCAGGACAGCGCCCACCCCGCAAGCGGTCACGGAGCCCGGAGCCGGGCCGTTCCGTGGATCAAGGGCGGTCCAGCGCCTCGCGGACCCTTCGCGTGAGCTCTCGAGCAGAGAAGGGCTTGCTCAGAAAGTCGGTATTCGGGGACAGGATGCCCTTCTGCGATATTGCGGTATCGGTGTACCCGGACATGTAGAGGACCTTCAGCCCCGGCGAGCGCTCGATGAGTTTCGCTGCCAATTCTGGTCCGTTCATCTGGGGCATGATCACGTCAGTCAGTAGTAGGTGGATGATGCCGCGGTGCTGCCCTGAGACGAAGAGCGCCGCCTCGGCGCCCGCCGCGGACAGCACAGTATACCCCGCAGCTCGCAGGATCCGTTCCGCGATGCCGCGCACCATGTGCTCGTCCTCGACGACCAGCACGGTTTCGGAGCCCGTGGTGACCTTGGGCGATTGGGCGCGCCTGATCCCCTCCGGCTTGGTGTCGACTCTTGGTAGGTACAGCTTGAACGTGGAGCCTCGTCCAGGTTCGCTGTATGCCCAGATATTGCCACCGCTCTGCTTGACGATGCCGTAGACCGTGGCGAGGCCCAGACCAGTTCCCTTGCCCTTCTCCTTGGTGGTGAAGAAGGGCTCGAAGATGTGTTCTCGTGTCACATCGTCCATGCCGGCGCCCGTGTCGCTGACTGCGAGCATGACATAGCGACCCGGCTTCACCGCGACGTGCTGGGCCGCATAGCCCTCATCGAGGTCTCGGTTTTCCGTCTCGACGAATAACGTGCCACCCTGGGCCATCGCGTCCCGGGCGTTCACCGCGAGGTTCATGATGATCTGTTCGAGCTGACTTGCATCTGCCGTGACGCTTCCGAGCGTGTCGCACAGGCGCGTGGACAGCTCGATGTCTTCGCCGAGGAGGCGGCGGAGCATGCCCTCCATTCCGGTCACGACTCCGTTGAGGTCGAGGACCTTGGGGTTTAGCACCTGCTTGCGGCTGAAGGCCAGGAGCTGCTGGATCAAGACCGCACCGCGCCGCGCCGCGCGCTGGATCTCTTGGATATCCTCGCGTACGGGGTCATCCTGTTGAAGAGCATCGAACACCAAGCCCGCGTAGCTGAGGATGACACTCAGCAGGTTGTTGAAGTCGTGCGCCATTCCTCCCGCGAGGCGGCCGACTGCCTCGAGTCGCTGAGACATCCGAAGTCGGTCTTCCAGCTTGCGCTGGTCGGTGATGTCCTCCACGTGGGCGATGACCATGTCCGAGGGAACGAAGCCGCAGCTCATAACGACCCGTCGACGTTCCAGGGTGTCCGGTACGTTACATTCGAGCTCTCGCCGAGTTGCCGACCGATTCCGATGACAGCTCTCGAGGTCTTCCCCAAGGTACGGCATCGGGTAAGGCAGCTGGTCAGGAGTCTTGCCCAGGAGGTTTACAGTGCCGCGACCGCTCGCTTCGGCCGCCCTGTTGAAGTCAGCCAATACGAAGGTGTCGCCTTGGCGCTTCCAGACGAAGGTGGGTCCCGGCAGGTGGGCGTATATCGCCCGCGTTCGTGCTTGACTCTCTTCGATCTCGGTGAGTGCGTGAGCATTCTCTATCGCCACCGACGTGGCGTCGGCAAGCGCCTGCAAGATGCGCACGTCTTCTGGCGTCGCTGCGTGGGCCGCCTCCCAGTGGACGCAGATGGCTCCCACTGGTTGGTGTGCGCGCAGCGGCACCGCCAAGACGCTCCTCACGAGCGTGGAATCGAAGGACGCCGGATCGAATCTGGGATCCTTCGTCGTGTCTGCGACCACGAGGGGCTCCCTGTGAAGCATGGTCCAGGCGCAGACGTAATCCGCATACTCTGCCCCTTGCGTGGGAACGGAGGACGGGCCCTCCGAGCTGTGGAATTGGTCCCCATCTCGGAGTACGAACGAAGCGCCGTCGGCCCCTACCAGAGCTGCAGCCGCCTGACGGACAAGCGGTACGATTGTGGCGATGTCGTGAGCCTGCGAGAGCGCTTGGACGACCTGCGCGAGCCATTCGAGCCGGTTGTTGAACTCGACGAGCCTCGCCTCGGCGCGCTTGCGTTCGGTGATGTCGTCGAGTATCAGCAGAAACTGTCCTTCATGCGGGCTGTAGACGGAGATATCGAACCATTGGTCGAGGGGCTCGATGTGGATCTCCGAGTGCCTGGTTTCTCCGTCGTGAACGGCCAGATTGCAGAGTTCGAGGAGCCGAGGGGTTTTCTCCAGGATGCCAGGAACGAGTTTCGACAGCTGCTTGCCAGCGACGCCCTGGAGGCTGGTAATCCGCTCGAACGCCGGGTTGGCGACGAGAATCCGGAGGTCAACCGGTTGCTCGTCTTCGTAGACCATCTGGCAGTGGGCGAGCCCAACACTTGCTCGCTCGAAGAGCGAACGGTAGCGTTGCTCGCTTTGTCGTTCGGCCGTTTCGGCACGATGGAGGTCGGTGACGTCCATGATTACGCCAGCGACGCTCACCGGTTTCCCTTCCAGCAGGTGGACCCGACTCGAACTGCGCAGATGATGAATGCGGCCGAGCTTATCGATGCCTCGAAATTCGTGAGGAGCGACGATGCCCTGCAGGGTACGCGCGAAGCTCCGAGCCAGGGCTTCGTAGTCGTCCGGGTGAACGAGTTCGGAGAAATGCCTGCCGACGACTTCCTCAGGCGGGTATCCGTATACCCTCGTGATTGCCGGGCTTACGTAGAGGACAGTTCCTTCGGCGTCGAGCGAGAAGACCACATCCTGGAGACTCGAGACCAGCTCCCGGTACCGAGCTTCGGACGAGGCCAGCCGCTCTTCGGCAAGCGTCTTTGCCAGCGCGATCGCGAGGCGTCCGGTTAGCCGCTCGGTGACGGTAATGGTGTCTGGGGTGAATCGTCCAGGTCGACTGTCGCTTAGCTGCAGGGCGCCGAGGCAGTGTTGGCCAAATTGAAGGGGGAAAATCCCAATGGATTCAAGCCCATTTGCCAGAGCGCCCACGCTCTGGGAGGTGAGGTCGTTTTGTGGGGGAGGCCGCGACTGCAACTCCGCTGCGCTGTTGGCGCAGTAGCTGGATGCCTGCGGGAGGGACGACTCTGGATTATCCGTCTGGTCGCAGCGCCCGTCGTCATTGGGGAGCGCGGAGCAGCACGCGCCCTTGGTCCCGGCGCCCGCTTGGGGGAAAAACCAGCTGTCGTCGCTCGCCGACCCCTCGAGAGCGTCTGGCGCCCACAGGGGTCGTCTGTGCTGCGCGTCCCTGAGGTGTACCGCAGCCCCTTCGAATTCGAGGCCGACCTTGAAGAAGGCCGCGGCCTGGTCCACCAATTCGGTCGTGGTGCGCGCGCCATTGGTGAGGCGCAGAAAAGACACCACGAGCTCGCGCTCGCGCTCCGCCCGAATGCGCGGGGCAATGTCGATCGCGACGAACGTGATGCCGACCGCGGTGCCCGACGCATCGTACAAGGGGGCAGCAGAGAGGCTGAGCCAGGCTACGGTAGCATCCTTGCGGAGGCGCTCGGTGTCGAGCGCTGTGACAGACTCGCCATGGAGGACACGCAGTCTGAGCTCCGCGCACTCGGCCTGCCTAGCCGCCGGAGCCGGCGGTAGCGAAGCCCCGATCGCCTCTGACGCTGACCACCCAAAGAGTCGCTCGGCTCCTTCGTTCCAGCTGAGGACGATCCCATCGGGATCGACCGCGTAGATGGCGGCGGGGGAGGCCCGCATGATGGCGCCAAGCCGATCATGGGTCGTCTTGAGTTGCTGTACCACCTGGTGGCGCTCGGCCTCAAGCTCCATACTCCGCAGAGCGAACGCGATGTCGCTAGCTATCTCGCGAAGGGTGGAGAGCTCGTCCTCCTGCGCCACACTGCCAGGGTGGCGGACAACCAGCAACGTGCCGTAGACCTCGCCTTCACTCTTGAGGCGGACCGTCAGGGCATTGGGTGCGTCCTGGGGCTCGCTGGGAGCGAGGTGCCTCGGGCACGTACCACAGTGAGTTCGGAGGACTTCCCTGTGAGGCTCGTTCAACGCCCGCTCTGCGCAGTCGCTGAGCACCTGGTTCCGAACCATCTGTCGCAGACACTCGACTCGAGGCTCTCCGCCCGATCCGGCAGACCCCAGCAGCCATTCTCCCCTACACGTGACGATGGCGGCCGCCGCGTAATCGCACGACTCTGCCAACAGTCTGCAGGCCTCGGTGATGAGGACTTGTGGGTCTCGTTCCCGGGTGACGAGTCTGCCAATGTTGCGCTCGATCACGGCCCAAGCAATGTCCCTTGTGACTCTGGAGTCACCGCTCTCACCGGCCACTGCAGAGCCGCTTCTGGTGAGCGCAGCGAGTGCCCGATTGGTGTGCTGAGCCATCTGTTCGGCCTGCTTGCGCTTGGTGATGTCCAGAGAGAGGATTGCCACTCCTTCAGCAACGGGCAGGATCCTGAGATCAAACGACGCTGCTGAACCATCGGCGTAGACGAACTCGTTCTCCAGTCTCTCCGGGGCACCCCCCTGCAGTCCGCGGCGAATGCTCGGGAACATCGGGCTGTGGTCGATACCCGGGTAGGCCTCCATCATGGTTCGTCCAACCAGGTCCTGTGGGGTGCTGCGCCCGTGTCTGGCGGCAGCCTGGTTGACGTACAGGTAGCGAAAGTCGCGATCGATGATCTGGCAACCCTCCGAGAGGTGGTCGAGGAGGGCCAGCGTGGCTCTCGTGAGGTTCGTGTCGGCAGGGTTGCTCATAGTGTTGAGAGCTGCGTACTGGGGTTCATGCTGGCGGTGAGCTCACGTCGAACCCCGCAGAGCTGGAGCATCCGCACCGCTCGCTGGTGAAAACGGCATCCAGGGTCTGCGAGGTAATAGCGGGCGGGCGCCATGCCGCCACCAGCGCACCGCGCCGCACCTACGTTCCCCCTCTCACACATGCACTACCCAACTTCATCACCTGGTGGATCCGACGGAAGCGCGGCATCCGCCCGGACCATCTGCTGCCGGAGCGATTGCGGCAGTAGGACTACCCCTTGACGCCTAGCACTTCGCAGTACACCGAGCGGACGCGCTCGGTGACCTGACGATAGTGACTGAGCATGACATCCTTCTCCGGAACGTTGCCGCGCGTTTGGAATCCCATGCGCCTGGCCAGTTGGGGGAGCCCGAGTTCCCTCCGGTCGATGACGCTATCACCGGCACCACGAAGGACGTGCATGCGCTGCTCCAGTCGTCGGAGGAAGGCGTAGCCGTCGGTTAGCACGGCATGGTGTCGCTCCTCGAGGTATCCGCCAGCCCGCAGAGCGGCAAGCGCGACAAGGGTGTCCGGGGTGCGTACCGAGCGATCGAAGCCGTGCGCCATCTGTAGCCACTGGGTTAGAAACTCGATGTCGAGGAGTCCTCCGCGACCGGTTTTGAGGTCGGCGCGGTACTTGTTCTCCTTTGCGAGCTCTCGTTCCATACGCATGCGCAGATAGTGCATCTCCTCGATCGGGGCGGGGCCCCGCTCATAGGCTGCCTCGGCCGCAATTGCCTCGACGCGAACGCCGAGGTCTTCATCGCCAGCGCTGGCGCGAGCTCGAAGCAAGGCCTGTCGCTCCCAGGACGACCGAGACCGGGAGACCGACGGCATGCCGCTAGTGCGCTCGGTGCCGGACAGACTGACGCCGTGGTAGCGGGCGAAGGACGCCAGAGAGGTGACCAACATTCCTTCCGAACCCGAGGGACGCAGTCTCGTGTCGAGTTCGTACCCCGGACCTTCGGGATGTGCCGTCGAGATGAGCCGGATTACCGTCTGTGCCCGTCGGATGAAGTACTGCGCTGCCTCATCGGGGTCCGGGGCCGCGTCTGGATCGAACACAAAGATCACGTCGAGGTCGGAGCCATAGCCGATGTCGCGGCCGCCGAGCTTTCCGACGGCGATGACGGCGAGGCCCGATGGCGCGCCGCCAAAGGCATAATTCACCGCGCGGATGAGAACCTCGTCAGCCAGATCGGAGAGAGTACGCGTCACGGTTCGAAGTTCGACGGCCGAGGCGAGATCCGCCACCGCGAGCTCGACGGCTACCCGGCGTTTCGCACGGCGAAGCGCGCCAACGAAGGCTTCTCGCCGTTCGAAGGGGTCGGACTCGGGCAGGTCGGACACCAGCGCAAGCTCCTCCCTGACTCGCGCGCGGGCGTCCGGTGCTGTGAGCTCTCCGAACATCAGTATCAGTGAGAGGTCGGGATGTGCCACGATGGCATCGCCCACCAGGGTACTGGCCCCTACGGCCGCAACGAGCCGGCGAAGTGCCAGCGGATCCTCGGCGAAGGCAGTCACGTAAGGGTGTACCGCCTCGAAGCGACTGAAGAAGGCGCGGAGATAGCGAGCAGCCAACTCTGGATCCGACGCCCCCGCAATCGCCTCCAGCAGCTCTGCGGCCAATTCCGGATATCGGGAACGGGTCAGGTCTCCCAGGATACTGTCCGGGCGATGCGCAAGCGCGAACAGATGATCCGCCACCTCGGCGTCACCCAAGAGTTCTCGACACGTCTCCGTGAGCTCGTCGCAGCGGACGGCAGAATCGATTCGTGCCAGAAGAACGTGGAACGCTCCCTGAGGACGCGGGGCCTCCGGGGCCAAGGCATGAAACATCGTTTCGACCGCGTGCCGAGCGAGCTCGAGACGCTCGGTCAGACTCTCACCCCGGTCGTACCCCAGTGTCATGGCCAGGGTGTCGAGCTCGGTCTCGGTCGAAGGAAGCAAGTGGGTTTGCAGGCCGCTCATCCACTGAACTCGATGCTCGACGCGGCGAAGGAGGAGGTACGCGTCGGAGATGGTCGTGGCCTCTCGGTCGGTGACCAGGCCTCGACTGCGCAGGCGAGCCAGCCCGGCGAGGGTGCTGGGGCTCCGGACACTCGGATCAACGCCGCCCCAGATGAGCTGCAGCGCCTGAACGAAGAACTCTGCCTCGCGGATGCCACCCGGACCGAGCTTGAGATCCCGGCTTGGTGCCGAGCTCAACTCCAGGCGCGAACGCTGGACCATTTCCACCATCTCGCGGGCGATCGAAGGGTCCACCTTGCGTCGGTAGACGAAGGGAGCAAGCACGTCTCGGCTGAAGTTGTCCCACAACGCGCCTTGGCCCAGGCAGCACCGGGCCCGGAGCATGGCGGCGCGTTCCCACATCCGTCCCCACGTCTCGTAGTAGCGCTCGGCCGCGGCTACTGAGTTAACGACGGCTCCGCGGCTGCCTTCGGGACGCAGCCGAAGATCGACTCGCCAGACGCGACCGTCGGCGGTCGACTCGTCCAGTACCGCCACGGTGCGCCGGACCACATGAGTCCAGTGCTCATGCAACGATAGGCGGCTGCCGCCGTCATCGGTGTCGTAGAGAAAAATGAGATCGATGTCCGACCCCGCATTGAGTTCCAGCCCGCCGAGCTTGCCGAGGCCCAGAACGATGAGCTCGGCATCGCTCCCGTCCGAGCGTCTGGGTGCGCCCCAGCGCTCCTGGGCCCACGCTGCGGCGTGCGCCACGGCAACCTCGAGGAGCGCCTCAGCCAGCTCGCTCAACTCCCTGGCTGTCGCGGTTAGCCCAGCGCCTCCCCAGGCGGCGGGGATGAGCTCTCTCAGGGCAATTCGGGCCTTCTCACGCCACGCATACCGCCGCAGCGCGCGTCCTACGTCGCCCGGGTCGAGGAGAGCCGCAAGGCTAGCCCGCAGACCGCCGACATAGTCCACCCGCTGACGCTGCGCGCTCCAGCCTTCGCGGGACACGGAGCGGAGTGCGTCGAGCTGCCAATCATGTCGAGCCCGCAGTGGAGGGAAGACCGAGCCCAAGAGCAAGGCTATGGCTGGGGCCTGGTTCCCGAGTTCTGCGCGCACTGCCTCGTAGTGCTCGGGAGCAATGGTTTCGGCCAGCGAGAGCAGGTTCGACGCGTCTAGACTGTACACCGCTGCGAATTCTAACGTGTCCGGTTCGGGTTGGGGGGGTACGGGCCGGGCCCGGGGGATTCGGGGTTTCGGCCTCGGGGAGGACGAGGAGCGGAGGGGATGTCTCAGTGTCCGGGGGGGCCGTGAGAGCCCGCCTCGGGCGCGGGCCCACTGGCCGCGTCAGACTCGCGAACTTTCGGCTTGTGTTCATTCGCTGGCACCCCTAAGAACTGAGGGCAAGCGTGCGATTCCTCTGCATCTCCGACATTCACGGTCATCTGGCCGCGCTCGACGCTGTTCTTCGCGAAGCGGACCACCACGGCTGGGACCAGTTGCTGGTCTGTGGGGACCTGTGTTTCCCGGGGCCGGATCCACTGGGGGTCTGGATGCGGCTCATCGAGCTCAGGGCTGTGTGCACCCAAGGGCTGGGTGATCGGGCACTGGCTCGCGTGGATCCCAACAAGCTCGGCGCAACTGGCGAGACCGAACGGGAGCGGATCGAGTGCTTACGCAGAACGCACCAGCAGCTCGGAGAGGTCATCGTTACGAGGCTGGGTCGCCTCGCTACGACTGCTCGCCTTCCCGTAGAATCGGGCCATTCCCTCGTGCTCGTTCATGGCTCTCCAACCGATCCAACCGAGCCAATGACCATCGACATGGATGACTCCGAGATCTCGGCGCTACTCGGCGAGGACTGTGGAGATATCGTCGTCTGTGGTGGTAGCCATGTCCCCTTTGAGCGATTTGTCGGGGACGTGCGGGTCGTTAATGTCGGCTCGGTGGGGGAGGCACCGAGTGGGGTTCACGCGGACGCGACCATCATCGAGACGAGCCCGCTCGGGATCAGCGTGCACCAGCTCACGGTCCCGCTCACTACCTGAACGTCCGAGCGCGGCCATCGATCGCTTCGAGGGGGTAGTTCTACTGCGAGAGGTTGGCAGAAAGCCCGCCCGGCAAGCCTGGTTGATGGCGAAGCGGGACCGAGCACCGGACCGGAACATACACCAGTATTTGAGGACCGGAAGCTCCAGGTTCCGCGTGGC